>CAZZIV010000284.1:0-3676 GCA_964654385.1 uncultured Acidobacteriota bacterium | reverse complement strand
ATCACCGATGGTCGAGTCTGCGATGGCGACCCACTCCAGGTTCGCAAAGTTCGCCGAGACCGACCCGAAGGATTTGACGATCTCCACCCGGATCTTCACACGGGACGGCTGCCGCAGGATCGTCCGGGCCGCCTTCAAGTTCGCGAAAAAGCATGGGTACAAGTCAGTCACCATCTGTGAAAAACCGAACGTGCTCCGGGAGACCTCCGGGATGATGGAAGAGGTGGCGTCGGAGATCCACGAGAACTACCCGGACATCCGGCACGGGTCCACCAATATCGACGCCCAGATGATGTGGCTGACCAAGAACCCGGAGGATTACGGGGTGATCGTCGCCGGCAACCTGTTCGGCGACGTCGCCTCCGACGCGTTCGCCGGACTGACCGGCGGTCTGGGCTTCGCCTGTTCCGGTAACATCGGGGACCAGGTGGCGGTGTTCGAGCCGACCCACGGATCGGCGCCGAAATATGCCGAGCTGGATCCGCCGATCGTGAACCCGGCGGCGATGATCCTGAGCGCCGCCATGCTGCTGGACCATGTCGGCGAAAGGAAAACGGCGGAACGGGTCCGGAACGCGGTCGCCGCGGTGGTGGAAGAAGGGATCGTGCGAACGTATGACATGATGAAGATCAAAGGAGGTCCCGGCGCCATCGACGCCGGCGCGGCGTCCACCGGCCGGTTTACCGACGCGGTGATCGGGAAGCTGGGCTAAAAGGAGTTGAGGATGAAAGAACGGATCGGCATCGCAGGCAATCCCGAAGCCCGGTCCGACATCCAGGTCCAGGTCGTTGCCAGGTCCGAGGGCGGGCTCCGGATCGATTTGACCTCCAAGGTCGAGCCCTATTACGGCGCGGCGATCCGGGACCAGGTCGCAACGACCCTGGAGCAGATCGGCGCAGTCCACGCCGAGGTGACGGTCCTGGACATGGGGGCCCTGCCGTTCACCATCCAGGCCCGGACCGAGGCGGCCGCCCGGCTGGCCGGCTTCTGCGGCCGCTCGCCGGAATTGCCCGATCCGGCCCCTCTCCCCGACCCCTCCCCCAAGGATCGGCTGCGGCGATCCCGGCTGTACCTGCCGGGGAACGAGGCGAAGCTCATGGCCGGCGCAGGTCTCCACGGCGCCGACGGCGTCATCCTGGACCTGGAAGACTCGGTCCATCCCGACGCCAAGCAGGCCGCCCGGCACCTGGTCCGGAACGCCCTTCGGTGCATCGACTTCGGCCCGGCGGAGCGGATGGTCCGGATCAATCCTGAGCCGACGGCGATCCAGGACCTGGAAATGGTGGTTCCGGCCCGGCCGGACATGATCTTGATTCCGAAGGTCGACTCGGCCGACCAGGTCGTCCGGATCGACGCCTTGGTGAACCGGATCCTGGGAGAGACCGGCGAACACCGGCCGATCTGGTTGATGCCGATCCTGGAGACCGCCCTGGGAATGGAGAACGCGTTCGAGATCGCCCGAGCCTCCAACCGGGTGGCCGCCCTGACCCTCGGCCTCGAGGATTACACGGCCGATCTCGGCGTTGCGAAAACTCCGGAAGGCGCCGAATCGCTCTGGGCCCGACAGCGGCTGGTGAACGCGGCGGTCGCGGCCCGGGTCCAGCCGATCGACTCGGTGTACGGGAACGTGGGAGATGAAGACGGTCTGCGCCGGTGGGCGTCGGCCTCGAGGGCCCTCGGCTTCACCGGGATGGGCTGTGTCCATCCCCGGCAGATCGGTACGATCCACGAGGAGTTCTCTCCGTCCGCCGAACAGCTGGAAATGGCGCTCCGGATCGTCGCGGCGTTTGAAGAGGCGGAGAAGAAGGGGCTGGCGGTGGTCAGCCTGGGTTCCAGGATGATCGACCCTCCCGTGGTGGAACGGGCCCGGCGGCTGGTGAACGACGCGCGACGGGCCGGTCTCCTGGACGAAGCGGCGCAAGGGGATTCCTGATGAGCGAGACGCCTCTATTCGAAATCAATGCCGCAGGCCGGAAGGTGCCGTTGACGGTGAACGGCACCGCCCAGGTTCCGTTCCCCGGACTCGGAAAGCATCTCCCCCAGGGGAGGAAATCGGCGCCGCCGATCCGTTCCTCCGCCTCGTACCCGCCCGACGGGGACAAGCGGGTTCCGGACCTCCGGACCGCCCTGGAGAGATGCGGCCTCGCCGACGGGATGACGATCTCCAGCCATCATCATTTCCGGAACGGCGACTACATCGCCCTGGAAACCCTCCGGACCGCCGGGGAAATGGGTGTGAAGGATCTCCTCTGGTTCCCCAGCGCCTCCTTCCCCTGCCACGCGCCGGTGGTCGACCTGATGGAACAGGGCGTGGTGCATCATATCGAGGGAAGCATGAACGGGCCGCTGGGCGACTACTGCAGCCATGGCAGGATGCGCGGCCTGGGTGTTCTCCGCTCCCACGGCGGCCGCTGGCAGGCGATCCAGGACGGGGAGGTGAACATCGACATCGCCGTGATCGCCGCCCCTACCGCCGATCCGTTCGGAAACTGCGACGGCAGCCACGGCCCGTCCGCCTGCGGTTCCCTCGGGTTCGCCTTGGCCGATTCGATCTACGCGGAAAACGTGATCGTGGTCACCGACAACCTGGTCCCGTTTCCCTGTATCCCCTGGCAGATCCAGGGGAACAACGTGGACTACGTGGTAGAAGTGGACTCGGTGGGCGACCCGTCCAAAATCGTCTCCGGCACCACCCGGATCACCCGCTCGCCGGAGCGGCTGCGGATCGCCGAGCAGATCGCACGGCTTCTCCGGGACTCGGGGATCCTGCGGGACGGGTTCTCGTTCCAGGCCGGCGCCGGCGGGATCGCTCTCGCCTTCGTCGGGTTCCTGCGGGAGATGATGAAGGAGGCCGGCGTGAAGGCCCGGTTCGTCCGGGGCGGCTCCACCTCCTACCTGGTCGGCCTGCTCCGGGACGGCCTGACCGATTACATCCTCGACGGGCAGACCTTCGACCTGGCCGGCGTGGAAAGCATCGGGAAGGATCCGCGGCATGTGCCGACCTCCCCGTTCACCTCCTACAACCACCACGGCAAGGGATGCTTCGCCTCCATGGTGGACGCGGTGGTTCTGGGCGCCACCGAGGTGGATGTGAACTTCAACGCCAACGTGGTTACCCATTCGGACGGACGGCTTCTCCACGGCATCGGCGGCTGGCAGAACTGCCTCCATTCCGGCTGCACTATCCTGGCGATCCCCAGTTACCGGGACCGGATCCCGGTGATCGTGGACGAGGTGACCACCTTGACCGGCCCGGGGGAACTGATCGACGTCATCGCCACCGAACGGGGGATCGCCGTCAACCCGCGCCGGACCGACCTCCTGGACGCCCTCAAGGGAAGCAGTCTGCCGATCCGCCCGATCGGAGAGATCAAGGAAGAGGTGGACAGGCTTTGCGGCGGACCGCCTGCCAAGCCGGAACAGAGCGACGAGCCGGTGGCGGTGATCAAGTGGGTGGACGGAACGCTCCTGGACACGGTCTGGAAGGTGAACGGCTGACCTTCGCGCCTTCCGGTCGTGTTCCGCTCCCTCAACCGGCGCTTTTCCCCGGCTGCACGGGCCGTGAACCGCGTCGGGCTTCGCGCCGCCGCGGAGGATCGTCACATTGGGTTAGCCCTGATCGTACAATCATTCGCGAGTGAAAACGTGTCAGAGGGCGCCAGGCCCGGCCGAACGG
>CAZZIV010000283.1:0-3681 GCA_964654385.1 uncultured Acidobacteriota bacterium | reverse complement strand
AAGGCTTGCGCGAGGGGGAGTGGCGGGATGGTGTGGGTGAATGGGGGAACGTTTGCGGCGGCCGCGCCGCCGACCCGAAGGGTCGGCGAGTCGGCGGTGCGCAGTTCGGGAAACTCGTCTTCGATTTGCAGGAGTTCCCGTTCCAGAACGTCGTATTCTCCGTCGGCGATCTCCGGATCGTCATCCACGTAATAGCTCTTCCGGTGGCGGGCGATCTCCCTGCGCAGCTCCTCCGCCCGTCTTCGCGCGGCCTCGAGCCGGCTCATGCTTCGTCGTCCTTCTCCCCTTCCGTTTCCGGGGAGGGATCCGGGTGGATCCGGGGAATCCGGATTCGGAAGGTCGCCCCGTGGCCCGGTTTCGATTCCAGTTCGATGAATCCTCCGTGGCGCTCCACGATCTGCCGGGCGATCGGCAGCCCCAGGCCGGTCCCACCGCCCCGGCTGGAGAAGAAGACCTGGAAAATCCTCTCCTGGGCTTCCGGGCGTATCCCGGGGCCGGTGTCCCGGATCTCCAGGACCAGTTCGCCTCCGGCGCCGGGCCGGGTGGTGATGGTAATGGTGCCGCCGTGCTTCATGATCTGCCGGGCGTTCACCAGGAGGTTCATCACCGCCTGCTTGAACTGGGTGGCGTCCAGTTCCGCTTCCGGCAACATCGGTTCCAGTTCCAGCTCCACCTCCACGCCGCTCTGGGTGAAATCGGCGTCCAGGAACTTTACGATCTCCCGCACCAGCCGGTTCAGGTCGGTCTTTTCGAAACTGGGCCGGGCCGGGCGGGCGTAGGCCAGGAAGTTGTTGACCAGCCGCTCCAGCCGCTCGATCTCGCTCTTGGTGGAATCCAGCAACTCGCCGTAATCCTCCCGATTCGCGCCAGGGATCATCTGGACCTCTTCTTCGAGCATCTGCAGGTTCATGTTCATGGCGTTCAGTGGATTCCGGATTTCATGGGCCAGTCCGGAAGCCAGCAGGCCTACGTACGAACGCCTTTCCGCCGCCAGCCTGGACTGCTCCAGCCGTCGGTTTTTCCCGATCAGGTGCAGCACGTAAAACAGGCCGACGATCAGAACCACCGCACCTGCCGCCGCCGCCGCCGTTACTTTTTTCTGGTACGACTTCCTGAGATCCTCCAGATCCCGCTGGACCATCCCCTCGGAAATACCGACCCGGACCTCCCCCACCGGCTGCAGGCTCGCGCCCATCAGCGGGACCTGCACCGAGTAGGCGTGGTACGGCACCAGCGTGGCCGAAATGATGTTCCTCCGGGGGGCCAGGTGGACCGATCGGATGTCGGCGGGATCCCTGCTCCGGTCCACGGCAAGCAGGGTGGCCCCGTACCGGTCCAGGATCTCCACGTAATCGAGCACCAACCTGGAGGCCAGCCGATCCAGGATGACCTCTTTGATCACATCCTGTTTCTGCCGGAGCTTGTGAAGGCTGATCGTTTCGTGATCCCGGCCCAGGGCGGCCACCGCCCGCGCGATCGCTTCCGCCTCATCCTGGGCGGCCCGACGCTTGTCGGCCATCACCACGATATCCAGCTGACGGAAGGTGAGGTTTCCCGCCAACCCGGCGATCACCGCCAGGAGCACGCCGAAAACGACGAACGCCCGGATCGTATCCCGGTCGGCGGACACCGTGAACATGGACCAGACTCGTGGGGTCGCCAAGCGCCTCTCCCTCCGACCGGTATTCTACCCGTTGAAGAGGATATGTGCCGGAAATCCGGGAGATCCTTTCGATGCTGCATTTCGCCCGCGGCATGACCACCGCAGACAAGACCAGGGCCGGACAGACTGTTCTTGACCCTGCTCAAGGATCATTGTAATTAAGGGGCCGAGGGGAAAGCGAGGCAGGATTTCAGGCGAGTGTTGTAAACAGGCACAATCCGGGTTTATACTTATAATACTTTGCGATGACCCGGCAAAAGGAACGGGGGTTCAGAATGGGGACCAGGGCGGCATCAACACAACGGAAAGGAAGTCCGAGACTCGGAGGCTACCTGAAGAAGTTGAGGACAGGATATGGCTATTCCCTCCGGCGCGTGGAAGAGAAAGCCAGGAACGAAGGGGGAGAAATCGACAACTCCCAGCTGAGCCGTTACGAGAAAGGGATCTGTTATCCCTCCTTCGACAAGTTGCGCGTCCTGGCCAGTGTCTTCAACGTGTCGATCCAGTCGTTTTCCGACGTGGTCGACCTGGAGGCGTACGAGGACCTGAAACCGGAAACCGGGGATCCGGATACCCTTGTCCAGAGCGGCCTTGACGCCCTGAACGCCGGTGATTCCGGCCTGGCGTTCGGCCTGTTCGAAAGGGCGCTGGAACTGCTGGATGATTCCGAGGATCCGGCTTCCTACCTTCAACGGGCCGCCCAGGCCCGGATCAACCTGGCCACCGCCCTGACCCGCCTGGGCAAGATCGCCCTGGCGGAATCCGAGCTCCGCAAAACCCTGAAAGACGTCAACGGTCTGAGCCGCACCCTCCAGGCCCGGGCTCTGGTGGCTCTCTCCAGCATCCACGCGGAACAGGGCGATCTGTTCCTGGCGGAAATCGAGGCGGATCGTGCCTCCGCCATCGCCCAAAGCGGAAACGACCCGATGCTGACCGCCCGGGCGGTTCATAACCTGGGGTTCATCCTGGCCCAGAACCGGAACTGGGCCGGCGCCATCGCCCGGTACCGGGAAGCGGCCGACTTGTATCGAAAAGTCGACGAACCGTTGGAGCCTCTGCGGATCCGGATCAACATCGGTACCTGCTATGTCGCCCTGGGGAAACACAGGGAGGGGATCCGAATCCTTCGTGCCGCCCTGCAGGAGAGCCAGGCCTCCGGCAACCTGAGGCTGGTTGCCCGGGCCTGGACCAACATGGGTGAAGCGTACTATCGACTCGACGACTCGAAGCGAGCCCGTCACTGTTTCATGGAGTCGGAGAAAATCTGCAACACACCGGACCGCCGGTTCGCCGATCTTCTCTTCGTGAACGCCTATTATGAATGGAAGCTCGCCCGAAACAGCGGAAACCCGACGCGAAACCGCATCGCCTTCGGGCGGCTGAAATCACTGCGATCTTCCATCGAGAAGAAATTTCCGGAAGTCATTGAATTTGACGCCTTCATCGAAAGGGGGCGCAGGAATGCCTAGATTCAAGCGGACCGTGATCGCCATCTTCTGCATCGCCGTGCTGCTCTCCATCGGTCCGGCATTCGCCGGACCCCGGGGCAAACGGCTCCCGTTCCGCTACGCTCCGGGCAGCCTGGACCAAGCACCGGTCACCGCCGTCAACCCGGCGGACGGAACGGTTTGGTCCGCCTGGGCCTGGAGGGAAAGCGGTGAATACTCCATCGCCGTCTCGGTTCAGGCCGGCGGAGTCTGGAGCGAACCGGTTCTCATCGGCCGGGACAACCATGTGAACGAGACCGACCCGGCCCTGGTTTTCGATGGACAGGGCGTCGCCTACCTGGCCTGGACTGTCCGGCCCGGAAACCAGGTCCTGCTCACGGCGATCCCGGGGGCGCCGGAATCCTATCTTCCGCCCCGGCCGATCTCGATGGAATCGGTTCCTTCGGGGCTGCCGAGCCTGGCGGTCGTAGGCGACCGGCTGGGGGCCGCCTTCCGGACCGGCGAGGGGACGGGGGTCCGGGACCTGCCGGTGTACCGGCCGGCGCGGGGAGCGACCCACGGGCTACAGAG
>CAZZIV010000282.1:0-3697 GCA_964654385.1 uncultured Acidobacteriota bacterium | reverse complement strand
TCGGGATGGGGTCCGGCCCCGCGGCTTCCGATTCTAATCCACTGACTCCCAACCGAGCAAGTACGACAACCAGCAGCGTGCCGATTGCTTGCGGACCCTTGCGACGACTACGGCGACAACGCTCGTAGATCGTTTGCAGGGGACCGGCTTCCTCCAAATGATCTCGTTTCGGGAGCTGCCGGGCGGTCTGCCGAACGCCGACCGGCTCGAACATGGCCGCTTCGATCAAACCGTCCGTGGTGTCGTCCCGGATTTCCGAGTCGGCGCCGCCCATGATGCCGGCCAGGGCGATCGCCCGATCCGGGTCGGCGATCATCAGCATCTCCCGCTGCAGATCCCGGTGTAGCTGGTCCAGGGTGATCAAACGCTCTCCTGGTTCGGCTTTCCGGACCAGGATCCGGCCGTCCCGGACCAGGCGGTAATCGAAGGTGTGAATCGGATGGCCGGTCTCCAGCAGCACGATGTTGGAGATATCCACCACGTTGTTCAGGGGGCGGAGCCCGCAGGCGATCAGGCGGTTTCGGATCTCCGGAGGGGACGGGCCGATCCGCACGTTCCGCACCAGCCGGGCCGTGTACCGGGAGCAGAGATCCGGTTCCCGGATCTCCACCTGGACCAGGGAGGCCAGCTCTCCCGAGGGCGGCACGGGAGGGGAGCCGGCCCCGGCGGCAGGCTTCATCGCGGATCCAAAGGCGGCGGAAAGTTCCCGGGCGATTCCGTAGTGGCCCAGGCAGTCCGGCCGGTTGGCCGGGATGTCCAGGTCCAGAACGGCGTCGCCTTCGTTTCCCTTCCGGTCGACGGCGTCCACCGTGAGACCCCGGTCGGTAAGCGCGCGCGCGATGGCGTCCGGGTCGTCCTGGACGGGACAGAGTTCGCAGAGCCACTTCACCGATACCAGCATGAGAGGCTCCTACCAGGGGAACTGGCCGAGGAAACGGGTGTCGTTTTCCATCATCAACCTTAAATCGTCGATGCCGTATTTCATCATGGCGATCCTGTCGATCCCCAGCCCGAAGGCGAACCCGGTGTATCGGTCCGGGTCCACGCCGACCGCCTTGAAAACGGCGGGGTGAACCATCCCGGCTCCGCCCAGTTCGATCCAGCCGGACTGTTTGCAGATTCGGCAGCCGGCGCCGTCGCAGACCCGGCAACTGATGTCGTATTCGCATCCTGGTTCCACGAAGGGAAAATAGGCCGGACGAAGACGGGTTCGAACCTCCGCACCGAAGAACCGTTTCCAGACCTTGTCCATCGTCCCTTTCAGGTCGCCCAGGGTGATCCCCTCGTCCACTACCAGTGCCTCCACCTGGTGGAACATCGGCAGGTGGGTGGCGTCCCAGTCTCTTCGATACACCCGGCCGGGGCAGATCATTTTCAACGGAGGTTTCCGGTTCTGCATCGTGCGGATCTGGACCGGAGAGGTGTGGGTTCGAAGGAGAAGGCCGCCGCGAAGGTAGAAAGTATCCGCTCCGTCCCGGGCCGGGTGCTCCGGAGGCATATTCAGGGCCTGGAAGTTATGGAAGTCGTCTTCCACTTCCGGGCCGGATTCCACCGTATAGCCCAGGCTTCGGAAGATCCTTTCCAGTTCCCTGCGGCTGTGGGTGGTCGGATGGATCGAGCCGATCCATCCCTGGCGGGGGGGAAGCGTGACGTCGACCCGGTCCCGGATGAGGCTTTCCGCCCGCCCGGCCCGGGCGGCCCGTTCCGCCGCCTGGTCGACGGCGGAGGAAATTTTCCGCTTGAGCAGGTTGATCGCCTTCCCGGCCGCCGGTTTCTCGTCCTTGGAGAGACCGCCGAGCCGTTTCATCAGCCCGGTCAATTCTCCTTTTCTCCCCAGGTACCGGATGCGCACCGCTTCCACGGCGTCCGGGTCGGTACCGGCGTCATGGAGCGTCTTCTGGAAATCGCGCTCGATCCTCTGGAGGTCTTCGAGCATGGAAAGCCCGATCAGGCGCCGGCGATCGCTTCGTTCGCGGCGGCGACGATCTGCCCGAAGGCGGCCGGATCCGCGACGGCGATATCGGCCAGGGTTTTCCTGTCCAGGTCCACGCCGGCCACTTTCAGCCCGTGCATGAGACGGGAGTAAGAGACGTCGTGCAGCCTGGCCGCCGCATTGATCCGTACGATCCAGAGGCGCCGGAACTGCCGTTTCTTCTGCCGTCGGTCCCTGTAGGCGAACTGCAGGGAGCGTTGGACCTGTTCCTTGGCCACCTGGTACAGCTTGGACTTGGCCAGGTAATAGCCTTTGGCTCTGCGGAGGATCTTCTTCCTCTTCAGAAGCCTCTTGTTTCCTCTCTTGACTCTGGGCATCCTGATTCTCCTGGCCGTCGGACCGGTTCAAGGCCCGCTCGGCGGGAAAGGGGATTCGCGGCTTTCTGAATCGGAACTAGCGGTTGCCGTAGGGCAGCATCCGCTCGACCTTCTTCTGATCCTGTTCCGAGATCAGCGTTGGCGTGTCGAGCCCCCGTTTCCTCTTGGTGGTTTTCTTCGTGAGGATATGACTCTTGTAGGCCTTTCCTCTTTTAAATTTCCCCGTGGCCGTCGATTTGAACCGTTTGGCCGCTCCACGGTGTGTTTTCATTTTCGGCATCGTGCGCTCCGTCTTACCCTTACAGGGTCGAGTTACCGGTTCTCTCTCCCGGCGGCCAGGGCTACAGCCTGGCGTACAAAATCTTCCAAGGACGCCGTCCCCTGGTCTCCGTCTTTCCGGGAACGAATCGTAATAGTACCGGATTCCGCCTCTTTGTCGCCAATCACCAGCATGAAAGGGATTTTTTCCAGCTGTGCCTCGCGAATTTTGGCCCCGATCTTTTCGTTCCGACGGTCGACCGTCGTCCGGAGGCCTGCCTCAGCCAGCCGCTCCGCGATCCGTCCGGCGTATTCCATGGTCCGGTCGGTGATCGGCAGGACCCGGACCTGTTCCGGAGCCAGCCAGAACGGAAAAGCCCCGGCGCAGTGCTCAATGAGAAGCCCGATGAACCTCTCCAGGGATCCCAGCATCGCCCGGTGGACCATTACAGGCGTTTGCTCGCCGTTTTCGGCGTCGATGTACTTCAGCCCGAACCGCTCCGGGAGGACGTAATCCAACTGGATCGTTCCGATCTGGTGTTCCCGCCTCAAGGCGTCCTTCACGATGAAATCGATCTTGGGGCCGTAGAAGGCGCCATCCCCTTTGTTGATCTCGTACGGCTGCTCCAGGGATTCCAGGGCCGCCTGCAGCGCCCCTTCCGCGCGATCCCAGAGGGCGTCGTCACCGGCCTTTTTCTCCGGGCGGGTCGATAGGAAGATCCGGACTTCCAGGCCGAACAGGCTGTAGGATTCCAGGTACATCCGGGTCAGGCTTCCAACCTCTTCCTGGACCTGCTCCGGGGTGCAGAAGATATGCCCGTCATCCTGGCTGAAAGTCCGCACACGGGTCAGGCCGGCGGTGGCGCCGGATAGTTCGTACCGATGCAGGCGGCCGAAGTCGGCCAGGCGGATCGGCAATTCCCGGTAGGAGTGGCGCCCTTCCGAGTACATCAGGCAGTGAGACGGACAGTTCATCGGCTTGACCGCGTATTCCCGGCCGTCCACTTCGGTGAAGTACATGTTCTCCCGGTAGTGATCGTAGTGCCCGGAGGTCTTCCAGAGGGATACGTCGAAGCTCTGTGGAGTGATGAGCTCCTGGTATCCGTAACAGGCGTATCACTCGGAAGCT
>CAZZIV010000281.1:0-3713 GCA_964654385.1 uncultured Acidobacteriota bacterium | reverse complement strand
AAGCGGTACGTGAGCTGGGTTTAGAACGTCGTGAGACAGTTCGGTCCCTATCTTCTGTGGGCGCAGGATACTTGAAGGGATGGTTTCCTAGTACGAGAGGACCGGAAACCACGAGCCTCTAGTGTTCCAGTTGTTCCGCCAGGAGCATCGCTGGGTAGCTATGCTCGGAAAGGATAAGTGCTGAAAGCATCTAAGCGCGAAGCCCGCCCAAAGATGAGGTATCCCTCCACGTATGTGGCTGAAGACCCCTCGTAGACTACGAGGTTGATAGGCTGGAAGTGTAAGTGCAGTAATGTATTCAGCTTACCAGTACTAATCGGTCGTGAGGCTTGACCTTTTTTGTTTTCTTTTCAAGAACGCGGACGCTCGGCTTGAATCAAGTTGCCGGCGGTCATACTACTATTCAGTGTTCCTGGTGATCATAGCGAGGGGGTCACACCCGTTCCCATTCCGAACACGGCCGTTAAGTCCCTCAGCGCCGATGGTACTGCGTGGGAAACTGCGTGGGAGAGTAGGACGTTGCCAGGATGATGATTCGGAAGGGCCCACCCGAAAGGTGGGCCTTTCCTTTTTGTCCGCCCGGGGAGCGCCGGGGCGGTATATGCTGGATAAAAGCAGCAGAATCCGCAAATGAGGTTGAAGAAGCCTTGACCGGCGGCGTTTCCAGAGCGTATAAAGACAGACTCGCATACAGAAGATACGGAGTTCCTTGGCTGGGCTCCGGATTCCAAACGGGGGCATCGATTCCAAATGACTCGGCAGAAAAAAATCAGGATCACCGTTTCCCTTCTGGCGGCAGCCCTTCTGCTCGTTTCTCCGCTGTTCGCGGAAGATGTCGAGAAACGATTCCGCGTCAGTTTCCATGTCGGCGGCTACAAGGTTCAGGACGGAGTGAAGAGCCAGGCGGCGAATGTTTTACGGGTCGTTGATCCCGGCAACGGCACCCTGACCGCCGTGGTCCAGGATCCGAGAAACGACAGCGCGGTGTTCGGCGATCTGACCATCGCCGGAGCTCCGAGGGGGATGTTCACGTTCCAGTACGCCGCCAACAAGATCCTCATGCTGGAAGTGGCGGCCGGATACCAGACCGGCGACCTGCGCGACCTGGAAATGCAGGTGGAGTTTCCCTTCATCGATATCCCCGATACCCAACGATTCAATTACACGGCCTTCCGGATCCCCGCCGGAACGGTGGAACAGGTTCCGATCCAGCTCAGCGCTCTCGCCCGTTTCCGTCCCAGGGCGTCGTTCAATCCTTATATCGGCGCCGGTCTCGGCTACACCCTCGTCGGATTCGAGCCGAGCCAGGAACTGGACACCCTTTCCCTGCGGCTCGATCAGGCCGCCGGAGGTCAACTGGGTCTTTCCCCCGACGGCTCGGCGTATATCGGCCAGTCCGTCTCCGAAGACCTCGACGGGATCCGGGTCGATGCTCGGGATACGTTCGAATGGCATGTGATCGGCGGGGCCGAGTACAGTTTCAAGAGGAAGTGGGCGGCATACCTGGATGTCCGGTACGTGTTCGCCTCCAGGTCGCTGAGCGTACGGATCAATGGCGATACGAGCCTGGGCGTCGGTGTTCCGAACCTGGTGGAATTGAGTACGTCTCCTCTCGCGGATGCCTCCCAGTACGGTCCGGTCAATATCACCACCGGAGGCTTGATCGACGCCGGTAAGGTGGTGCCGAAAGTGGATGCCACGGTGCCGGTGGGGATGACCGGTGACGAGTTCTGCGCCGATCCTTCCAATTTTCCGAGTTGTGTGTTCGAACTCGGAAACCTCGACGGCAAACTGGACCCCGGCAAGTATTACCTCCAGGGCGGCGACATCAAGTACGGAGGCTTCGCCGCGGGAATCGGAATCCGTTATACCTTCTGATCCTGGGATGCCGCCGCTCGGCCGGCGTCACCCGGTTCCGACTATGGTAAAATCAACCTTCCGTTCCATGAGGTGGAAGTATGTCCGGACACAGCAAGTGGAGCACGATCAAGCACAAGAAGGCGGCCGCCGACGCCAAGCGCGGGAAAGTGTTCACGAAAATCATCAAGGAGTTGACCGTTTCCGCCCGGATGGGCGGCGGGGATCCGGAAGGCAACCCCAGGCTCCGAACCGCCGTCGCTTCGGCCAAGGCGGCGAACATGCCCGCGGACAATATGAAACGGGCGATCCAGAAAGGGACCGGGGAACTGCCCGGCGTCAGCTACGAGGAAGTCAACTACGAAGCGTACGGACCGGGCGGCGTCGCTGTATACATCGAATGCCTCACCGACAACAAGAACCGAACCACTCCTGAAATCCGTCACCTGTTGTCCAAACACGGGGGGAACCTGGCGGAGCCGAACAGCGTGGCCTGGATCTTCGAGAAAAAAGGGAACTTCGTCCTTTCCGCCGGCGAAGTGGAAGAGGAAGCGCTGATGGAGATCGTCTTGGAAGCCGGGGCGGAGGACCTGGAGCGGGTCGGAGATACCTTCGAGGTGCAGAGCCCGCCCGAATCGTTCCACGCGGTCAGAGAAGCGCTGGAGAAGGCGGGGATCGTCCCGGTGGAAGCATCCATCGACATGGAACCGTCCAACCTGGTTCACCTGGACGGCAAAAAAGCCGAGCAGTGCATTAAACTCCTCGAGGCGGTCGAAGACCACGACGATGTACAGAAAGTCTCCGCGAACCTCGATTTCGACGAATCGGAACTCGGCTGAGATTGAGCGCTTTTCCGCCGCGGTTCCAGGACCGGAGATCGATATGCTAGTCCTGGGAGTCGATCCTGGATCGGTTCGAACCGGCTGGGCGCTGCTCGACGGCGACCGATCCCGGCCCCGGATGATCGAATCGGGCCTGATCTCCCTTCCCACCCGCCTCTCCTTTCCCGAACGGCTGGCCGAACTCCAGTCCCGGTTCGAGGAACTTCTCCGAACATGGGCCCCTTCCGTCGCCGGTGTCGAGGCCCCCTTTCACGGGGTGAACGCCCGATCGGCCCTCCAACTGGCCCATTCCAGGGGGGTGCTCCTGGCCGCGCTGGTCCGGCATCAAGTGGCCGTGGAGGAGTATTCTCCCGCCACCGTGAAGAAGACGATCACCGGGAACGGCCGGGCGGAGAAAGAGCAGGTCCGGTCGATGATCGGATCGCTCCTGGGGGTGGAGCTCGGAAAGATCTCCCTGGATCGATCCGACGCCCTGGCCGTGGCCTACTGCCACCTGGTCTCCGCTCCGATGAAGGCGGCGGTGGCGCGGGCCTGCGGGCCGCCGGAGAATCCGCGCCGATGATCGGGCGGCTGCGCGGCCGGGTATGGGAATGCGAGCCGGGCCGGGTTCTGCTCGATGTTCATGGGACCGGGTATGAACTCCAGGTTTCGCTGAACACATCCTACGGCCTGTCGCCGGGCGTCGAGGCGGATCTTCTGGTGATTACCCATGTTCGGGAGGATTCGATCACCTTGTTCGGGTTCGACACCGAGGAGGAAAAAGGGATGTTTCAGAATCTCACCGCCATCTCCGGTGTCGGGCCGCGCCTGGCCCTGGCCACCCTCTCGGGGATCGGGGTTCGGGAACTCCGTCTGGCGGTCCTGGAGGACGACCAGAGGAGAATTCGGAAAATCCCCGGCATCGGCAAGAAGACCGCCGCGCGGATGGTCCTGGAACTGCGGGACAGGCTGGAAAAGGAACCGGCGGACGGCGGCGCCGTCCCCGGCGACGGCGGCGGGCCGCCGGCCGGCGCC
>CAZZIV010000280.1:0-3717 GCA_964654385.1 uncultured Acidobacteriota bacterium | reverse complement strand
GGCACCTCGCTCTTCGCGGGCGGGCCCTCCACCACGGGGCTCGACGGCAGCGAGAGCTACGACCTGTACCTCGAGTCCACCCATGCCCAGTGGATGCAGAGCACGCACCGCGCGCGTACGTCGCCTCAAAGGACCCCCCCGCCGATGAATGCCAGGATCGAGTAGTCCGAGAGCTTCCTTTCGGCCCGGCCGTCCAGGAGATCCAGCAGGTGGACCTGCTCCGGGGAAGCGCCGACCGTTCGGAATGCCGCCTCGGTTTCCGCTTCGCAGTTCAGGCCGAGGCCGGTGAGGATCAGCACCCGGACGCCGGCCCGGGCTTCGCGGAGTTCCTTTTCCGGAAGCGCCCGGAATGCGTCGAGGCGGGTCGTGGGAGAGTCAGACATGTTCGAGGGTCTCCTTGTAGGATCGCTTCAAGGAAGAGAGGCCGGCCTGCAGGACGACCCGGCCGCCGTGGCGGACCTGCAGCGACTCGCCGGAGGCGACGGCGCCGATCCGGACAGAGGCCGTTCCTTCCATCGCCTCTTCGAACGAAGACGCGTCCTCCGGGCGAACGGTCACCAGGAACCGGCCGGCCGATTCAGAGAACAGGGCCCGGTCGGCCGGAAGGGCGGCCAGGTCCCCGGCACGGTCCAGGTTCAGGTCGGCTCCGAGCATGCCGGCCATGGCCGAGCGGGCCAGGGCCAGGGCCAGCCCTCCCCGGGCCGGAGTGGCGGCCGACTGGACGAGTTCCGCCTTCATCGCTTGTTCCAGCGCCCGGTAGAGCGGCAGCGTTCGCGCCGGATCGACCTGCGGCGGCCGGTTGCCTACATAGGGGGCCGGCGCTCCCGGCGGCCGTTCCACGCCGTCCAGATCTCCCAGGTACCGGAAGTATTCGCTGCCGCCGCACTCGTCGGAGGTGGCGCCCAGGAGGTAGACCAGGTCTCCCTCCTGCTTGAAATCCAGGGTGACCGCCTTTCGGGCGTCGTCGATCCGGCCGATGGCGGAAAGAAGAAGCGTCGGCGGCACGCTGATCTTTACGCCGCCCATGGTGGAATCGTTTTTCATGGAGTCCTTGCCGGAAATCAGCGGCGTGCCGTACGCCCGGGTCAGGTCGTACAGCGCCCGGCAGGAGCGGACCAGTTGGGCCAGTTTGTACTCGCCGTCGGGCGTCTGATCCGACCGCACCGGGTCGGGCCAGCAGAAGTTGTCCAGGGCGGCGATCCGGTCGGTCCGGGCACCGGCGCAGACCAGTCTCCGAACCGCCTCGTCCAGGACCGCGCAGGCCATGGCGTAAGAGTCGATGTCCGACAGGAACGGGTTCACCGCCTCGGCCAGGACGAACCCCTGCCAGAAAGACGGCTCTCCCTGCCCTGGGCCTGCCTGCCCCGGGTTCATCGAAGGGTGCTCGGCCAGGAATACCGTCGCCTCCGCGGGAACGTCGTTCTCCACGCCGACCCACGGCTTTACCACCGTCAGCCCCTTCACCTCGTGGTCGTAGTGCCGGGCCTTCTTCTCGCCGGAGCAGAGGTTCAGGCGGCCGATCATCGCCTGGAGAACCGGGGAGAGATCGTCGAGGGTTCCGGTCTCCGGCTCGGGGAACGACGGCTCGGTCCAGCGGGCGGTCAGGTCCAGGTCCGGATCTCCTCCGTGGAGAAACTCCATGGACAGGTACGCCACCGTCTCGTCTCCCCAGGCGACGTGGAACACCCCGCTGTCGGTGAACTCACCCAGGTCGGTCGCCTCCACCTCCATCTCCCGGGCCAGTTCCAGGAATTCGCCGATCTTCTCCGGCGCCACCGCCAGGGTCATCCGCTCCTGGGCTTCCGAGAGCAGGATCTCCCAGCAGGAGAGGCCCGCGTACTTGAGGGGCGCCTTGGAAAGGTCGAGCCTGGCGCCGCCGGACTGCTCGGCCATCTCTCCCACCGAAGAGGACAGGCCGCCTGCGCCGTTGTCGGTGATCGCCGTGTACAGCCCCCGGTCCCGGGCGGCCAGGAGGAAGTCGAACATGGTCTTCTGGGTGATCGGGTCGCCGATCTGCACCGCCTGCACCGGCGCCGATTCGTCCAGGGCGGCGGATGAAAAGGTCGCTCCGTGGATCCCGTCGGCGCCGATCCGCCCTCCGGTCATCACGATCCGGTCGCCGGGGCGGGCCGCTTTCTTTTCGCCCGGCCCGCCGGCGATGGTCACCGGCAACGCCCCGACCGTTCCGCAGAACACCAGCGGCTTGCCGAGATAACGGTCGTCGAACAGCTCCCATCCTCTTCCGTACGGAATCCCGCTCTGGTTGCCGCCGTCGATCACCCCCTGGTGCACCCCGTCCCGGATCCGCCGGGGATGGAGCAGGCCTTTCGGCAGGTCCCCTTCGTGGAACGGCGAACCGAAGCAGTACCCCCAGACGTTGGCCAGCAGGTGGGCGCCCAGGCCGGTGCCGAACGGGTCCCGGTTCACGCCGACGATCCCGGTGATGGCGCCGCCGTACGGGTCCAGGGCGGACGGGGAGTTGTGGGTCTCCACCTTGTAGACCAGGTGGACCCGGTCGTTGAATTCGACGACGCCGGCGTTGTCGTGAAAGACCGACACCAGCCAGTCGGCGTCGATCGCCTCGGTCGCCCCCCGGATGTACGTCTTGAACAACGACCGGATCTTCTCGGGCGGGCGGCCGTCTTCATGGTAGGTGATGGTGGCGTTGAAGATTTTGTGCTTGCAGTGTTCGCTCCAGGTCTGGGCCAGGCATTCCAGTTCCACGTCGGTGGGGGAGCCGCCCAGGCCGAGCGCCTGCCGGACCGGGTGGTTCCCCTCGGCCGCGAAATGGTCACGGATCGCGCGCATCTCTTCCAGGCTCAAGGAGAGAAGCCCTTTCCGGCTGATCGCAAGCAGGTCTTCGTCGGAGCCGGACAGGTCGTAACGCTTCACGTCCGGCCGGGGCTGGGCGGCGACCCGGGGGACCTCCAGGTCCGGCGCCGAGCGCTCCCATTCCTGCCGGCTCTGGACCTGGATCTCCTGGATCACCGGGTTGGCCAGCAGTTTTTCGGCGATCGCCCCGGCTTCCTCCTTTGTCACCCCGTCCATCAGGTAGAGGATCGAGGTATAGACCGCCGGTTCCTGCCCGCCCTCCAGGACGAGGGGGCGGCCCAGGGTGTCCCGCACCGCCACCAGCGCGCTCTTCCCCACCGGGTCGGTGACCCCCGGCTTGTAGCCGACCGAAACGGCCACATCGAACCGGCCGTCGTTCACCCGGCCCACGGCGCCGTTGTGGAGCACCGGGTCGGTGAACTCCCGAAGGATCTTCTCGGCTTCTCCTTCGTTCAGGTCGGCCTCGATCCGGTAGACGTTCCGCGTGCGCAGCCCGGTGATGGAGATGCCGAGGAAATTCCGGATCCGTTCCGCGGCATGGACGCCCCGGGGATCGACCTGTCCTTCCCGCCCGGCGATCTCGATTCGGGTCACCATGAAAATTCTCCCTTCCCGGTTTCCGCGAAAATCCGGCACCCGGGTTCCGCAGGTTCTCACGGCCTGATTTTTCCTGAAATATATGGATAGATCAAATCAATATGATATATACTAGCTATAGATAACCCCAATGAATCGTGCCAGGGGGAGGCGGCCGGGCTCGATCCGGCCGCCTCCCCGATTCGAAAGAGGGCCGCCGGCCCGGAGGAACGATGGGGGGGGGGGCCGACCAGGTCAGGGGGGTGGGGGCGGGGGCGCGGCGCGGGAGCGCCGGGGCGGCCGCCGCGG
>CAZZIV010000279.1:0-3725 GCA_964654385.1 uncultured Acidobacteriota bacterium | reverse complement strand
ATATTGCCCTTGATCCTTCACATGACTTGGTGCCGCGCTGGCTCCGGGGGGGGGTGTTCAGCGGAATTCCGGCGCAGAGGGCGGCAAAAGACCGGACATCCAGGAGACCGGCACCTATATTGGAAATATCGGGACACGGAGACTATCGACCATGGCGGCCAAATTGACTTCTCAAGAGCAGTACCAGGAACGGATGTTCGATGAGAAGGCCGGGAAGACGAAATTTTACACGGTCGGCGGGCGAGCCAATCGAAACCACCAGATCAAGTTCAACCGGTTATTCGAATTTCTCCGCCTGAAGCCAGGCGACCGTGTCCTGGAAGTCGGATGCGGCGAAGGTGAACACGCCGCCTGGTTCCTCGAAAGGGAGGCGTTGTCCTTCACCGGAATCGATATCTCCCAGGGATCCCTGGACGTGGCCGAGGAGAGGCTGGCCGGTTACAGGGACCGTTCCGACATCCTGCTGAAGAAAGACAACGCCAACGCTTTATCGTTCGAGGACGGTTCTTTCGACGCGGTTTTCTGCGCGGCAACTCTCCACCACATGGAAAAACCGGAACGGATGGTGCGGGAGATGGTTCGTGTCGCGCGAAGAGGCGGCAGGATCGCCATGATGGAGCCGAACTGGATCTACCCGACCAACATCGGTTTTATGATCATGCTGAAGGAAGACCGGCATATGTGGCTTATGCGCCGCAACAATTTCCGAAAATGGCTGGTAGCATCGGGTGCGGCGGAGGTAGGGGTCGAACACCTTCTCTACACACCGCCCGTTCCCAAGTCCCTTCTTCCCCTCTACGACCGGATCGATCGGATATGCGGAGCGGTTCCAGGTCTCCGCCGATGCAGCCTGATGCTGTTCGGGCACGGTGTGAAGCGGTAGCATACAGGAGTAGAGTGAACGACTGATGTTCAAGACGATTGTGAAGACGGTCGTCGCCGTTGCCCTTCTGGGGTACCTGTTTTCCAGGGTGGACCTCGAGGCGTTCGGCACTATCCTCGACGAAGCGCGGGTTCCGGTTCTGATCGGCATGTTCTTCACCTTCATTCCCGGATCCGCCTTGAGCGTCTGGAAATGGAAGATACTTCTACGCGCCCAGGGGATCGATTCCCCCGGGTTTTTCGGGCTCTGGAAACTGTATCTGCAAGCAGTGTTCTACAGCAATTTCCTGCCCGGCGATATCGGGGGCGACGTGGTGCGGTGTTACCAGGTCGGGAAGCGATCCGGAAAGATGGCCGAATCCGTCGCCGCCGTATTCCTGGAGCGATTCAGCGGTCTTTTCCTGGTATTCGTGTATGGAGCGATCGGCCTGGGAATGGCCTGGGAGAGGGTGGGCCGGACCCGAATTCTCCCGGTTTGCGCGGCGGCGGTTCTCTTGTTCTTCATCGCCTGTGGAGCCTTCGTTCTATGGCACCGCGTCATCCACCGGGTGCTGTCCCGGCCCCGGCGGTTCGCCTTCATGAGCAAGCTTGCCGGAAAGGCGCGCCGGTTGTACGAGAGCCTGATCCTCTATCGAAAGCGGCCGGTCGAATTGGCGGGGACAGCTGCGATTTCCGTCCTGTTCCAGCTTTACGCGGTGTTCTATCTCTGGGGCCTCGCTTACAGTCTCAGGATCCCAGTCTCGGTTCAGGCGGCGTTTCTGGTCCTTCCCTTCTCCACGATCGTCAGCCTCGCACCGGTCTCCATCAGTTCGTTGGGAGTGAGGGAAGGGGCGTTTGTCTATTTCCTATCCCTTTTCGGGCTTTCGGTGACGGAAGCCCTGACCCTGGCCCTTCTTTTCAGAGTCAGCGTCCTGTTTACGGGCCTGGTCGGAGGGGTGCTCCTGCTCGCCGATTCGGTCCCCGGCTTCTCCACTTCGCCGCCGGCCGGGAACGGGAAGAGAATGGCGGAGGCGATGAAGGATTCCGAACCGCCCAGGTTCCCGGAGATCTGATCCTGCCGAGTGGCTATTTGATGGCCAACACACCCAGGCGCTTCGTGAAAATCCTGTTCGATTTTCCATACATCTTGAACGCGATTTTCAGGAACAAGTGGAACAGGCCTGTCGCGAATTTCGCCGCGTAGTTCAAAGGATTGTTTTTCAGGACATAAAAATCATGAGGGAAAACATGAACTTCCCGGAACGGCTGGAGGGAGAAATATTGCCGGATCCCGTTCTCCGCCAGCGAAATGTAGTGGTCCATATTGTTCCCCGGGTATTCGGTGGCGATCAAAGGGTTCGCGCAGTTCGCGGCCGCTAGGATCACCCGTCCGCCGGGCCGCAGCGCGGCATAGCATAGTTCCAGGAATCGCTTGAACTCGGAACGGGTGAGATGGTTGACCTCCTGTTCGGCGAAAATAAAGTCGAACGCCTCAGGCCTGGTCTCCAGGAACTCGAAGGCGCATGCGCATTCCGAACGGAATCCTCTTTTCCGAGCGTAGTCGACCTTCTCCGGGTCCGAATCGATGCCGAGCACGTTTCGGAAACCAGATTCCTTGAGAAAGTGCTGGAAATATCCGACTCCGCTGGAAACCACCAGCGTCTCCGCATTCCGGTCCTCCGGGATCCTGGCACCGTAATTACGTTTATGGAAAAGGAGGAAGAGGCCGAACCCGCTTTCGATATCTTCCGGTCCCTCACAGAAAGATGTGAACGGACTGAAGGAAGCCGTAAGTTTCATGGCCGAATCCTCATGCGTCTCTCGTGCGCGCTTCAAGAACGATCAGTTCGAACAGAGTTTTTTTCAGTTTTTTCGAGATCCCGCCCAGGCGGAGCGCGTCCAGGAGCCTGGCCACGAAGTGCTGCCGGAGCGCCCAGAGGAGAAGATAGCAGGCGATACGCGCCAGGATGACCAGGGGGTTCTTTCGCATGGTGATCCAGCCGATGGTGTAGCGGGTATCGGTGACTTCGAACCGGCAATCCGCGAGCATGTCGCTCAACCGTCTCCGAGTGGTCACCCAGTCATGCTTGTAGTCGTCGAAAAAAATCTCCTTGGTGGCCAGGTAGTTGGGAACGATCAGGAGAATTCGGCCTCCTGGGCGAAGCACGCGCCGGGTCTCCAGCAGGAAATTGAGGGCGTCCAGGTAGGAAGGGAGGTGCTCAATGAACGGCGTGCTGAGCACCAGGTCGACGGAGTTGTCGTCCAATGGTATCCGTGGGATCTTCCAGTCCCGGACCTCGATGTTCCGTTTTACCAGGTGCTCCCGGATCAACGGATTTCTTTCCAGCGCCTGATAGTGGATTTTCGAGAGGTCCAGGTCGTTGAAGATGCCCTCGAATCCAGGGTTCAGATCCAGGACCGTCTGTCCCTCCCGGAGCGAGGAGAAGTAGAATATCCCGAGTTCCTCGCGGAAATTTTTTTTCATTACCACATAGTCCGTCGGGATAAACAGTCCGTCTCGCCGGAGGTCTCCCTCCAGGCGTTGCGCGAAGGTTTTATCGGCCATTCTCATCTCCTCCCGGTCCGGCGGGTGGCGTTCCGGGCGCGGCGATCTCTCGGTACACGCCCAGGTATCGCTCGGCGATGGACGCCCAACTGTAATGGTTTTCCACGCGCGCCCGGTTATTAAGAGCCATGGTTCGTCGTAATTCCGGATCTCCGGCGAGACGGATGATCGCCTCGCGGATCTCCGGGACAGATCCCGGCGTGACCAGGATGCCGTTTTCTTCCCTGACCAGGTCCGGGACTCCGCCCGTCCGTCCGCCCAGGACCGGAAGGTCGCAGGCCATCGCCTCGGAGGACCC
>CAZZIV010000278.1:0-3743 GCA_964654385.1 uncultured Acidobacteriota bacterium | reverse complement strand
GAGCAGGCTCCAGACGGTCAACGTGCGACCGCTCGACGCGGCCGTCGCACCGGGGGCGCCGGTGTCACGCATGCGTCGCAACGTGTCGATGGCGCTGATCGTCTCTTTGCTCTTGGGGGTGGGGCTTGCGTTCGCCCTCGAGCAGCTCAACCGCACCGTCAAGTCGCCCGAAGATCTCGCGCTCGTGTCGCGACAACCGATGCTGGGGCTGGGCCCGGCGTGAGTGGTTCGATGCCGTGTATATGCAGTCTCGCTGGTCCCGGCGGTACGACATCCCCCCCGACGGCAAGCACTTCGTGCTGGTCCAGAACCCGCCGCGGGGGAGAATCGAGGTCGTGACCCGCTGGTTCAACGAGTTGACCCCCTGACCATCGAAGCCGGCCGCAACCGGAACCGCCGCCGCCCCCTCCGCGCACTCGCTTTCAACCGGAAACGAGCACAGGCCGATACAAGGTAAACTCCCGACATGGACCTGATGCGACAACGCCGGGTCGCGGTGCTGATCACCGTCGCGGCGATCACCCTCCTCCTGGCCTGGACCGATTTCGATGCTCGGATCCTCTGGCCGCCGGTGGCCGCCCTGGCGGTGATTATCGTCACCCGTCACGCCCTGTTCGGCCTCCTGGCCGGCGGCTGGGCCGGGGCGACCCTGCTCACCGGCGGCAACCTGCTGACCGCGGCCTTCGATCTTTTCACCTCCCACCTGGTTCCGTCCCTCCAAAGTTCGTGGAAAATCGGGGCGATCGCCTTCACTCTCATCCTGGGAGGATTCGCCGCCGTCCTGGAAGCCGGAGGCGGGTTCGCGGTGTTGATCGGACGGTTCGCCGGCGGGCGCCGTACACTGGAAACCGGCGCGGTCGCTTTAGGTCTATTGTGCTTTTTCGACGGCCTGGCCAACAGTATGGTGGTCGGAAGGGTCTGCCGGGACCTGGCCGATCGGGCAGGGTCCGCACGGGTGAAACTGGCCTACATCGCAGATTCGACCTCTTCGGCGGTCGCCTGCGTCGCCCTGGTCTCAACCTGGATCGCCTTTCAGTTGTCGATGATCTCCGACGCCTATGAAATGGCCGGCCGCACCGTCAATCCGTACGCCGTGTTCCTGGAGTCTCTCCCTTACAACTTCTACTGCTGGTTCACGCTGGTGTTGTTGTTTGCGGCCGTTCGAAAACAGTTCCATCCTGGGCCGATGGGGAAGTTCGTGGAGCAGGCTGTCACCGGTCCGGGAACTCAGGACCGGCCGGTGGAGATCGCCTCTTCGAGGAAGGGCGATGTGAGAAGCGCCCTGGTCCCCCTGGGTGTTCTGATGGCGGCGTTCTTTCTTGGATTCGTGGCGCTGGGAAGCCCCAGGCCGGTGTTTCCCTTGAGCCGGGATAAGCTGGTCGCCGCGTTCGGCTCCGACGCCGGGCCCCAGGTTTTGGTGCTGGCAGCATTTATCGCCGTCCTGGCGGCGTTGTGGATGTTTCCCCGCCGCCCAGGCGGAAGGCTCCGTTCCGGGCTGCCGGCCTTCGTTTCCGGCGTGCGGACCATGATCGGCCCGATCTTCATTCTGCTGGCGGCCTGGATGATGGGGAGCGTCCTGGATGAGCTGGGAACCGCCGCCCTGATCGCGCGCCTCGCCACCGAAACCGGGAGTCTTACGATGTTGCCGGCCCTGACCTTCCTCACCGGCGCCGCGATCTCGTTCTCCACCGGGACCTCCTGGGGCACCATGGGGTTGCTGTTCCCCCTGGCGGTTCCCGCCGCCGCCGGCATGGGGGCGGAGAACGGGGCCCTGGCAATCATCGTGGCGGCGGTTTTCAGCGGCGCGGTGTTCGGCGATCATTGTTCGCCGTTCAGCGACACCACCATCGTGACTTCGATCTCCTGCGGAGTGGAACCTCACGACCACGTCCGCACCCAGATTCCATACGCGTTGATCACGGCGGCGGTCACCGTCACTTGCGGATTTCTTCCTGCCGCCTTCGGAATGCCTGCCGCCGTCTCGTTGCTGTCCGGCGCGGTTGTGCTCTGGATGCTGCCTTTCGTGTTCGGTGAGAATAGAGCCTAGAAACTGCCTCCAGGCCCTGGAGGAGCCGTCCAGTGGAGTATCCTGTTCCAGACAGAATGCAGGAGGTGATGATCGTGCGCAGAATGACCGTTGTCGGAATTCTTATTGCGGTCTGCATGGGGGGATGCGCCACGCCGGGCGAATCGCCGGACCGATCGCCTGTCTCCGAACCTGAACGCTACTTGTTCTACCTTCACGGCCAGATCGTGGAAGGATCCGACGGCAGGCCGGAGCATCCGGAGTACGGTGTGTACGATTACCCGGCCATCGTCCAGGCGCTGAAGTCGGATCGGTTCACCGTCATCAGCGAGATCCGGGAGGCAAGGGCCGACGGCAGGAAGTACGCGGAAAAGCTTGCGGCGGAAGTGGAGAAGCTGCTGGCCGACGGCGTTCCTCCGGAGCGGATCTGCATCGTCGGAGCCTCCAAGGGCGGTGGGATCGCCGTGGCCGCCTCCTCCATGCTGAAAAACGAACGGCTGAACTTCGTGTTCATGGGGACCTGCGTCAACTGGATCACCGACTGGCCGGAACTGGACCTTCGAGGGCGGATCCTGTCGATCTCCGAGGAGAGCGATACGGTGGCCGGCTCCTGCAAAGAGGCGTTTGCCGCGAGCAGGATCGCGCCGGTGTTCAAGGAGATCCGGATTCATACCGGCCTGGGCCATGGCGCGTACTATCGACCGATCCCCCAATGGACCGAGGCGGTGGGGGCATGGTGCCGTGGTGACAGCCTCCAGTAAAGGACCGGTGTTACCCTTACCGGTATGAAGGTACTCATGATCTCGCCGGGCTACCCGGCGGAAATGGCGAAGTTCACCCAGGGGCTGGCGGAGGGCGGCGCCCATGTTATCGCCCTGGGGGACCCAGCCCAGGACCAACTGGACTCGGAGCTGAAGCACGCCCTCTCGGCCTACTTCCAGGCCGAATCGCTCTGGGACGAGCCGGTTACGGTGGAGCAGGTCCGGAAGATCGCCTCCCATGCCCGGATCGACCAGGTGGAATGCCTGTGGGAGCCGGGAATGGTTCTGGCGGCCAGGATCCGGGAGGCCCTCGGCCTTCCTGGGATGACCGTGGCGCAAACGATTCCGTTCCGGGACAAGGAGAGCATGAAACAGGTGCTGGACGCCGCCGGCATCCGCACGCCCCATCATTACCGGGTGCGCACCTCCCAGGAGGCCCGGGAGGCGGGGGAGACGATCGGCTACCCGGTCATCGTTAAACCGATCGCCGGTGCCGGTTCCACCGACACCTATCGTGTGGACGACGACCGGGAACTGGAGCAGGCGCTCGACGCCGTACGACACGTGGAGGAAGTCAGCGTCGAGGAGTTCGTGGAAGGGGAGGAGTTCACCTTCGACACGATCTGCTCCGGCGGTGAGGTTCACTACTTCAACATGATGTGGTACCGGCCCCGCCCCTTGGAAGGGAAGCTGAAGGAATGGATCAGCCCCCAGGCGATCGCCCTCCGGGATCTGGATGATCCGAAGTTGGCGCCGGGAAAAGCGATGGGGTTCCAGGTGCTGAAGGCGCTCGGCTTCCGCTCCGGCTTCACTCACATGGAGTGGTACCGGAAGGAGGATGGCGAGGCGGTGTTCGGTGAGATCGGCGGGCGGGCGCCCGGGGGGGAGGGGGGGGGGGCGGGGGAGAGCGCGTCAGCGAGAGGCAGGCTGCCTCGGGCGGGGGCGGGCGCGATATG
>CAZZIV010000277.1:0-3775 GCA_964654385.1 uncultured Acidobacteriota bacterium | reverse complement strand
CTCGGATGATCCTCGTGTCAGGTTGCGTGTCCTCGGGGATGTCCCGCAACGCGCCGGCGTTGCCGGCGAGTCAGCCCGACGCCCCGGTTTCCGCAGATCGACGTTCCGGGCTCTCTTCGGAACCGAACGGGGGATGGGCGCCTGCCTGGTCTCCGGACGGCCGGCGGATCGCCTTCCTCTCCTCGACCCAGCACACTCCTCCGGACCTGTGGGTCCTGGAGGCGGACGGCTCCGGCGCCCGGCGTCTGACCACCCGGGGCGTCGACCACTTCCGCTGGTCCGCCGAGGGGGATAAGATCCGGTTCTTCGCCGACCGGAAGGGATTCGGGGAAGTCCTGGAGATCGGTGCGGAGGGGGGAGAAGAAAAGCGGGTTCCCGGCCTGCCCCCGAACGCTTCCGTGCCGGTCTATTCGCCTGACGGAAAGCTGTTCGCCTTCACCGCGCCCGGGGAGGGAAAAGTTCGCGACCTCTGGGTCGGGACGGCGGACCTGTCCCGGATCGACCCGGTGACGGAGAAACTGGGCGTGCGAAGCATCACCTGGGGCGAAGCGGGGAAAACCGTTTATTTCGAGCCGGGAAAATCTTACGGCGTCGGCTTCTGGTCCATCGACCTTTCCACCATGGAGTCGTCGGTCCTCCTGAAGGGGTACCTGGGGACGCCTCGATACTCGCGAAACGCCGGCCGGTTCGCGTTCGCCTATCCGACCGACCCCGGCGTCTACGAGGTCCACACCTGCCTGCCCGACGGCACCGATATTCAAACCATCCCCTCACCCCATCTGGGCGGCCTGGACCTGGAGTGGGACGCCACCGGAACCGGCGTGTATTACCTGGGAGTGGACCGTTCCGGGGAGAAGGGGAGAGACCCGGGAAAGGAATCCCTTCCGGATCCAAGCCTCCCCCCCGGCCATACTCCTTCCCATGACGGTGGAACCCTGGGAGATCTGACCGCTCTCTGGCGCCTGGACCTGGAAACGGGGACCGAGTCCAGGGTTTCTCCACCCGATCTCCATGTCGTCGGCTTCGCGGTGTCGCCCATGGGAGACAGGATCGCCCTGGCCGGCGTCCTGGAAGAAAGCTACGGAAGTGAACTGTTCGCCCTGGACCTGGAAACCGGGAAGATGCGGCGTTTGGCCGAAAGCCGGCCCTCCGACTGGTTGCCGACCCCTTCGGTGGATTCGTCCAGGATCGCTTATTTCACCAATCGGGACCGGTTCGACGCGTTGAAGGTGGCGGATGAAGAGGGACATGAAGTCGCCTCGTACCCGGGCGTCGCCACCGAACAGGACACCCGCCTTTCCTGGCTTCCGGCCAGCGGGTCGCTGATGCTGTTTTCGTCCAGAGGGTTGCTCGCCTTCAATGAAGACGGGCCGGTCGATTTCCCTGACCGGAAAGATCTGCGGGCGTACCTCTATGCGGATGTCTCCGTCCGTTCCGACAAGGTGCTGATCAGCGCCATTCCGAAATTCGGGCAGTATCCGGGCTTGTATCTGCTGGAGAATGTCGACGGGGCCTTCGCCCTCACCGACCTCCGCTTTCCACCGTCTCCGGAAATCGCCGCGGAGCTGTACCTGCAGCCGAAATGGTCGTTCGACGAGAGCAAAATCGCCTTCACCGATCGGATCGACCTCTGGATCATGAACGGGGACGGTTCCGGCCGGAAGTGGCTTACCGATTTCGCGGCGAGCAACGGAAAGGGGGAGGGGGCGCCCACCCTGGTTTCCCACCCGGTCTGGTCGGTCAACGGCGAATGGATCGCCCATACCCGGCAGGTGTACGGGAAGAAGAACCTGGTTCGGGAGCTCTGGGTGATGCGGCCGGACGGCACCGAAGCCCGGAAACTCTTCGCGGAGCCGGTGGACGACGGTTTCCTGCTTCACATGGAGGATTTCACGCGGCAGGCGTTTTTCGATGCAACCGACGAGCACCTGTTTTTCACCGCCACCGACGATGGAGTCCCCAACCTGTTCTCGGTGACCCTGGCCACCGGTGACGTCCGGCGCCTGACCTCGGAAGGAGCGATTTTCCCCGCCCTGCTTCCTGAAGACGACCTGGTCCTCTACACCTCGCTCGCCGGGAATACCGAGACATTGATGGTGATGAACAGCGACGGCTCCGGGAAACGGCCGTTTCTGGAAGAGTCCCCGGAACCGGCGCAGGAGCTTCCAGCGGCTCCAGCCGGGAACCCTGGATCGGAGCAGGTCGAAGCCGGGGCGGAAGGGGTCGATCCATGAAGAGTCGGCCCCGGTTCTGGAGGCGGCTCTGGCCGGTGCTGCTCTGTTTCGCGGCGGCCGGTCCGGTCTTGGCCCTGGGGCTGGTGAAGGTCCGGGAACTGGACCCCGCCCCGGGAGGGAACCGGCTGCTGGCGCCGGCGGACATGGTTCGAGACCAGCGGCGGGACACGCTGGTGGTGTCGGATACGGAAGGCGGTCATGTCTTCCTGCTGGATTTTCACGGGAACGCCCGAACGGTCCTGGGGAAAGAAGGCCGGCTTCAACTGCCGACGGCCCTGGCGGTTTCGAGGGAGGGCACGCTGTACATCGCGGAGCGGAACCGCGAGGTTCTGAAGGTGCTGGAAGATTACGACTCCCCGGAAAAAGAGGTATACCAGGATCTGGATCTCTCCCCCTATCGGTGGTCGAAGCCGGTGGAACCGGCGGCGCTGTACGTCGATCCAGGAGGGAACCTGCTGGTGGCCGACAAGGGGAATCGGCAGGTGCTGGTCCTGGGACCGGGCCCGGAACCGGAACTGAAGCTTCGAATCCTGAAAGTCGGAGCGCCGGTGGATCTCTGGGCCGACGACGGCCGGATCCTGGTGGCCGACGCCCGGTCCGGGGCGATCCGGGTGTATGACCGGACCGGAAGATTGCAGCGGACGCTGGGAGACGCGCCGAGCCGGCGTCCCGTCCCGCTGCGTCCCGCCGCGTTCACGGTGGATCGGCGGGAGCGGATCTGGGTCGTGGAGCCGACCGGGGGATTGCGCGTCCTGGATCTCCTGGGGAACGAGCGGTTTCGCATGCCGGACGGAACCTTCCTGGACCCGTCGTCGATCGAGTCCGATCCACGGGGAGCGATCCTGGTCCTGGAAAGGGGTGGGAACCGGATCCTCGAATACGAACGGAGCGAGTTCTGATGAAGGAGGCGGCATGAGCAAGCGGACGGGAGCCTGGATCTTTATCCTGCTGGTACTTCCGCTCTTCGCGATCCCGGCGGTCGGAGGGAAACCGGGTGTCCCGATCGTACGAAGACTGGAGGTGTTCGGGCAGACCGGCGGGTCGCCGGTTCTGAAGAGTCCCCTGGCCCTGGTCCGAGACGACCGGAGCGGCGACCTGTTGGCCACCAGCTTCGAAACCGGCCGGGTGGTGATCTTCAACCGGGCCGGCGCCGTCCTGAAAACACTGGGATCGGAAGCCGGTCTGGCGACCCCGTACGGCATCGCCCTCACCGCCGACGGCAAGATCCTGGTCAGCGAGATCAGTACGGGAATGTTGAAAGTGCTATCTCCGGCAGGAACGCTCCTGGACGCCATCGATCTCTCCCTGCTCCGCGGGTCCAAGGTGGCGCCGGGCCGGGTGACCGTTGGAAGCGACGGATCGATCGCCGTGGTGGATCTCCTGAACCGGGAGATCCTGCTCCTCGGATCCGGGGGGGAACTGTTGAAAACCTTCGGGCCCCTGGAGTATCCGCAAAAGGCGGTGGTGTCGAAAACCGGCCGGATCCTGGCGGTCAGCTCCCGGGGAAGCGCGGGCAGGGTATTCGATTGCTCCGGGAACAG
>CAZZIV010000276.1:0-3876 GCA_964654385.1 uncultured Acidobacteriota bacterium | reverse complement strand
GGGCGACGAGGCCGATCAGGACGTGCGCGTGGGACGCGGGAAGGTGCGCCATGGCGACTCGGTCCCCGGCTCGCGGCGGGGCGAATTCTGGAGCCGGTACGCCGAGCCGAACCTCCTGTTCGAGAACGACGGCTCCGGACGTTTCCTCCCCGCCGCCGGCCTTGCGGGAGATTTCGGCCGGCCGGTGGAAATCACACGGGGACTGGCCGTTGGCGACCTGGACCAGGACGGCGACCTGGACCTGGTGATCTCCAACGGAGACAACTCCGTGCGGCTCTATCGAAATGACGCGCCGGCACCGGGATCCCACTGGCTGGCGGTGCTTCCGGTTTCGGAGAACGGAGTGGAGGCGTCCGGTTCTCTGGTGACCGTCGCCGCCGGGGGGAAGACCCAGGCGGCGGTCGCCCTTCGAGGGGGGAGCTACCAGAGCAGCGGGGACCCCTCGGCGTTTTTCGGCCTGGGCGCCGCCGGGACGATCGACCGGATCGAGGTGGTGTGGCCCGACGGCGTACACGAACGGTTTCCAGGAGGGGAAGCGGACCGGCGACGGGTTCTCCGCCGGGGAGAAGGGGCGCGTCCGTGAAGCGGCTGGTGTTCGTTCTGGCCCTGGTGTCGGCCGGGCTCGGCGCCGGGTGCGGAACCCCGGTTCCCGTCGATCCGCCCCGGCCGGACATGGAAGGGGCGGAGCCGCCGGTGGTGAAGGTGGTGGAGCGCGCCCGGGAAGCGGTCCTGGCCCGGCCCGGCTCTCCGGAGGTCTGGGGCCGGTACGGCGATTGGTTGGCCACCTATCGTTGGAACGAAGAAGCGGCGGCCTGCTACCGGGAGGCCGCCCGCCTGGAGCCGGACCGGTTCCTCTGGCCGTACCTGGAAGGGCAGGCGCTCCGCGGCCGGCACCTGGAAAAAGCAGCCGACGCCCTGAAGCGCGCGGTCGCCCTGGATCCGTCGTACGCCCCTGCTCATTACTTCCTCGCCGAGGTGTTGCGGCGGACCGGGGACCGGGCCGGCGCCATGGCGGAATACAGGAAGGCGGTGGAGACCGATCCGCCGCCGGCGCAGGCCTGGCTGGGGATCGGTCAACTGGAACTGGCCGGAGGCGAGCCGAAAAAGGCGGTCCAGTCGTTCTCCCGGGCCCTGGAGCAGGAGCCCGGCCTGGTGGAGGCCCACCACGGGCTCGCCCAGGCTTACCGGGTGCTGGGGGACGGGAAGGAATCGGACCGGCAGGCTCTCCTGGCCCTCTCCGGCGCCGGGGGCTCGCCTCCGGTAAACGATCCCCGTTGCTTCCGGGATGTTCCACCGGTAGGAACGCTGGCCCATAACCGGCGCGGCCTGGAACTGTTGGAACAGGGGAAGACGGCGGAGGCGGAATCCCAGTTTCTCGCCGCGCTGGAATCCGCTCCCGGACGGGCCGAAGCGCTCTACAACCTGGGCAGGGTCCGGGTCCGGCAGGGAAAAACGGGGGAGGCGATCCGGCTGTTCCGCGAAGTGCTGGACAAGGATCCGGACTCGGTGGGCGCCCACCAGCGTTTGGGAAAGCTCCTGAGCGAGTCGGGCCGCTACCGGGAAGCGATTCCCCACCTGGAACGAGCGATCCGGGAACGGCCCGGCTGGGTCCCGGCCCGGGTCAACCTGGGGATCGCCCTGGCCGGGAGCGGTGATCTTGCCCGGGCCGAGGAACAGTTCCGGGCCGCCGCGGACCTGGCGCCGGACGATCCGGAGATCCCTTACAACCTGGGAGTCGCCCTGGCGATAGGAGGGCGACGGAGGGCCGCGGAAGAGGCGTTCCGGGAAGCCCTGGCCCTGGCCCCCGGCGATCCGTCCATCACGGCGGCCCTGCGGGAACTCCGTTCTATCGAACGGTGATCGCCGCCTCCGGCGATTCTTTCCTGCTTCCATCGGGCAGGGTTACGCTCCATCGAAGCCGGTAGTCGCCGGCGGGAAGCGGCTTCGGGTCGAAATCGGCCGTGAACACCCGGTATCCGTCCATGGAAGACGAAACGGAAGAGGCGTCCCGGACGGCGCGGGTATCGATCGTGTTCCCGTCCGGGTCCAGGATCGTCCATTGCAGTCCCGCGATCTCCGGGCCCGGCAGCCGGCCCATCAACACCAGTTGCGCCGGTTTGCCTCGCCGGAGGTCCGGAGCCGCCGAAGGCAGGTACGGCCGGTCGCCGGCCATGAACGGGAATGGAGCCGGGGGCTCGTCCGGGGACGGTTCTTCCCGGGCCAGGAGCCAGCTTCCGAACGGATCGGGAACCATCGGAGGGAGAAGGTCTCCCGCTCTTCCGTCGGCGGCCGGGACGGAGACCGGCAGGATTTTCAAGGTGGTCGCCCCGGTTTTCGGATTCAGAATCAGGACACGCAGATCGTAGTCGCCCGGGTCCAGGGAAAACGCGCCGTAATATTTCAACCCGTGCTCTCGAAAGACGTCTCCCGCCTTCTGAATATCGATCCGGACGAGCTGGCTCAACAGGTCGTGGATCCGTCCTTCCTGGTCGAGAGCGTAGGCGAACAGTTGGACCGGAAGAGTCGGCTCCAGGTAGCCGCGGGTGAGGGAGGAGCCGTCGATCTCCAGCAGGAACGGCACCAGCCCCCGGCCGTCCGGGCCGACGAACGGGAACGCCGCCCCCCGGGTCCGGATGGAGCCTCCTTCCACATCGGCCAGGATCCGGTTGGCCAGACGGACGGTTCGCTGCTTCTTCGTCTGCTTGTCGAACGGAAGCGGGGCAAAGTAACCGGGACGGTACCGGATCTTGGCGCCCTTGGGCGCGTTCTTCAGCTTGACTTTCAACTTGTGGTAGGCCCCGTCCTGTTCCAGGTCGGAGGGCTGGAAGGAAAGAACGTAGGTGAGGCCGGTCGTTCGGAAGACTTTGCCGATCGCCGTGTCCAGCTTGTTGATATTGTCCGTGTAGGTTCCGCCGGTGTCCGAGGCCATCATGAACAGGCCCTGCTTGCCGCCGCCCCTCGGATTGTCAGCGCTGTTGGCGATATTGATCGAATGAATGACGCAGTCCGATTTCAGGAACCGGTCCAGCATTCCGCTGAGGTTCGACCGGACGGTGTTGTCCCCGAACCGGGTGGAGGTGTCGATGTCGTAATGCTGGCCGTGGGTGGCCGCTTCGTTCATCCGGGCGATTTCCTTCCTGTCCTGGGTCGCCAGCATCAGGTCGTCGGGAAACCCTTCGGACAGATAAATGATCTGTTTCCTTCCGACGACGCTGTCCAGCAGGCTCGCCAGTTCGGACAGGTCCTTCGCCAGGTTGGAAACCTGCTGCCGCCGCCCCGCGTTTTCGTTGTTTTTGGCCATCCGTTCCAGCAGTTCGTTCTGTTGCTGGACCTCGTCTTCCCGGCCGATCGCTCCGCCCCGGCCGCCCCGGCCGTCGTCCTGCGCGATTTCCGCCTCTCTCGCCCGGTTCAGCGCCGGAGAAACCTCGTTGGGAGCCAGGATGGTCAGACCGAGAGGATCGACGAAACCCCCGCTCTGGATCGGCGCGTAAATGGAAGCGATCGCCAGTTCCAACTGCTGCCGGTCCGACGTGAAGTTCAGAACAAGCCGGACGCCCATCCCGATTCCGTACACGGCGACACCCACCCGGTCTTCCGGGTGCACAGCCTGTTCCAGGATTTTGGACGCGGCGGTTCTCGCCCGGATCAGGGAGGCGGAGGAGGAATAGGAGAGGTCGAACAGAAAAAGGAAGTTGCGCCGGGCAGCCGCCGGCAGCGGATGCTCTTCGTCCGTCCTTCCAGGGTCCGACCGGGTTAGATCCTGGATGTCCAGCCCGAGAATTTCCTGTTTTTTTCCGTTGTCGCTGACCAGGAAATTGTCCACGGTCAGGTTCCTGACCGGCTCGCCTTTCCGCGTCACGTACACCGGGATCTGCA
>CAZZIV010000275.1:0-3913 GCA_964654385.1 uncultured Acidobacteriota bacterium | reverse complement strand
TGTACATGTACGCCGTCATGGCGGCCGGGACCGGCTCTCCCTGGCGGGGAGCGCTGGTCATGGCGGTCTTCTGGGCCGGCACCGTGCCGATCCTGGTCGGCATCGGGACCGGCGTGCAACTCCTGGCCGGTGTGTTCCGGAAGCGGATTCCGGTTCTGACCGCCTCGGCGTTGATCCTGGTCGGGATGATGGTCCTGACCGGCCGATTCGACCGGGTCATGACCGGAGCTGAGGCGGGAAAGGCGCACTGCGCCGCCGTTTCGGAAGAGTCCCCTTCCCCTCCCGTGTCCGAGCCTGTCAACCATGACCTCCCGTAGCCGGGATCCCGATCCGGTCGAGTGCACCCATTGCGGACTGCCGGTTCCCCTCTCGCTTCGGCGGCCCGGCGAGGAGGAGCAGTTCTGCTGCCGGGGGTGCCGGGCGGTTTACAACGTCCTCCGGGGCCACGGCCTGGATCGGTTCTACGACCTTCAGGAACTGGCGGAGGAGAAACGGGCCGCCAGGGTCACCGATCGCGCGTACAAGGAATTTGACGACCGGCGGTTCCAGGACCTGTACGTCCGCGACCGGGACGGCGGCCAGAAAACGATCGAACTGTACCTGGAGGGGGTGCATTGCGCCGCCTGTGTCTGGCTCGTGGAGAAGGTTCCGGTGCTCCTGGATGGAGTAGCGGAGGTCCGGCTGGACATGGGCAAGGCGATGGCCCGGGTGACCTGGGATCCGTCGTCGGTCCACCTGTCCCGGGTCGCCCGGATGCTGGACTCGTTCGGGTATCCCGCCCATCCGTTCCGGGGGGTGGAAGTCCGGGATATGCGCCGGAAGGAAGACCGGGCGCTCCTGGTGCGGATCGGTGTGGCCGGTTTCTGCGCGGGAAACGTCATGCTGATCTCCTTCGCCCTGTACGGCGGGGTGTTCCACGGTATCGAACAGGAATACAAAACCTTTTTCCATTGGGCGAGCCTGGCGATCTCCCTCCCCTCGGTGTTCTGGTGCGGCGGCCTGTTCCTGCGTTCGGCCTGGGCGGCGGTCCAGGCCGGCGCGACCCACATGGATATTCCGATCTCCCTGGGCGTCCTCACCGGTTTCGCGTGGGGAGCGTGGAGCACGGCGACCGGCGCCGGCGAGGTGTATTTCGATTCGGTCACCCTGTTGATCTTTCTGCTCCTGGTCGGCCGGTGGATCCAGCGGAGCCGGCAGAGGAAGGCGGCGGACGCCTCCGAACTGCTCTACTCCCTGGCGCCGGCGGCGGCCCGCGTGGTGGAAGAGGGCGCCGTGCGGGAGGTTCCGGTGGAAGCGGTGCTTCCCGGCGCCAGGGTGGAGGTCCGAGCGGGGGACTCGGTGCCGGTGGACGGCGTGGTCCTGGAAGGAACGTCCTCCCTGAACCTCTCGGTGTTGAGCGGAGAGTCCAGGCCGGTGTCGGCGGCGCCGGGGGATCGTGTGTACGCCGGGTCCGAGAACCTCGCCTCCCGCCTCCTGGTGGAGGTGACCGGCGCCGGAGAGGACACCCGGGTCGGCCGGCTGATGCGCCTGGTGGAAGAGACGGCCCGAAGGAAGGCGCCGGTGCTTCGCCTGGCGGACCGGATCTCAGGATGGTTCGTGACGGCGGTGCTGGCGCTGGCTGCCGGCACCGGGCTGCTCTGGTGGTGGATCGATCCTTCGCGGGCGGTGGACAACGTGGTCGCTCTGCTGGTGGTGACCTGCCCGTGCGCCCTGGGGCTGGCGACGCCCCTGGCCGTCGGTTCGGCCATCGGCAAGGCGTCGAAGATCGGGATCCTGATCAAGGGAGGCGACGTGCTGGAACAACTCGCCCATCCCGGCACGATCCTGCTGGACAAGACCGGCACCCTCACCGAAGGCCGGTCCAAGCTGTTGCGATGGATCGGCGACGAAATGGTGCAGGGCGGCCTGGCCCGCCTGGAAGCCTGTTCGTCCCACCCGGTCGCCCGGGCGCTGGTGGACGGTTTACCCTCCGCCGCTTTGGAGACTGCGGCGGGGCGTGCGGTGCTGGAAGACGCCCGGGGAGGCGGGATCCGTGGCTCGGTGGACGGTCGGCGGCTGGCGGCCGGGTCGCCTTTCTATGTCGAACGGCTGCTGGGGCCGCTGCCCGACTGGGCCGAAAAGGCGGTGGCGGAACTGATCGGTGCCGGGTGGACGCCGGTGGTGGTGGCCCTGGAAGGCGAGGTGGTCGCCGCCGCCGGAGTGGGAGACCCGGTCCGGACGGAGGCGGCCCTTACCTTGAAGAAGCTCCGGTCGGAGGGCTGGGTCGTCGGTCTCCTCTCCGGAGATCATCCGGCGGTGGTGGAAGCGGTGGCGAAGGAACTGGGAATCCCGCCGGACCGGGCCAGGGGCGGACGGTTGCCGGAAGAAAAACTGGACGCGGTCCTCCGGCTGGTGAAAAAGAGTCCGCCGGGCAGGCCGGTGGTGATGGTCGGCGACGGGGTGAACGACGCGGCGGCGCTGTCGGCCGCTTCGGTGGGGGTCGGTGTGCACGGCGGGGCGGAGGCCGCCCTGGCCGCCGCCGACGTGTTCCTGGCCCGGGAAGGATTGCTGCCGTTGCTGGAACTTCTGCAGGGGGCCCGGAGAACGTTCCGGGTGATCCGGGGCAACCTGGTGTTCTCCCTCCTGTACAATCTGGCGGCGGCCGGATTGGCCGTCGCGGGCAAGATCGACCCTCTTCTGGCGGCGATCCTGATGCCGGTCAGTTCCCTGACGGTGATCACCCTGTCGTACAAGGTCCGAATGTTTCGAAGGACGGAGCCGTCGTGAGCGTGGTCTACATTCTGCTTCCCGCCGCCGTCCTGATCGCGCTGGTTTACCTGGTGTTGTTCATTCTGTCGGCGAAACGGGGACAGTTCGACGATACCACCACCCCGGCGGTCCGGATGCTGTTCGACGACGACGATCGTCCGGGCCCGGAGGATCGAGCGGAGGAAGACGATCGGGACTGACGGCCGGGGTTCCGTTCGCGCCGATCGGCCTTCCCGGAAAAGGGTTTTCCCCGGTTCCGAACTTCGGTACAATCTTTTCCAGCCATCGTCGATCCCCAAAACCCGGCGCTGGCGGGTTGGATCACTCGGGAACCGCGAAATCGATTCCCGCCCATGGAGCGGAGGCGAAATGCGAGTTGGTGTTCACAGGTGGGCAGTGGTTTTTCTCCTGGGCCTCTTGCTGGCCGGAACGGCGGGGAACGGGTGGGCGGCGAGAAAGAAGAAGGGCGGCGGAACCGACAAGGCCGGTTTTCCCCCGATCACCGAGGAAGAACGGAATCTGACCGAAGTGCCCGGGGAAGACAACCCGGCGGCGGTGATTCTTTTTGAGCGCGGGACGGTCCGGGTAATGGATCCTTCCCGGAGCATCCTCTCCACCACCGTGCAGGTGGAAACGAGGATCAAGATCCTGAACGAGGCCGGCCTGGATTACGCCGAATGGGAGATCCCCCATGATGAAGACCTGAAGCTCAGGAAGTTGAAGGCACGCACCGTCCTGCCGGACGGATCGGTTCACCCGGTGGACGAGGACGGGATTTTCGAACGGGAAGGCAGGGTCAAAGACGTCCATTACGGGATCACCGCCATCGCCTTTCCGGCGGTGAAGGTCGGAGCGATCCTGGATTATATGTATGAAACCAGTTTCGAGAACTACTCGACCCCTGCCTGGCCGTTTCAGGACCGGGTTCCGACCCTCCATTCGGAGGTGACTTACACGATCCCGCCGGTCATGGGCGTGCAGCCGTGGGGGCGGACCACCTTCAACGGGAAAATGGAATCGGAGATGAAACGGACCGGGAAGGGAAGAACCTTCAAGGTCTGGATGGATCACCTCCCCGGCGTTGCCGAGGAGCCGTTTCAGTTCCCGATGTTCGATATGTCCCGCGTGGTCGAGATTGTTCGGGTCTAAGACTGACCGGCTGGTG
>CAZZIV010000274.1:0-3930 GCA_964654385.1 uncultured Acidobacteriota bacterium | reverse complement strand
GAAACCGTACCGGGATAGTCTCTTGCGACTCACGAGCCCCCACCGGCCGCCCGATGCTGTCTTCCGCCGGAATCCTGTCTGGCGGCCTGTACCAGGTTGGGAATCGAGACCAGTAAGGGGATATCGGGAAAGGTCTCTTCGTACTGAAGTTCATTCCGGATCGTCTGGTCCATGAATTCGAGAAGCGCCGCACTTCCTCCGCCCAGAACCACACCTCCCAGAAGGAAAAGGAACATCAGAACCAAGGGCTGAGGCTTGAAAGGAGCAGTCGGCACTCGCGCTCGATCCTGAATCTCAAATTGCCCGCCCTTCCTCCATTCCTCCACTTCCACGGAGCGGATCGCCTGCTGCTTTTGCGCCGCAAGATCCGCGTAGTCGGTCCGGATCGCCTGCAGATCCCTGGAAAGCTCCACCAGCTCCGCTTCCCGTATGTGCATGTTTTCAATGCGCCGGCTGCAGAGATCGATACTCGACTGTGCCTGTACCGCCTCCCGTCGCAATTTATCGATCCGTTGTTCCGTCGAATGGATCATCTGTGCGATTTTCGCCGATGGATCCTGCTTCCCGCCCTCTTCTCCGCCGGTCACGTCCTTGATTCCGGCGGGATCCAGCACCTCAGGGTGTCTCGATTCGAAGTTTTTCAGTTCCTGTTTTTTGCGCCGGATCACCGGGTTGAGATCGGTGTATCGAAGAGCGAGGTCGCTCAACTCCGCCTTCATCTTCTGATACTCGAGAAGCACAGGATCCGGTTTCGCCTCCCCCTCGAGAATCGTTGTGATCATGTTCGGCCGTTTCGCCTGCTCGCGGAGGGTCGCCAACTTCTGCTCCAGAACTTCGATCTCGGTGTTCACCCGTTCCAGCTTCTGGCTGGCGGCGTTCTGGAGCTGAATGTTGGCCTGTAAATCCGTGGGAAACTCGAGAGGGTGCGCCTGTTTGAACTCCGCGATCGCCTCTTCCTTCTGTTTGAGAAGCAGTGCCCGCTCCTCCAGCCAGCGATCCACGTCCTCCAATGTCGTCCTGGCCTGATCCTGCCGTTTGATGCTGTAGTGCTCGATGTACAGATCGGCCAGGCTGTTGGCGATCGACGCAGCCAGGACCGGGTCCCGGTTCTCTACGGAGATCTCGAACCATGCCGCGTTGCGTCCCTTGTCGATCGACATGCTTTTTTTCAACCTGGCACAAGCCTTCTCCATCCGGTCGGGGCCATTCAGATCCTCAGCGAGATTGAACTCTTTCACGATTTTCGCCAGGTATTTTCTGCTTGTGATCTGCACCGTGATGCTCCGGAGCGAGTCCTCCACACCGGTCGTCACCGTTGATTGGAGCCAGTTCTGAGGCAGCCGGGAAGGGGTGACCAGGATCGTGGTCGTCGCTTTATAGATTTTCGGCAAGCGCTGCAGCGCGGCCCATCCCGCGGCCAGCGACAGCGCGACCGGAACCAGGATGATCCATTTCCTTCGGTACAGGATATCGAGAATCATCCGGATATGTGTTGTTCCATCCATTGGCTCTTGCCTCGCGGGGTGATCAGAGGGGACGACTGGCGACTCGGAACAAAACGCCGCCGGCCTGGTCGTCCGCGACGATCAGCGCCGATCCACCGCCGACCGGATCCTGTTTCCGGTACTCATGGTATACGCCGACCATCCAGCGTCTGCCAATCTTCCAGCGAAGAGATTCGTTACTGACGAGGGAACGGGTTCCTTCGAAACCAGGGCCCCCGCTTTCCAGGAGGGTGCGGTCCCACCAACCGAACCTTATGTCTCCGTCCACTTTTTTCCCCGCTCGTCGCCATCGCAGTTCGAGGCCGAGATCCCGGCTGGCGGAAGGCAGACCGTACCCTCCTGTGGAGGACTGCTCCAGGGACAGTTCCAGGCCGGACCGATCCGAAAGACTCCGGCTGAGAGAGACACGCACGGTCGGATCCTGGTGGGACGAATTCGCCTGATCGACCCTGGAGAGGCCCGCATCCAGGATTGTGGAAGTCCGTTTCCCAAGCCTGTACAGGTAGGTCACCACCACGGCGTCGATATCGGCATCGGTTCCGGAAGGGAAACTCGCCGTTTCATGGCCGAAACGGACCCCCACCCTGGCTCTCTGGCTGACCGGATGGGTCCAGGCCAAATGGCCCCAGAATCGATCGGTATCCAGGGCCGCCGCTGTCAGATCGTCGTCATATCGCTCCGACTGGGCACGGACACCGTACCTCCATTCGTTTCCCGACCCGGTACCCTGGGCCCATTCCAGGTTCACCGCGCCACGGAGAATCCGTGTGCGGGGCAGGAGAGTCGATGCGACATCCAGGGTTTCCCCGAGCCGCCCCTGCTCCTCCGAGCTCGATCCGTCGAAGCTGAACTGGAAAGAAGCGGCTTCCGAAATCCTATGTCGAAGCGTGCCCCGGAGTAGGTGGGAATCGGACGTGCCGAGAAGATCGTTGTCGGGGTATCCGAAGATCGACGGCGTGTAGACAAACTCTAGTTCGGTCCGCGGGGTTCTGGAGAGCCACTTCAAATCGAGAGAGACCGAAACAACGGTCTCGGACGAGGCGCTCCCGCCGGTAAACTGAGGGTTCTGATCCGAACCGATCGCCAACTCGGCTTCGGTGCGAAAATCGTTGTCGGCGGCGTAGATCGCGCCGGCGGCGCACAGGAGAAGCGGCGGCAGCAGCCAAAACCTGCCTCGAGTCTTCATCATTTTATTAATTCGTCGCAAGAAGAATATCTCCCGGTTTGATTTCCATGTTCAATTCCGGCAGCGCGCCGTTGATCAGCTTCCTGTAATCGATCCTCATCCGCGTTTCCCTGCCTCCGACCTCGCGAATCAGGACCAGGTTGGTCTTGTCGGCGAATTCGGTCAATCCTCCCGCCATCGCGACCACCTGGAGAAGCTTGATCCTGCTCCTGATGGTCTGGACCCCCTGTTGGCGAAACTCTCCCAGGAGGTACACCTTGAAGCTGTTGATCTCCAGGACGACCACCGTCACCAATGGATCCTTGACGAGAACCTTGAGCTTGTCCTCGATCTCCTTCGCGAGAGCCCTCGGAGTTCTCCCCGCCGCGGGAACATCGCCGACCAGTGGAAAAGTGATCATCCCGTCGGGGCGGACGATCACTTCCATATTGAGATCCTCTTCACCCCAGACCCGGATCGCCAGTCGGTCTTCCACGCCCAGGACATAATCCCCGCCGGAACGGCTGTTGTCCGCAGCCGGTCCGTCGGCGCCAAGGGCAGACGGCGAAAGGAATGCGGAGAGGCAAAACAGAATCATGCTCAAACCGACGATGACCCCGGTGCGTCCTTCACTCTTGACCCTGCTCACCTTTCCTTCACCTCTTTCCGTCACGGAATTCGAAACGGAATCGCTTTATTTCGACCAGCCACAGGGTCGGCCCCTGTGTACTCCGGAACAATTTCCTTCAGTGTACTCCGAATTCCCGCATCATCCATCTTCAGAGCGAAATCTTTCAGACGTTCGATCTGTCCGTTCAGTCTCCGGTATTCGACTCGATCCTCGCGAACACAGAAGATCTTCGGATGGTCCGTCTGAAAACGCTCTTCGCCTGCCAGAACCAGTTCCTCATCCATCTTTTCGCCGGGGCGCAGGCCCACTTCATGAATTTCGATGTCGGCTTGGGGTTCGAGCCCTGCCAGCCGGATCATATTTTCGGCCAGATCCCAAATTTTCACCGGCTCACCCATGTCCAGGACGAAAACTTCTCCTCCCTTCCCCATGGCCCCGGCCTGGATCACCAGGCTTGCCGCCTCGGGAATGGTCATGAAGTACCGGGTGATGTTTCGGTCGGTGACAGTAACCGGCCCCCCGTTTTCGATCTGTTTCTGAAAAAATGGAATCACTGATCCCCTGCTCCCGAGCACGGTGCCACAACGCACCGCGATCGGTACGGTACTCATGAATTTTCCCGACACGGG
>CAZZIV010000273.1:0-3976 GCA_964654385.1 uncultured Acidobacteriota bacterium | reverse complement strand
TCTACCCGGCCCGCGCGGGCCCCGCGCGACACCGCCGGCCGCGCCCGCGGCAGCCCCCTCGGACCCGCAGGCGGTCGCCCTGGCCAGGAAAGTTCTGGACAGGATGGGAGGCCGGGAAGCCTGGGAGAATACGCGGTACATCAGCTGGAATTTCTTCGGCCGGCGCTTCCATATCTGGGATAAGAGCACCGGGTATCTCAGGATTGAATTCGACGACAAGGAGTCCGGTGAGCACCGGATCCTTCTGATGAACCTGAACACACGGAAGGGACGAGCCTGGTCCGGAGGTAAGGAGATTGTCGAACCGGGCGCTCTCGGGAAGGCGCTGGAATCCGGCTATGCGATGTGGGTGAACGATAGTTACTGGATGTTCATGCCGTACAAACTCCTGGATCCGGGGGTGAACCTGGCGCTGGACGGGGCCTGTACCATGGAGGACGGCCGGCCGGCCGAGTGCCTAACGCTGACCTTCGCGAATGTCGGCCTGACGCCGGAGAACAAGTACGACGTTTTCGTCGCGGACGATACCGGCCTGGTGGAGCAGTGGAATTATTATTCCCGTTTCGACGAGGAACAGCCCCGGTTCAAAATCCCCTGGAAAAACTGGCAACGGTATGGAGAGATTTTGCTTTCCGATGATCGTGGCCGGGGAAGCATGGCGCCGGTGAACGTTTACGAGCGGCTTCCCCTGTCGGTCTTTACCGATCCGGCGGACACCGGGCTGCTGCCGCAAGACTGAACGGCCGGAATCTCTTTTCTCCGGACTCGCTCTTAACCCGCTTTATGGGTTCCAGCCGGGCTCCACCCGCGGCGATTAGGGAACCGGCAGCGAAGGGGGAGTGCGGACAGGAAGCGGCGGTTGCGACTGACCAGGCCGGTCAGCTTCCGAGGAACAGCTGTTCGGCCCGGTAAGAGCTTCGAACCAGCGGCCCTGCGAACACTTCCTGGAAGCCGGCGGCCAGACCGGCGTCCCGGTATTCGTCAAACCGTCCAGGCGAGACGTAGCGGTCCACCGGAAGATGATTTCGGGTCGGACGGAGGTACTGTCCCAAGGTCAGGATCTCCACGCCGGCCGTACGAAGATCTTTCATTGCCTCCAGGATCTCGGCGTCCCGTTCGCCCAAGCCGAGCATCAGGCTCGACTTGATTCGGATCGCCCCTCCGTTTTCATCGGACCGCCGCCGGGCGTGGCGCAGAACGGCCAGGCTCCTTGCATAACCCGCCCGAGGGTCTCGTACCGCGGGAGTCAGTCTTCGCACCGTTTCCAGGTTGTGGGCGAACACGTCCAGGCCGGTTGACAGAACGGTGTCCACCGCCTCCGTGTCTCCCTGGAAATCAGGAGTCAGCGCCTCCACCCGGGTTCCGGGTCTTGCCTCCTGGACGGCCCGGATCACATCGGCGAAATGGGAGGCTCCCCCGTCCGGGATATCGTCCCTGTCCACCGAGGTGAGTACCACGTACTTCAGGTTCAGCGCCCGGACCGTGTCCGCCACGTGGGCCGGCTCCCCGGGGTCCACCGCTCCCCGGGGGTTCCCGGTATCCACCGAACAAAAGCGGCAGACCCGGGTGCAGACCCCGCCCAGGATCATCATGGTCATGGTGCCCCGTTCCCAGCATTCGCCGATGTTCGGGCATTTCGCCTCCTCGCAGACGGTGTGCAGCCCGCCCCGTCTCAGGAGACCTTTCATCTCGCCGTAGGCGTCGGCAGGGGTCCGCTCCACACGGAGCCAGGCCGGCTTTCCCCGGTCCGGCGGTTCCGGCCTCGGCTTGGAAATGCCGTTCCGAACGATCCGGAACTCCTTCAGGCCGGGCATCGGCTCCTCCTGCAAGGCTCGTCCACCGGCCAGTCCCGGAACCGTGCGCGGATCGCTTCGCGGACCCGCCGCTTGACCTCTTCCATGGAAGGCTCCCGGCCAAGGAGGGCGGCCAGGCTGGTGACTCCCTTCCCGGCGATACCGCACGGCACGATCGGATGGAATCCGGACAGGTCGTTGGAAACGTTCAAGGCGAAGCCGTGAAGGGAAACCCGGCGCCGGATCGCCACGCCCATGGCGCACAGCTTCCGATCCCCGCACCATACTCCGGCCAGCTTTTCCACCCGATGCGCCCGAACGCCGTAGCCGACGGCGACCTGGAGGATCGCCTCTTCCAGTTCTCGAAAGAAGTCCCGGACTCTCCTTCCCACCGGGAAGATCGGGTAACCTACCAGTTGTCCCGGGCCGTGGAACGTCACGTCTCCTCCCCGCTCCACCTGGTGGAGGTCGATTCCTCTTGCAGCGTACCAGTTCCTGGGGTGAAGCAGGTGTCGGTCGCCGGCGTTCCGCCCCAGGGTTACGACCGGAGGGTGTTCTCCCAGGAGGAGCGTCGGAGGGCGTTTCCCCGCCGCAACCTCCCGGTGAACCTCCTTCTGGAGATTCCAGGCGTCCAGGTAGCGGAGAAGGCCCAGATCCTGTATTTCGAACTCCATGGTGCCAGTCTAGCAAGGTGGAAGGAAGAATGTGGGTCATTCGCGGGAAGTGGTTATGTATGTAAGGATTTAGGCTTGTTCTTGGAACTCTGCATTTCCGGATTCCGGCTACGAGGAACGCGAAGGGGTTTCCCCGGTGAAACGAAAGTCTCAAGGGGTATGGCGAAGGCGGTCTTGCGAGGTAGGATCAACATTCTCCCTTCCACCTCGGGGAGGCATCGTTTCCGGGGCCGCAGGAAGGAGGACGGATGCCTGAACCTTCGAACCAGCAAGGCCGACTGCCGATCTGCACCCGCTGCCGGTTTTACTTCGTCACCTACGAGCCGGGGCGGCCTCACGGTTGCAAGGCGTTTCGATTCAAGTCCAGGCGGAGCCCGGCGATCGATGTATTCGAGAACTCGGGGGTGATCTGTCAGATGTTCCAGGAAACGGGCCGGAAAGACGATTGACCGCCGGGGCCGGAATCAGAACTCCCCTGCGTCCCGCGCCGACCAGGGGAACGATCCGATCTTCGGCCCTGGGGAAAAGCCGGGGGGTGCCGGATCGACGCAGGTCCCGGCGGCTCCAGGCGCCCGAGCGCGGTCGCTGCCGGGGTCGCCGAAAGGACGCATAGATGCGCTCTATTCGGTGGTGCTCGAAGGGAGGGTGGCTTCCAGGCCGTTCCGGGCCAGGTAATCTTCCACGAACAGCAGACCGCCTTCGCCGGCCCGCTGGACGATCCGGAGAAGAGATTCGGCGGTGGAGACCTCCTCGAGCTGCTCGGTGACGAACCATTGCAGGAAGTTCTGGGCAAGGTGATCCCGCTCGTCCACCGCCAGGTTCATGATTTCGTTAATCTGCCGGGTGACCGACAGTTCCGAATCCAGGGCCAGCTTACATGCCTCCTCCGCGGTGGCGAACTCTCCTTCGGGGGAGTCGATCGGGGGGATTTCCAGCTTGCCGCCGGAATCCACCACATAGTTCACCAGCTTCAGGGCGTGGGACCGCTCCTCGTCCGCCTGGGTGGAAAAATGCCGGGAGAGTTCCGGCAGCGCCTCCCCTCCGAAGTAGGCGGCGATGGCGGTATATTGCAGAGAGGTGAAAAATTCGTACCCGATCTGCTTGTTGATGGCCTTGGCGAGTTGGGGGCTGATCAGCATAGGATCTCCTGTGTCCGGGTGGCTCCCGGTGACTCTGGAATTCCTATTCTATCCCTGATCGGCGAGAATTTCCCGGCTGAATGAGCAAAAAAGCCGCGCGGCCGGAGAGCCGCGCGGCTTGATTTCCACACGCCGGATGCGCGCTTATTTGTTCTTGTGTTCGTGGACTCCGACCTTGATGCGTTCGGCGAATACGAATTCTTTCTGGTCGTGGGGGGCGCCTTTGTGACAACGAAGGCAGGTATCTTCTTTCGGCAGGATCAGGCCGGCGGCGATGAGCGCCTCCTCGTTTTTCATGACCGACATTTTTTTGAAAGCGCTTCCATGTCCCTCGCAGGCATCCCGCTGTACGCCGGGGAGCACATGTGCC
>CAZZIV010000272.1:0-3977 GCA_964654385.1 uncultured Acidobacteriota bacterium | reverse complement strand
CGGCGGCGAGTGCCAGGCGGTCTTCCAGGTACAATACCTGATCGAGAGTTCCACCGGACAGGGCGATTTCGTATCGGAGGGAACCGTCGGGGTTGGTATGGGACTCCGCGCCCCGGACCAGATGCTCTCCGGCCTCCCGGATGTTCGCCGGGGTAACGGTTCCAGGCGGCAGCAGGAGGACCAGGCCTGGATCCTCCAGAGATACTCCGACTTCGCCCTTTTTCCCTTCCGGAAAAACGAACGAAAGGGTGGCGGTCGATCCGCCGGCCGCTGCGCCCCCCCCCGCGAGACTGGAAACGATTCCCGCGATGCAAAGGCACAACACCAGGACCGTTCTAGAACCAACCAAGCGCCAAACCGCTGAAGATGCGAGTAGCTTCATATTCAACACCTATATAATTCGAAGACCGCCTGGAACGTAGAACGGAGATTCTCAGGCCCAGCAAACTTGAAAGAGATATTCTAGCGTACAGTTCGGTCGAGGCGGTTCGATCGTTTCTGAGGATCCCGTTCTGAGGATCGGCCGGGGCTTCCAGCCGGTCCGAATAGTCCGACCATGAAACATTCGTTCGGAGCCTGACCAGGCTTTTCCCGGAAAAATGCCGTATCAGGCTTACTTCCACGAAGTCCCTGACATAGTGCGTGTTGTTCCGAAAGAAGGAAGAATAGGGCTTTCGCGAGGCGCTGACGATCCATTCCAGTTTACCGCTCCCGGTCGAATGCCGCGCCGTGAGATCCGCCACCAGCCCGCCGAAGGAACTTCCGCCGGAACCCGGATATTCAAACGATCCGTACCCCAGGAGAACCCTCAATCCGGACCGGGGAGAATACCGCGCGTCGAAACCGAGATAGCCGATACGGGAATCTTCTCTTCTGAACGGATCGGGCGATACGTCCCCGACTCTGAAATGATCGTACTTTCGTCCCCCAAGCGATACGAGGAACCAGCTGACTGGAGAGACCGGCTGCCGGTATTCCCCCTGGTAGTTCCAACCCCGGTAATCGAAAAATTGAACGGTTGTCCCCCGGTCGAACACCAGGTCCTGTCGTTGAAGCTGCACTCTATATCCGCGGTGACCGTACACGGACCGGGAAAACGTGGCCGTGTAGCTGTTGAAATCGAAGGTGTCGCCCCTGAAGACCGTCTCCCCGCCTTCGTCGAAGACCCCTGTCGATCGAGCCAGGCCGGAGGTGTTCTCGACGTCGAGTTCCAGTTTATCCTGTGTGTTGAAATTCAATTCCACTCCACCGGAACTTTCCAGAACAGAATTCCCTCCCAGTGTTACCCGCTGGTAATCATAAATCGCTTTGCTGATATTGAAATAAACGAGGCTTTGACTGAACGGGAGACTCAACCCCAAAGCGGGTTTCGCCGTGAGGATCCGATCGGACGAGCCCCCTGTCGGCCGGAAAAACGGATTGGAATGGTATTCATACTCGAAAAGGAGGGACGGCTCCAGGAGCCACGGCCCCGCCTGGAAACCATGGTCAGGCTCAACCCCCGCCGCCGTTGCCGCGATCAGTCCGGACAGGGAAAAGGTCGCCAGGGACACGGCCGCGAACCGGATCCACCAGGTGCGGAATGGGGGACGATCAGCCATGAACGCGATCCCGGTATTCATTTGGCGTCATCGGGTCCAGAGACTTTCCGGTTGGAACGAAGGACGCTCCTCGCCCGAAACAGGACATTGAGCAGCACGAACAACGCCAGGCAAAGAGCCAGAGCTCCGACCAAAACCGCGGCGACATACCGGCTCTGGGCGATCACGAGCGCGAGCGCCGCGAGGGCCATGGTCAGGACCAGGCCGTAGAGAATCAACACGGCGGACCTGTGGCTGTAGCCCAGATCGATGAGGCGGTGATGGATATGCCCACGATCCGGCAGGAATAGATGGCTCATGTTCCCCATCCAGTGGAACGGTCCCCGGTCCTGTTCGACGCTGCTCCGCCGAATCCGGAAATATCTTCGGGTCAAGGCCATGGATGTATCCAGGATCGGGAGAGCCATAATGAGAAGAGGGATCAAAACGGCCACGGCCGCAGGCCCTTTCTGGCTGCCACGAATCGACATCACGGCCAGAACAAAACCCAGAAACATGCTGCCGGAGTCACCCAGGAAAATTTTCGCGGGATTAAAGTTGAAAAACAGAAACCCGAGGAGGCTTCCCACCAGGGCCACGCTTACGGCGACGACACCGGTTCGATTCTGTATGAAAGCGATACAGGCCAACGAGGTAGTGATGATCAGGGCCGTGCCGGCGGCGAGACCGTCCAGACCATCGATCAGGTTCATCGCGTTGGTGATGCCGACGACCCAGAGAAGAGTGATCGGAAGCGAAATCCACCAGGGGAACGTCAGAACTCCTTCCTGAAAGGGATGCGAGACCTGCACGATTCGGAAACCTCCCCCCCAGATCGCCAGGACGGCAAGAATTTGGAAAAGGAATTTCGTTCGATAAGACAGACGCCAAACGTCATCCGCCAATCCAAGAAGAAAAACCGCTGTGGCCGACCCGGCGAATACGGACCAGTAAACGGTAACCTTCGGGTGTTCATAGAGATCCCCGGAAGCATGGGCCGCGTACAGAAGACCCGTGATGAATCCTAAAAATACTGAGATACCGCCGATTCTTGGGATCGGCCGGCCATGCACCTTCCTGGCGTTCGGCTGATCCACCGCTCCGATCCAAAGGGCCAGACGGATGACCGCGGGAGTCACCAGCAGGCTGACCGAGGTGGCCACAAGGAGCGTCGAAACGGCGATGATGGAAGGATCAGACATGGCGAATCGTAGCCCTATCGGGTTGGATTACATATTCGTAATTGCTTCGAATCGTACACCGAACAGGATGTGCTCCATCGAAGAGGCCGAATGACGAATATACGGCAAAACGAATACTGAAACCAACGGCCCAAATTGTAACCGGATCGATGGATCGATCTCACAGGGAAGTCGCAGGCGTTCATGCTTCGGATTCCAGTTTTCCCAGGAGTCCGAACTTCAGGGAAACCTGAGCCAGGAGATAGATAATCACCAGGCTCCGAAGCGACCCGGCAACCAGCCCCGCGAAATTTCCCTCGAAATGAATCATTTTCAGGAACAACATGATGTAAACGGCTTTTCCGAGCGGATCGTATCCGCTGTACGCTCCAAACGCCTGGAAGATCCACCGGTAAACGATTCCCATGATGAACATGCCGACGATCACACCGGACATTCCGAAATTCCAGTAAAACTCGCCGACCAGGGAAGGTGCGATCTGGGTCTCCCTGTCCACTGGATTCACCAGGTTGAAAGTCACGCCGAATTCTCTACCGATATTGATGTTCGGCTTTTCCGGCCAGAGGAACCTGGGAATCAGCAGGCTGATCGGCGCCAGGGCAAGGGTTTCCCCTTTCCGGTACGGGATGAAGTCCGGCACATCCCTCAAAACCGCCGCTACGGAGGTGATGATCCCCATTCGCTTAAAAAACGCACCAACCGACTGGTCCAGGAAATTCTGCCGGTCCCAGTGTGAGATTGAGGCCACGGTTCGATTCAATCGCTCCGCGGTGCCCAATCTACGGTCGAGATGCCGAAAACTGTTGTAGAGCGGGAAGATGACGAACACGGCGACGAGCAGAACCACCAGGAGAGCATGCCAGGGCAGCTTCCTGCGAGCATACCAGAACCCGAGCGCGGGGAGAGCGAAAATCAGGATCGCCCGTTCCTTCCCGCCGACCAGCAGCAATAACACCGAAGCTGCCGCCGGAAGGAAGAAGCTCAGCAGCAGGGTCCGTTGGACGCGGGGCAACCGCCCGGAAAACAGCTGGTGCCAGAGAAAGAACCAGGCGAGAAAGAAAAGAGGCGCGAACTGTTGACCGATGCTCACAACAACATCGACTTTGCCGGTGCTGTGGAAATACCGTTGCTGCAAAAAAGTGGATACCTGGCCCAGGAAACCGAGCGAACCGACGAACAGCAGGAACCCAACGCC
>CAZZIV010000271.1:0-4017 GCA_964654385.1 uncultured Acidobacteriota bacterium | reverse complement strand
GGAGAAACCGGATGCCCGCCTTTCCGAGAATCTTCAGCCCCGGGAGCCATCTCCCTCGGACACCTCTTCGACCTCCCCCCTCTGTTGAACATGGATGTGAATCAGAGGCGGCCCGGAGCCGGTCGGGGAAACCGGATGCCCGCCTTTCCGAGAATCTTCAGCCCCGGACCCGATTTCCCCCGGACACCCCTTCGACCTCCGATGTTCCACGTGGAACAATTGCGATCGATCGATTTCAGAATGAAGACCGAGGGGAACCGAAATCGATCTTCCGCCGATCTGCGGCGGCGAATCTCCAGCTGGTTCCACCATGGGAGATTTCCTATTCGCGCAAGGTGGAAGGGAGAATGTTGGTAGATCGAAATAAACTGCTTGTTAACCAGTGGTTTACGGAGAATTTTGGTGCATAGCACCGTTCAAGCTCAGAAAGGTCCGGTTCCAGGGAAGGGTGTCGAATCCATCAACATTCTCCCTTCCACCTTGCTATTCGCGAGGCTCCCCGGCTTCGCCATCCGCCGGTTCGGCGCTTGCGATCATCCAGATCCAGCCGCGATCCAGCCCCGGCAGGGGATGCTTCTTCTCAATCCGAAGCCGACCCCAGATCTTCCTGCGGGAGATCGTTTCCACTTCCTCGCCGGCCCACAGCAGGATACGATCGTCGGCATACAGGGTCCTGGCGAACCGGGGTAACACTTTCTCCCAGCCTCCCATGGCTCGGGTTAACCAGAGATTCGGGTGCAGACCTTCCGGGAGATCGCCCGGCCGTTGAATGTGCTTCTCCAGTACCTGCACATCGCCCAGTCCTGCCGCCAGGGTCGACGCCGTCAGGAAGGCGGCTTTCTTGCTGGAACTTTCCACCAGCCAGGGGGTCAGGCCGGGACGAGCCGCGTATACAGGGAGACCGGGGAAACCGTTTCCACTGCCCAGGTCGAACAGGTTGCCGCTGATCTCAGGATCCAGTAGGGCGGCGCCTTCGAACGATTCGCCGAAATGCCTCTCGATGAACTCGTCCGGTTCGGTGATGGTGGTCAGATGCAGGCGTTGGTTGGCCCTGAGGAGTGAACGGCAATGGGAGGCCAAGGCCCGCACCATCTCCGGGTCCAGGGAAAGGCCTCCGGCTTCGGCTCGTGCCTGAATCGCTTCCTCGAAATGGAATTCGACAGTGAGCATGCGCCTCTTGCTCCTATACTTCGGCGAAGACCTGCATTCTACAGGAAGAATCGCAAGAATCCCATTGCTTAACTTATTGATAACAAGATATTTAACGAATTTCCTTTCTACCGGGAAGAACCGGCCACGCAAAGAGGCTTCCATTTTTCCAGCGGGCCGGATCGGAGGCGCCTCGAGTCTGGTTCCAGGGAAAGGAGGAGGGTGACGCGTCACGTCTCCAAGGTGGAAGGGAGAATGTTGATAAAAACGCTTAAGTGATAGTAAGTAAAGGGGTAATCCTATTTCGAGAAGGTATGCGCTGGAACTGGGGCGAACCGGAAGCAGGAAGAAGAGGTTCCTCCGACAGGAACAACATTCTCCCTTCCACCTTGGAGGAATTCCCTGGCGGGAAGGTCGATCAGCGAAGGAAAGGGAAAATAATGATTGCCTAAGTTGTTGAATAAATAGCATTTGACCATTTCGATGAACTTTTTGCCTGCGGTTTTCCTGAATGTGTGTATACTGCATTACGACACTAATACACTAGTTTTTGGGGAGTCGCTCATGAACAGGAAGCCCGACACGAATCAGCCGCCGCTGTTCGTCGTGGATCCGGGCAGCGGCGTGCCTGTTTACAGGCAGCTGATGGACCAGGTGAAGTTCCAGATCGCCTGCGGGAAGCTGTCGCCCGGCGACCCGCTTCCGTCCACTCGGACCCTCTCCCTGGAACTGGGAGTGAACCCAATGACCATCAGCAAAGCCTACAGCTTCCTGGAAAGGGAGGGGCTGCTCCTGCGCCGGCCGGGGAGGTCGACGGTGGTCAAGGCGCCGGGAGAAGAAGACGAACGTATGGACAAGGTTGCCCTGTTAAGACAGAGCCTGAAGCCTCCGGTGGAGGTCGTTCGGCAATTGAACATGGATCCGGAACAGGCGCTGAACCTGTTCCGAGAACTGTTGAGCGAGCACTCGAAGGACGGCGCCGAAGGAGAACGATGATGACGGTTTTGCAATTCAAAGATATCCACCGTTCGTTCGTACCTGGAAAGAAGGTTCTAAGCGGTGTCACGTTCGATGTGAGCGAAGGAGACGTGGTCGGCCTGATCGGGCGAAACGGGGCGGGGAAGACCACCTTGATCCACATCGCCATGGGGATGCTCCGCAGTCAGAAGGGAACGGCCTCGGTCCTCGGTCTGAACCCTTCGGACGACCCTCTGCCGATCAAGAAGCAGATCGGCTATGTGTCCGAAGACCAGATCTTGCCGGACTACCTGAAAGTCGGCGAAATCCTGACCTTGTATCGAGGGCTGTTCCCCCGGTGGGATCCGGATCTGGAACACGAGCTTCTCGACCGGTTTCGGATCCGGCCCGGGGCCAGGATCAAGGAACTGAGCAAGGGAGAGGCGAGACAGGTCGCCCTTCTCTGCGCCGTCGCTCACCGTCCGAAGCTTCTCCTGCTGGACGAACCGGCCGGAGGCCTGGACCCTTCGGTGCGCCGGGAATTCCTGGAGACCTCCATCCGCCTGCTGAACGACGCCGGGTCGACCATCCTCTTCTCCTCCCATTACATGACCGACGTGGAGAGAATGGCCAACCGGATCGTCATGTTGAACGAAGGACGGGTGCTCCTGGATGATTCGATGGACGCGTTGCTGGAGGAACATTCCCTGGTACGCATGCCTGGGGGGGCCGGCTGGTCGCCCGATCGGTTCCTTTCCATGGAACCGTGCATCGCCGCCCGGACGAGAAACGGAGCGGTGCATGTCATCCTGCGCCTGGATCCCCGGGAAGGGAGGGAATGGATCCGTTCTAAGACCGGCAGCGAACAGTTCCGTTGCGACCCGATCCGCCTGGAGGAGATGTTCATCGAGCTGTTGGGGGCGCCGTCATGACCGGCCTGTTCTTGTCCCTGCTGCGCAAGGATCCGGCCCTTAAGGGGACCCTGACCGGCCTTCCGCTGGCGATCGGGTTCGGGCTGTTGTTCCGATGGGGAGCAGGAGATTCGATGGCATCCCTGGCCGGGCCGGACTGGCCCGGAATCGCTCTCTTCCTGTTCACGGTGGTGTGGGGGTTCGCACTGTGGTTCCTGGCCTTCACCGGTTTCTGGACCCGCGGCCACCGCCTTTACGTGAGTCTCCCGATCTCCGGGCGGACGCTGTGGTTCACCCGGATGACCGCCGTCGTCCTCTCGATCTTCCTCCCTGCCTGCGGGTTCCTCCTGGCGATCGCCTTCCGGACGGCCGGCGGAGGGGCGCTGACCGCCCTGGGATTGAAAATGGTCGGAGCCCTGCTGCTCCTGGTGATGATCGGGCAAAACCCCTATCCGAAACTGCGGGTCGTGCCTGTGCAGGCGCCATATTTGGTGTTCATGGTCTTCCTGGGCATTCTGACCCTCTTCTACCTTCGCCTGACCCCCTCTTCGATCCTGTTTGTGCTTCTACCGTTCGCCGGGTCTGTAGCGGTCGGCGTGCAGACCTGGCTGCAGATTCCGGCCGGGTTCCTGCTGGCGCCGGATCGCCCCGGTCTGTCCGACGGCTCCCCCTGGTGGAACGGCCTCGAGCCGGTGGGGGAGATGGAACCGGCCGCGGAAACCGAAGAAAACGAAAGCGCGGAGTCCACGGAAACCTCCGAGGCGACGGAAGTCGAAGACCGCTCCGGCGCAATCGCGACCGAGGAACCTCCCGAACCGGAGGCGACCTTCCGGCAGGTTCTCCACAGAACCTTGTACCGGGCGCTCCTGCATCGGTTCGGTGTATGGATGATCCTTCTCGGCTTGCTGTTCATCGCTTACATCCAGACCTGGGAACTGTTTTCCGGACCGGGGAACTGGCTGATGCTGATTTACGTCGCCGGCTGGGTCGTCGGTTATTT
>CAZZIV010000270.1:0-4095 GCA_964654385.1 uncultured Acidobacteriota bacterium | reverse complement strand
GGGAACATGTTGTCGTCTATACGGTTGTTGGTGTTCCCCACGCTTCGGATCCCCAGCAGGCCGGAGATGTTCCCGCCCCGGACGGTGAACCCGTCCAGGGAAGAGCCGTTCCCCAAGGTCACCGGCGTGTCGCACAGGAAGTTCGGATCGATGACGAAGTCGGCGGGGCCGAGGGCCGGGTTGGAATCGTCGGCCACGATGGAAACCTGCGTCGCCCCGGTATCGAAACACTCGGAGTAGGTACCGGGCATCACCCGGATCGTCTCGCCGCCCTGGGCGGCAAGCACCGCGTGCCCGATGAAACAGTACGGGTGGTCCTGGGATCCGTCTCCGTGGGGGGTTATCGGATCCGGAGGCGAGCAGTCTGGGCCGGTATCGTCCACGTAAATGGTCTGGGCGAGGGCGTGTCCACACAACAGGACTGCCACCAGCGGCAGGAGAATTTTCAGGGTTTTCATCGGAGTGTACTCCCATGGAACGCGGCCGGCCGGGCCGGCCGTGGAAAACACCGGGCGCCGGACTTTTGAGTATACGGCCGGATCGCCGTCCAGGCCCGGAATTTCCGGGAACAACCGGTTCCGGCTCCATGATACCTGGATGTCGCGGAATTTGTCAGCCCAAAAACAAACCGGCGGACTATTCCGCCGGTTTGCCTCGCCGTCGACTGAGGGGATCGGTCGATGGCGATTCTCCAAAAGACAGTTTCAATATCGCCTCTGCGATAAAGAAAATCTACCACGGCTTCACTCTTTGTGCGGAGTAGAAACAGCAATTTAGATGATCATTTTACGGCTCCTTTACACTTTTTACAAAATGCGGCGTAAAATCGCCTCCGTGGAGCGGAAATCGACATGGGAGGTGTACATCCTGGGCTGCGGCGACGGCAGTCTTTATACCGGTATGACCAACGATCTGGACCGACGATTGAACGCCCATCGGAAAGGAACCGCCTCGCGCTACACCCGCTCCAGGCTCCCGGTGGAACTGTTGTACAGGGAAGAGGCCGGGGGGCGCTCCGCCGCGTTGAGACGGGAAGCGGAAATCAAAAAAATGTCCCGAACGGAAAAAATATCCATGATCGGATTCAGCCGCTCTTCCGGACGGTGAACCCCCGTTTCTCCAGCTCCCCGGCCAGGAGATCCACCTTGTCTCCCTGGATCTCCAGGTTCCCGTCCCGGATCGCTCCGCCGGCGCCGCACTTTCGTTTCAGCTCCGAGGCGAGCATCTTCAGTTCCGCCGCCGGAAGCAGGATGCCGGCCGCCACGGTGACGGTCTTGCCCTTGCGCCCTTTTCTTTCCCTGCGGACCCGCACGATCCCGTCGCCGGAAGGGGCCGCCTCTTCCCTGGAACAGCGGCACAATTTTTCCGGATGTCCGCACCGGGGACAGATGCGTCCTTCGCCGGTTTTGTAGACGATTCGAGCCATCTCCGGATGATATCCCATGGAGTCGCGGCTTTCACTCCGCGGAATATACCGATAGGTACGCGGTGCGGATGACCGTGGCGGTCACGTTCCGGTTGGAGTAGCCGGTACCGGCCCCGGGGCGTCCGCGGTGAACCGGCGGATGATATCGGCGGCAGGCTCGACCTGGTGGATCCCGTCGACACTTTTCCCGGCCTGGAAGAAGTCCTTGTAGGAGATCCCCCGGAGGGAGGCCTCCTTCAGTTGCCGGGCGGCCCGCAGGGTGTAAAACATCCGCATCCAATGCCGGGTTTTCTTCCCGCGAAGGAGTCGCCGTGCCAGGGGGCCGGCCCGGGTGCCGATCCGTTCCACGTACGGGGTCCGGATCACCGAGCAGGGGACGCCGCTCAGCTTGTCGGTGAGCACGATGTCCCGCTCCCCGGCGTCCAGGATCGCCTGCTTGTAGTCGGCGTGGGCGGTGCATTCGGAGGCGGCGATGAACCGGGTGCCGATCTGCACGCCGGCATAGCCCAGGGCGATCGCCTCCTGGAACCGTTCCCGGTCGCCGATCCCGCCGGCGCAGACCACCGGCACGCCCAGGTCATCCAGTTCCTCCAGCAGTTCCGCCGGCGACCGCTCGCCTGCATGGCCTCCGGCCCGGTTGTTCACGGCGATCAGGCCGTCCACGCCGGATTCCAGCGCCTTCTCCGCCCATTTCCGCTCGGTGACGTCGTGGTAGACCACCCCGCCGACGGCATGAACCCGATCCACAACCGATCGAGGCTTCCCCAGGGCGGTGACGAAGAAACGGATCCCGCCCTCCAGGGCCAGGTCGATCCATTCCAGCATCCGGTCGGCGTACGCCTTGGAGGATTGTTCCACCACGGCGTTGAATCCGATCGGTTCGGTGGTGAGTTCCCGGATTCTCCGGAGGCCGTCTTCGAACTTGTAGCCGTGGGCGTAGACCAGGGAGACCGGCTGGATGATCCCGATCCCTCCCGCCTCGGAGACGGCGGCCACCAGTTCCGGGTTGGAGCAGGGGTACATGGCGCCGCAGATGATCGGATGCCGGATCCCGGCATCCCGGGTCAGGGTGGTTTCCAGGCTCATGGCTTCGGGCCGATCAGCCAGGTCGCGGTGGCCCGCGCCACCAGGTCGCCGTCCAGGTCGTGGATGTCGGCCGTCACCTCGTATTCTTTTTCTTCCGAGGTGGATGGGAACGCGCAGTCGCAGGTTCCCCGGAGAGTCCCCCGGCCTTTCTTCATGTACTCCATGGAAAGACGTGTCAGGATCCCCCGGGCGTCGGAAGGGATCCCGCAGATCACCGCCAGTCCGGTGGTGACTTCCCCCAGGTTCATGATGGCGACGGCGTGGATCGACTGAAGATGGTTCCGGAGTCTGCCTCGATCTTCCATCTGGACCACCGCGTGGCCCGGCGAGAGTTCCAGCACCTTCGGCAGGATGCTGCCGGTGTAGGGCGCCATCCGGCCCAGGAACCGGCTGAACAACCATTTGCCGCCCGGCTTGTCCTTCAACGACAACCAACGGGCATGGATCGGATTGGGGGCGTTCGTCATCGTTGAAACCATACCTTGATTTCGGCGTTCCGTCACCGGGGGAACCCTGGGGCCGGTGCGCACCGCGCCGAGGTCCCCTGGGCGGACGAAGGTGGCGGAGGCTGTTCGAGAGGGAATTCGTGGTAATTTGAAGTCGATGATCGCCCTTCCCCACTCCGGCCGCTTCCGGAACTCCGCCTTCCCGCCTCTCTTCCTTCCGGTGCTTTCCGTTGTACTCCTCGTTTCCGGCTGCCGCGCCCTGTTGAAGTATCCAGGAGTCGGCGCGGTGTCTCCCGAGCGAACCTCCGAGCTCCTGGAAGAGGAAATGAACCCGGCGCTCCTGGCCGGCTTCCGGACCGAACGATTGATCGTGGAGGCGGATTATGTGGATGGATGCAGGCCGAAGCCGAAGGCGCTCCGGGCGCTCCGGAAAGCGGTCGAACGGTACACGCCGCTGGGGGAGCAGACCGAAATCATCGTGGACGATGTGATCCCCAGGTCCGAATGGGAGGCCGCCGGGCCGGATGGAACCGCCCGCCTGGTGCAGGACCACCTGGATCATGTACCGGGACGGGAGCCGGGAACGGCGGTTCTCTACCTGCTCTACGCGCCGAAAAACGGGTCGTTGTTCGGAAGGGCCCGGTACTGGGCCTACGAACAAGACGGCGAGTTCGTGCGGGTTCGGGGGATCGTCATGTATTCCGACCTGTTCCGGGAGCGATCGGTTCTCTGGATCACGCCTGCCAAGGCGGAGCGGTCGACCCTGGTCCACGAGTTCGGCCATGTCCTCGGGCTGGTTTCCAACCCGGCCCACATGCACCGGGGGAACGGGCCTCACTGCAGGAACCCAGAGTGCGTCATGACCCATCCCCGGCCCCGCACCATCGCCTACAACTTCTTTCCGGCGCTGTTCGCAGGAAGAATCCCCAGGGATTATTGCCGGGACTGCAGGAAGGATATCGCCCGGGCCCAGGAGATCTGGCGAACCGGGTTGGCGGAGGATCCGGAGTACGCGGGCCGGCTGGCCCGGATCGGGGAAGGGAAGTCGGTTCTGGCCGAAGCCCGGTACGTGTGGGGAGCGGGGGAGCAGGAGGACGGTGTCCAGATTATTCGGAACCGGCTGGAAGGAGTCCTCCA
>CAZZIV010000269.1:0-4113 GCA_964654385.1 uncultured Acidobacteriota bacterium | reverse complement strand
GGGAGAACATCACAGAAAGCTGACTCCCTCCACTTCCGCCGACTCGGTGCGGGCCGAACCCAGCCGTCTTTTAGGAGCCGTTCTTCCGACAGGTACGCCTCGGCCCACTCCCGGAGAGGTCCCCTCAGCCAGTGGTCGATCGGCACGCCGAACCCCATCTTGGGCCGGTCGATCCGCTCCCGGGGGACGTAGCGGTAAAGAAGTTCCCGGAGCGCCCACTTGGAACGGCCGTCCCGGATCTTCATCGCCTGGGGGAGACGCCAGGCGAACTCCACCACCCGGTGGTCCAGGACCGGAACTCGGGTTTCCAGGCTGACGTCCATGCTGGTCCGGTCCACCTTGGTTAGGACATCGTCGGGAAGGTAGGTGATCGTGTCCAGGTACATCATCCAGGAGACCGGGTCCTGGAAGGAAGGGAGCGGCGCGTCCTGGTTGAACAAGGTTGTCTGCTCCCGGGAGCCGGGCACCAGGGATGCAGGATCTTTCCAGTGGGAGAGCAGGTCCAGGTACAGTTCCTTCTCACCTTGAAACCGGAGAATCTCCGCCAGCTTGTGCAGCTTGTCGCCCGGCTTCCCTCCGCTCCCGTACCTCCGAAACCGGGGGCCCAGGAAGCCGAGGGCGCCGTTCAGGACCGGCCGGGGGATGACGCCCAGGGCGCGCCCCGCGACGGCGCGGAGAGGATAGGGGCACCAACCGACCCACTTCCGGAGGTCCTGGAAGGTGGTGTAGCGCAGGTATCCGGCGAACAGTTCGTCGCCGCCGTCACCGGACAGGGAGACGGTGACGTCCCGCCGGGCCATCTCGCTCACCAGCCATGTCGGGATCTGGGACGAGTCGGCGAACGGCTCGTCGAAGATCGCCGGCAGACGGGGGATCACCTCCCGGGCCTGTTCCGGGCGGACGTACAGTTCGGTGTGATCGGTTCCCAGCCGCCGGGCGATGGCGCCGGCATGTTCCGCCTCGTTGTACTCCTCTTCGGTGAACCCGATGGTGAAGGTCCGGACCGGGGTGTCGCTCTGGGCCTGCATCAGCGCCACCACCAGGGAGGAGTCGATTCCGCCGGAGAGAAACGCCCCCAAAGGCACGTCGGAGACCATCCGGCAGCGGACCGCGTCCCGGAGCAGCCGGTCCAGTTCGTCCAGCGCGTCCGAATCGCCGCCGGGGAACCGGTCTTCCCGCCCCGCCTCCACCGCTTCCCGGGCCGACCAGTAGACCGTTTCCCGGATCGCCTCCCGGTGCTCCAGCCGGTCTACAGGGAGGGTCAGGATCGTGCCGGGCCGCTGCTTGTACACGTTTTCGAAAATCGACCAGGGGCAGGGGATGTAGTTGTGGCGCAGGAACGACGTCACCGAGTTCCGGCTGATCCGGTTGTCGAACGCCGGGTGGGCCTGTAGCGGTTTCAGTTCCGAGCCGAACAGGAACGCCTTCCCGCTCCACCCGTAATACAGCGGCTTGATGCCAAGCCGGTCCCGGACCAGGCGCAAGACGCGCTCCTGCCGGTCCCACAGGGCGAAGGCGAACATGCCGACCGCTTTCCTTACGGCGGTTTCCAGCCCCCAGGTTTCCACCGCCGCCAGGAGCACCTCGGTGTCGGAACGCCCCCGCCAGGGAAGGTCTTCCCGCTCCAACTCCCGGCGCAACTCCTGGAAGTTGTAGATCTCCCCGTTGTAGGCGAGGACGTACCGGCCGCCGTGGGAGACCATCGGCTGCCTGCCTTCCGGAGACAGGTCGATCACCGACAACCGCCGGTGGGAAAGGCCGACCGCCGCTTCCGGATCGCTCCAGATCCCATGGTCGTCCGGCCCCCGGTGCACGATCCGGTCGCCCATGGCGGTGAGCCGCTCCCGCCAATCGTCGGCGCGGACTCCCTGTTCAAGCGCTCCGGCGAAGCCGCACATTACCGCTCCGAAACCATGGCCCGGTAGAGTTTTTCGAACGCAGCAGTCATCCGGTCCAGGCTGTACCGGGAGAGAACCTGTTCCCGGCCAGCTTCCCCGATCCTGCGCCGCTCCTCGTCCGGCATCGACAGGATTCGTTCCCAGGCCGCCGCCAGGGCGTTCGGGTCCCGGCAGGGTACCACCTCCCCGACCGGCTCCAGGAGGGTCGAGCTTTCGCCTGCGTCGGTGGCGACGCAGGGAACGCCGCAGGCCATCGCCTCGGCCAGGACGTTCGGGAACCCTTCACTCAGGGAGGTCAGGGTGGCCAGGTCGAGAGAAGCGGTGAGGGAAGGGATGTCGTCCCGGCGTCCCAGCAGGCGGCAACGCTGCTGCAGACCTTGCCGGGCCACAAGCTCCGCCAGTTCCCGGTTCTCTCCGGTCACCCCTTCCCCGGCCAGGATGAAGTCGACCTCCGGCCGGGCGGCGGCCAGGATCCGGGCGGCGGCCAGGAACCCTGTGTGATCCTTGACCCGGTGATATCGGGCGAACATCCCGACCAGGAGCCCGTTTTCCGGAAGCCCCAGTTCGATCCGGAGCCGCTGACGGGCGAGCCGGTCCGGCCGGAACAGGTCCAGGTCGACCCCGTTGGGGATCAGGACCGTCCGGTCGGCCGGGTAACCGAGGGCTTCATGGTCCCGGGCGGCGGTCTCCGAGTTGTAGACGATTTTCATCGGCCGGCGACGGGCCGACGTGGCCCGTCGGATCAGCCGGACCGTGGCGTCCTGTTCGGTTTCCAGGGCCGCCAGCGACTGGCGCACCGACCAGGCGACCAGGCTGTCCGGCACCATCAAGGATGCCAGGGAGGCGGCGATGTTTCCATGGTACATCCAGCCCTGGAGAATCTCGGCGCCGACCGACCGGGCGAAACCGGCCAGCCGGAACAGGCCGGCCGTCTTCTTGCCGGCCCCCGCTTCCATCCCCAGTTCCAGGAGAGGGCACTACAGCCGGTCCGCCTGCGCCCGCCGGCAGTGGGGCGAACGGAGGGAGACCAGGGCCGGTTCCACCGAGCCGCCGCGAAGCCGCCCCAGCAGCCGGAGCAGCATCGTTTCGGCGCCGCCGGCGTCCAGGCCGGTGCTGATGAAGAGAACCTTGTGTTCCGCCCGCTCAGTCATGATCCTGCAACTCCAGGTACAGCCGCTCGGTGGCGTCCACCATCCGCGAGAGAGAAAAACGTTCCTGGATCGACGTTCGAAGCGCCGCCCGGGCCGGAGGAGACCGGAGGATCCGGGCCCAGGCGGCGGCCATCGCCTGAGGATCGTCCGGCGGGACCACCTCTCCCAGTTCACCGATGATCCGTGCGGAGTCCCCCACGTCGGTGACCGCGCAGGGCACGCCGCAGGCCATCGCCTCCGCCACCACGTTGGGGAACCCTTCCCCGGTGGAACAGGAACAGAGGAGGTTCATGGCGGCGTAGGCCGGCGCCGGGTCGTCCTGAAAAGGAGCCCAGGTCAACCGGGAATCCAGTCCCAGGCCGGTCGCCCGGTGTCTCAACTCCCGTTCGTACGATGCCGGCCCCGATCCGACGCAGAGGAAATGGTGACCGGTGATCGCCGCCGCCTCCAGGAACCGTTCGTACCCTTTCATCGGGTCGAGCCGTCCGACCATGCCGATGACGACGGCGTCGGCGGGGATCTTCCGTTCCGCTCGAAACCGGGCGCCGGCTTCCGGATCCGGCCGGAAACGGTCCAGGTCGATCCCGTTCGGCACCACCTGCATGGTTTCGGCCGGGTAGCCCGCCTGCTCGATATGGTACCGGGCCCCTGCTTCGGAATTGGCCACCACCCGGTCGGCCCGGGAAGCCAGCCGGGAGGCGAACCGGAACGCCTTTCCCTCGTGTTTCGGGAACCGGTCGAAGTCGGTATAGGAAGCCCGTACGCCCCACACCAGTTTTCCGGGACGGATCGATCCTTTCAGGAGCGCCAGGGCCAGGTTCGGAGCGACCAGGTAGCCGTGGGCGATCTCCGGCCGGAACTCCCGGAGCCACTGGCGCACCCGCCGGAGAAAGCGAACCGTTTCGTATCGGCCTTTCTTGTGCAGCCGGCGCATGGTGACGCCGCCGTTCAGTTCGGATTCCAGGGGGCCGCCCGGATAGAAGATGCCGACTTCGACCGTGTGCCCCCGGCGGGCCAGTTCCGAGGCCAGAACCGTCAACTGCCGCTCGGCCCCGCCGTACTCC
>CAZZIV010000268.1:0-4217 GCA_964654385.1 uncultured Acidobacteriota bacterium | reverse complement strand
CAGAGACCCAGTTCCAGTTGCGGCCCGATCCGGGCGAGGGGGAGCGGCTCCAGGGCGTCCCCTCCTCCCGGGCCCGCGGAAAGAACGGCGCTGGCGACCGGGAACGGTCGGCAGCGAAACTCCCGGATCGACTGGGCGTCGGAGAAGAGCCCCTCCCCGGTCGTCGCCGAGGCATGGATCGACAAGACCCCGGCGGCCTCGCTCATTCCTTTTCCCCGGAACCGCCGGTGAGGGTAAGCAGTTCCTGGACGGCGAGAACCAGGTCCAGGAGACCCAGGCCGCTGACCGCGCCCCTCACCCAACCGGAGGACAAGACCTGCATGGCGCGGGAGGGAGCGATGGAAACCACCGCCCGGTCCCAGATCGGCGTCCACGGCACGAACAGGAGGAACATCCCCAGAACGAAAAAAACGTAGAGCACGACTGCGGACTTGAGCCTCGGGTCCAAAATCATCTCCCAAAAAGATGTGCATTCTACCACCGGGGAATGGAAAGAAGATATAATCCGCCTTCCTCCGACAGGAAACCGCTTATGAAAAACATCCCGCTCCTGGACCTTCCAGCCCAGTTCGACCGGATTCGAGAAGACGTCTACGACGCCGTCCGTGCCGTGATCGAATCCCAGGCCTTCATCCTCGGGCCGGTGGTTCGGAGATTCGAGGAAAACCTGGAGACCTACACCCAGGCGGACCATGCGATCGGTTGCGCCTCCGGAACCGACGCCCTGATCCTGGCCCTGGCCTCTCTCGACATCGGTCCCGGAGATGATGTGGTCACCACTCCGTTCTCCTTCTTCTCCACCGCCTCCTGCGCGTACAGGGTCGGCGCCCGGCCCCGTTTCGTGGACATCGATCCGGACAGCTTCAACATCGATCCGTCCAGGCTGGAGAAGGCGGTCACACCCGACACGAAGGCGATTCTGCCGGTTCACCTGTTCGGCCAGTGCGCCGACATGACCGCCATCCTGGAAATCGCGAACCGAAGAAAAATTCCGGTCATCGAAGACGCCGCACAGGCGCTCGGATCGACCTTCGAGGACCCGAACGGCGTCTCCGGCCACGCCGGCACCCTCGGGCGTCTCGGCTGCTATTCCTTCTTCCCTTCCAAGAACCTGGGAGGGTTCGGAGACGGTGGAGCGGTGGTGACCGGCGATGAAGCGCTGGCTGAACGGCTTCGAGCCCTGCGGGTCCACGGCGGCGTTCAGATGTACTATCACGAGGACGTGGGCTGGAACAGTCGCCTGGACGCGATCCAGGCGGCGGTGCTGAGCGTAAAGCTTCCTCACCTGGATGCCTGGGGGACGGCCCGGGCCTCCAACGCCGTGCGCTATGACCGGTTGTTCGAGGAAGCCGGGCTGGTGAATTCAGGCGCGGTCCGGCCTCCGCGGCGGACCGGAACCGGCCGGCATATTTTCAACCAGTACACCCTCCGGGTGCAACGACGGGACGAACTTCGGGAACACCTTCGCGGCGGCGGCATCGGCCATTCGGTCTACTACCCGGTTCCATTGCATCTGCAGCCGTGTTTCCGGGAACTCGGGTACGAAGAAGGATCGTTCCCGGAAGCCGAGCGTGCCGCCCGGGAGGCGATTTCGATCCCGGTCTACCCTGAAATGCAACCGGGAATGCAGGAACGGGTGGTAGACCGGTTCGTGGACTTCTACCGCTAGCCCGACTGGGGTTAGAAAGGTAGGCTCGGAGTCGCCGGTCCCTCCCCGTTCGCCCGAGGGGTGTCATCATCGATCAGGGAGTAGGCCAGTCCGGCGGCCACCAGCCCTCCGGTCACGGTCCATACCTTGGCCGCCGGGCTGAGACCGGCCCACCAGATGCCGACACCACCGGCGGCCGGGGAGATTTCCACAGACGAAACGGCCCGCCGCAAGCGCAAATCTCTTCGGACCGTCCGTTCCTGAACCTGGAACGGAGCGAGGAGCGCCGGCGCCGCGAGGCCTTCCGGACTCCGTACCCCCAGCCCATACTCTCCCGGGGCGACCTGATCGAATCGATAGGTCCCTTCCCGGTCGAGGGAGGAAACGGAGACCGGTTCCCCCGCTCCGGAGATCAACAAGACCTGGAACCCTTCCGCCGGGCGGCCATCGACACCGAGGAGAATCCCTTCGACCGTCCCGGGGGTCTCTCCAGGGAGAAAGGAAACCGCCGCCAGGACCACGAAACCGGCCACCAGTCCTCGTAGCGTGGAAAGGATCTTTTCGTTGACCATACAGCCCCCATCCGGCTCAGGAGCCGGCTTCCACGAACAGTTCCGAACGTCGGAACAACGGGTGGAACGGCCATCGGGAAAGCTTTTCGGTCCCACCCTCTTCCCGGTCCACCAGGCAGAGTACGGCGGCGATTTCGAACCCCGCCTCCAGGACGGCGTCAATCGCCTGCAATGTGGAGCCTGCGGTGGTCACCACATCGTCCACGACGATCACCCGGCAACCGGGCCGCAAGTTCCCTTCGATCCGGCGCCCGGTTCCATGCCCTTTCGCCTCTTTCCGAACGATGAACGCCCTCAAGGGCGGCCCTTCCAGGTGACTGACGGCTGAAACCGGGCACACGATCGGGTCGGCGCCCAGGGTCATCCCTCCGATCGCTTCGGCCTGGATCCCCTTTTCCCGGATCAACCGGAGAAACTCTCTGGCCACCAGGTACGATCCTTCCGGCAGCAAGGTCGTCTTCTTGGAATCGAAATAGAAGCGGCTCTTTTTCCCCGAGACGAGTGTGAAGTCACCGAACATCAGGGAATGTTCCGTGAGCAGATCCTTGAGACGTTCCAGCTCGGACTGCATGAGAGTCACCCTCCGGGGAGTTCTCTATTTAAGCATGCTCGGCGAAGGAATCAATCCCTTCCCCCCTGAAACCGCCCAAAAACAAGGAAAACCGGAATTCAAATAAAAGGGCAAAAACCTCTAATTTCCCTTGACGCCGAATCGCGAAATGGTTATCTTTCGGGGGAAATGTTGCCTGACGAAGTCCTATCGAGGAGGTGCATCACCATGCTTTTTCGGAAAGATCGTTTCAGGATTCTCGCGATGGTTCTCTTGGGCGTTCTCCCGGTCGCGTTCTCTCCGGCCATGGCCGCTCCCCCAACCGGATCGATCTCCGGTGTCGTGTTGACCCACGACACCCACGCGCCTGCGGCCGGTGTGAAAGTTCATGTCGCCGATCCCTCCACCGGCCGGGTCTATGAATCCGCCGCCACCGGATCGGACGGCTCGTTCGACGTGGAGGGCCTCCCGTCCTCCAACTATGAACTCGGTCTCGAACAGGACGGGAAACTGTACCTTGTCAACACTCCGGTGAGCGTAGCCCCAGGACGGAATGAAACGATCCAGGTCGCCCTCGGGACTCCGGGCGACATCGCCCCCGCCCAGGCCGCTTCGGTCTGGAGCAACCCTCTGACCGCCGCGCTGATCGTGGCCGGCGGCGCCGTTGTCGTCGGCCTGGTGGTCGATCAAGCGGTTACGGACGATACACCGACCAGCCCGTCCCAGATGTAAGACGGTCCAACCGAATTCGACGTTCCCGCGGGAGCCTGCAGAAGACTGTCTGCAGGCTCTCGTTGTATCGGAGCAGGATGCGATACAATGAACGCTTCATGCGCTCCCTGCGAAACATAGCCCTCCTCGGGTCGATCCTGACGCTGATCCTCACCGCACCTGGTGTGAAGGCGGCGGATATCCTGGAAGAGCCCGACCTGTCCCGCTTTCTGCGCTGGGGGCCGTTCCGGGTTCGCCCAGGGTTCAAAGTTTCCGAATTCGGGCACGACGACAACGTGTTCTACAGGTCCAGCGCGCCCCAGGGAGACGTGACGATCAAGCTCTCTCCGAGGATCGAAGGTCTCCTGCGCCTCGGCGGCCGGTCCTACGTCGATTTTTCCGAACAACTCGACTACAAGGTCTACTACGAGTTCCAGGAACTGAATTTCGTGGACCACGCGGGGAAATACAGGGCGGTTTTCCCTTTTTCCGATTACGGATTCTTCGTCGACACCGAACTCCGGCGCGCCCACGAAAGACCGGTGGACCTGGAAGATACACGGACGATCCGGAACTCCCGGAAGGTCGGGCTGGGCGCCGTTCTCCGGCTTGGTTGGCGCACATCCCTGGAACTGGAGTACGCCGACCCGCGGGTCAACTACAAAGACGCAGACTTCAGCTCGCTGGCGCGGTCCATCGGAGCACTGCAAGACAAGTGCGGAGAGCGCGCAAGGAC
>CAZZIV010000267.1:0-4218 GCA_964654385.1 uncultured Acidobacteriota bacterium | reverse complement strand
AAATAAAAGCCCGGTTGGAGGAACGGATCGAACAGCTGGGCGCCGGAGGGAAAATCGTCCTCACCGGTTTCCGAGCGGACGGCTATTCCCTCATGAAAAGATTCGACTTTTTCTGTTTGACCTCCCTCAGCGAGGGAACGCCGAACGCGCTTCTCGAGGCGATGGCGATCGGTACGCCGCCGGTGGCGACGGCGGTTGGCGGCGTTCCGGACATCGTGGAAGACGGCGTTACAGGCATTCTGGTCGATTCGGGGGATCTTGCGGGATTGCGGTCCGGCCTGCGGCGGTTTCTGGTGGATCCGGCGGCGGCGAGGCGCATGGGAGAGGCGGCCCGGGAGAAGGTCCTTCGGGAATTTCAACCTTCTGCGGGGGCGGAACAGTTGGACCGGTTCTACCGTCGGGTTATCGGCCGGTAATCATCACACGTACCGTTCGCAAGACGATCCCCAGGTCCCTCCAGGCGGATCTGTTCCGGAGGTATTCCAGGTCCATCGCCAGTTTCGGATGCAACTGGTGCCGGATGTAGTGGTTCTCGGTGTCTTTGATGTCGTCCAGTTGCTTCGCCTGATCGGTGGTGAAGTACAACTGGCCCGGAGCCGTCAGGCCGGGGCGATACCGAAGAATCGCCGATTCCTCTTCGGTGTAGTGGGGGATCATTTCCGGGACTTCCGCCCGGGGCCCGACCAGCGTCATCTCTCCTTTCAACACGTTCCAGAACTGAGGGAACTCATCCAGCTTCGTTTTGCGCAATACGGAGCCGATGCGCGTGATCCGCGGATCCTTTTTCCCGGAGACGCTCGGTCCGATCCGGTCGGCGTCGGGAACCATGGTTCGGAATTTCAGAATCGGGAAAACGGAACGGTTTTTTCCGACCCTGTTCTGCCTGAAGAAAACGGGACCCGGGCTCTCCAGAACGATCGCGAGGGCGATCAGCAGGAAGAGGGGAACGAGGACCAGCAGGACGAGGCCAGAGCCGAAGATGTCGAAACATCGCCGCAGGGCTCCTTCCTCTCCGTCCAGCGGACGCATCAACGGAGAATCCGGACGACCTGGAACGGCTCCGCGGCGGCGGCCCCGAAAACCGTTCCCCAGTGAGCCGCGATCGCCCGGAGGGATTCGGGGGAGCGCGGGTGAGGTGCCGGGCGGATTTCCTTCTCGTAGTGGAGAAACGCGTCGATCTTGCTCTCCAGGGTGTCCGTGACGTCCACCAACAGATCGGGAGTGAACGAACCCTGCACGGCATGAAACCCCCATTCCGTGGCGGAAGGAGTGGAGAAGCAGAGCAGTTCCCGGACCGAAGGGGCGGCGTAAGGGCGTGTCGCCACCTGCACAGCTTCGAACAGGATGCGGTGATCATGGTTGACGTCCCCGCCGAAATGGGTATACACGGTTTCCGGCTGGAACCGTTCGATCTCTTCCTCCACCCTCGCGATCACGTCCACCAGCGGCAGTGTATCCAGGCGCTGATCCGGAAGGCCGCAGAAACCGACGGACGCCGCTCCCAGGATCCGGGCGGCGCTTTGGGTCTGCTCATGCAGCGTGGCGGCATGGTCCGGATCGTAGCGCATGCTGACACCTTCGCAGGCGACCACCAATCGTACTTCATCGCCGGTCAGAGAATGTTTTTTGACGGTTCCGCCGACTCCGAGGAGCTCGTCGTCGGGATGAGCGGCGATGACCAGGACTTTTTTCATGATTCCCTCATTCCGGTTTGCGCCCCTTCCTCGGGAAGGTGGGTGCGGCTGAATTCCTCTCCGGACATCTCTTCACGATTTCCGTATTGGATCCTCTCAAGGATGAGAACCCCGTCCAGGGTGCCCGCAAGCAGGTTGCCCGCCTCCGGGTCCTGTCGGAGGAACCCGGGCGGGAGGACGGCCGCACCGGAGGAAAGGCGGCCGGGCCTGGCTTTCCAGATCCGCACCCTGGTTCCGCCGAGCCAGGTAAACGCTCCCGGGTAAGGATGCGTCTGGGCCCGGACCCAGTTATGAAGTTCCCACGTGGTTCGGTTCCAATCGATGATCCCGTCCCGGGGCCGCCGTTTGGGCATCACGGTGGCCTGGGCGGGGTCCTGGCGCCGGCGGGGCATCTTCCCCGCTCGAATCTTCGGCATGATTTCCCGAATCATTTCGTCCTCGCTGGAGGCGACCTTCTCGTAAATCGTCGCGCACGTGTCTTCCGGAAGAATCGGAAATCGTCTCTGGGCCAGGATATCGCCAGTGTCGACCCCTTCGTCCAGAAGCATAAGCGTATTGCCGGTCTCCGTTTCTCCATGGATGATCGCCCAGTTCACTGGAGCCCTCCCTCGATACCGGGGGAGAAGAGAGGCATGGAAGCCGAGGCACCCGATGTTCGGGAGCTCCAGGATCGCTTTTCGAAGCAGTTGGGTCCAGCCGACGCAGAAAATCAGGTCCGGTTCCATGGCCCGGAGGACCGCGAGCGGTTCGGGATCGTTGATGTTCTCCACGTAATGCAGAGGGATGCCGTTTTTCGAAGTGATCGGTTCCCAGTGGACGGCTCCCGAAGTCCGGGCCGCCTGTTCGGGCGTTAACGTGAACACGCCGAGAATGGTTTCATCCAGGTCCAGAAGCGTTTCCAGGCTGCGGAGGCCTTCCTGGACGCAGCCGATGAACGCGATACGGATCGTGGATGAGGAAATCATTCCTTCCCATTCCGGAGCAGGGTTCGCGTTTCCTGCAGAAGAAACTCGACCGAAGCATCGGCGAGGGCGGGGTAGAGCGGCAGACTGACCGCCTGGTCGTAGGCCGCCTCGGCCCGGGGGTACATCCCCCGCCGGTACCCCATCTCCTTGTAAAACGGGTGAAGGTGTACCGGGATGAAGTGGACGGAGGTCTGAATTCCTTTTTGCTGCAGGCCGTGGATCAGTTGATCCCGGTTGATCGGGCATCGATCCGGGTCCAGCCGCAGAACGAAAAGGTGGTGGGCAGACTTGATCCGATCGTTGTCCGGAGGTTGCAGAATCACCGGCATTTCGGACAGGGCCTCCCTGTAACGGGCCGCCAGATCGCAACGGCGGGCGTCCAGGGCGTCCAGCTTGGCGAGCTGGGCCAGCCCGAGGGCGGCCTGCAGGTCCGTGAGGTTATACTTGTACCCGTTCTCCACCACTTCGTAAAACCAACGTCCTCCCTTGGAATAGCGTTTCCAGGAATCTCCGGCGATCCCGTGCAGGCGGAGGACCCGGATCTTCTCCGCCAGTTCCGGATCCGGGGTGGTGACCATTCCCCCTTCTCCGGTTGTGAGGTTCTTGGTGGCGTAGAAGGAAAAAGCGCTGGCGTCGGCGGTGGAGCCGATTTTCTTTCCGTCCAGCAGGGTCGGCAATGCGTGGGCCGCGTCGTCGATCACGGGAATGCCGTGCTTGCGGCCGATGGCAAGAAGCTTTTCCATGTCGCAGGGATACCCGGCCATGTGAACCGCGATGATCGCCCGGGTGGCGGGAGTTACAGCCGCTTCCACCGCGTCGGGATCCAGGTTCAGGGTCGCCGGCTGGATGTCGACGAACACGGGCTGTGCTCCGGTCTGGAGAACGGTTTCCGTGGTGGCGACGAAGGTATAAGGGCTGGTGATCACTTCATCGCCTTTGGAGATTCCAAGGCCGACCAGGATCAGGTGGAGGGCCGCCGTACAGGAATTCACGGTGACCGCATGGGGAGATCCGACGTAGGAGGCGAACTTGTCCTCGAATTCGAGGCAGAGCTTTCCTGTGGTCAACCAGCCGGTACGCAGCGTGCGGGTCACCGCTTCGATCTCTTCCTCGCCGATGGACGGTGTGTGAAAGGGTATTTCGGCCATGGAACTTTCTTTCTTGCCGGGCCGTTTTCCGGCCGAAACGGTTGACGAGCTCGCCCTGGAAATCATAGGTTATGAAGGGTGGTTTGCCAAGGAATTCCGGCCGGTCCGGCGACATGCCGGTAGGCGGGGGGGAAGGGCGCGATTCCTGGAGATCGAATACCGACAGGAGATCCATGAAAAGCCTGGTTTCCATTGTAGTCCCGATGTTCAACGAAGAGGAGAACGCGGGGCCTTTGTGCGCTGCGGTTCGTTCGGCACTGGACGGTTGGGATCATCCGTATGAGCTGGTCCTGGTCGATGACGGCAGCTCGGATCGAACCGTTGAACTCCTGCGGGCGGAAGAAGCGGGTGACCCGCGGACCCGGGGGATTTCCCTGCTGCGAAACCCCGGGCAGACCTTGACGCGTGCGG
>CAZZIV010000266.1:0-4240 GCA_964654385.1 uncultured Acidobacteriota bacterium | reverse complement strand
CACGTTCTTCTGGTCTTTGCGAATTTTGCCTACGCGCCGATGCGCCGCATGCTCTGTAATCCGGGAGAGACTCCCGGCAACGCCCTGGAGAGGCAGCCGGCCGGAGGCGGCCCCAAGGTCTCCCCGTTCACCTCCCTCTCGTCCTCCTCTCCGGCCCGATGGTATGAAATCGACACCGGGCTGACCCTGCCGGTGGACGTGGAGCCGGGAGGCAATCCCCTGGGCGACGACGCGGCCGCGGTTTCGGCAATGGAACGGGCGATGGCGGCATGGACCGATGTTCCCGAATCCCGGGTCGCGCTGGCCCTGGGAAACGGCGCAGCAGACTTCACAGGCGCCCACGCCTCCTCTCCTGCGGCGGTGTACGCTCCCGGCGCGAACATCATGCTTTTCGACGATCCTTACAACGACATTACCGATCCTTCCGGCTGCAGCGGCGTCCTGGCGATCGGCGGCTACTGGAGCAGCAGCGCCACCGGACCTGCGGTGAACGGCGTCACCTACCGGCGGGCGCTGAGCCTGTACGTGATCTTCAACAACAACTTCCAGTGCTTCCTGGGGAACGCCGACAACCTCGCCGAGGTGGCGGCGCACGAACTGGGACACGCCCTGGGCCTGGGCCATTCCCCGGTGCCCGACGCGATCATGGCGGCCAGCGCCGGCGGAAACGGGCGTGGCGCCCGCCTGGGCGAAGACGATATGGACGCGGTTCACTGCATCTACCCCCACACGCTGACCTTGGCCTCTCCCCTGGGGGGCGAGACCTGGACCGGCGGCGGAACCGGTCCGATCACCTGGTCCGTCACCGCCGAAGCGGGCCCGGATCCCGGATCGGTGGAACTGGAGTACAGCGCCGACGGAGGGGCTCACTGGCAGCCGGTTACCGCCGCCACGCCCAACGACGGGTTTTACAACTGGACCGTGGTCAACTCACCGGGAGACCGGTACCGGGTGCGGGTGATCCGGCACAACAGGATTACGCCGACCCCTTCCCCCTGGCCTGACGCGTGCAGTTCCGACGGCTCCGTCTCCGACTTCTCGGTGCTGGCTTCTCCGCTCGGCTCCATCGGGAGCAGTCTCAGGCTCCGCCGAGTCGGCGCCCAGGTTACCCTTGAGTGGAACGGCTCCGGGAGCGGCGCGGTGGACGACTACGCGGTCTACGAAGGAAACCTGGCCCTTTTGCGCACCGGATCCTGGGACCATGCCCCCTCGACCTGCAACGCGGGCACCGACCTGGCCGAGACGATCCTTCCCCTTCCCGGCGACCGTTATTTCCTGGTCTCCCCCCTCTCCGGGGCGACCGAAGGGAACCTGGGAAGCGGCAGCGACGGCATCCTGCGGCCGGAATCGGCCTCGGCGTGCGGGACGAGGGAATAAGGGAACGAACCTCCGGTCAGGCGAAAGTCACCCGGACGAACCGCCTCTTTCCGGCTTTGAAGACGACCACATCTCCCGGCGAGCACCGGAACTCCCGGGTGTCCGGAGGCAACCGGGTTCCGTCCGCCTGAACGCCGCCCCCTTTCACCAGCCGGGAACCCTCCCCGTTCGAACCGGCCAGGCCGACGGTGCAGAGGAGCTTCCCGATCGGCCATCGCCCCTCCCCGGCGGGGACCTGCTTCTCCGGGATATCGTCGGGGATCTCTTTCTTCTCGAACATCGCCCGGAACCGTTCCAGCGCCTTCCGGGCGGCCTCTTCACCGTGGTAGTCGGTGATGATTCTGAGGGCCAGCCCTTCCTTCGCCTTCTTCGGGTGGAGGGAACCGTCTTCCACCAGGGTCTGCATGTTGTCGATTCCGTCCAGGGAGAGGTCGGTGCAGAGTTCGTAGTATTTCCACATCAGGTCGTCGCTGATCGACATCAGCTTCCCGAACATCTCCCCAGGCTCCTCCATGATGCCGACATAGTTCCCGAGTGACTTGGACATCTTTTCCACTCCGTCCAACCCTTCCAGGAGCGGCGTGGTCAGAATGAGCTGGGGAGGCATGCCGTACGACGGCATGATGTCCCGGCCGACGTTCAGGTTGAAGAGCTGGTCGGTGCCGCCCAGTTCCACGTCGGCCTCCAGGGCGACCGAATCGTATGCCTGGGCCAGAGGGTACAGGAACTCGTGGATGGCGATCGGGCGCCCTTCCTGGTAGCGGGTCTTGAAGTCGTTCCGCTCCATCATCCGGGCGACATTGTAGCGGGCCAGGAGTCGGACGATTCCCTCCGAGCCCAGGGCTCCGAGCCACTCGCTGTTGAAGCGGATCTCGGTGGCATCCGGGTCCAGGATTTTGAAGCATTGCCGCTTGTAGGTCTCGGCGTTCTCCAGGATCTCCTCCCGGGTCAACGGCGGACGGGTCTTGGACTTCCCGGTCGGATCGCCGATCATGCCGGTGAAATCGCCGATCAGGAAAACCACCCGGTGGCCCATCTTCTGGAAGTGGGCCATCTTTCGGATCAGCACCGCGTGTCCCAGGTGAATGTCCGGCGCCGTCGGGTCGAAGCCGACCTTCACGGTGAGAGGCTTCCCGGTCTCGATCGACTTTTTCAGCCGGGCGGCCAGATCTTCCCCGGTGACCAGGTCCACCACTCCCCGGGTCAGGTGCTCCAACTGTTCGTCCAGGTCGGCCACCAGCGGTTTCAGCTTCACGACTTTGTTTAGAGACATGGAAAAGAGATCCTCACACGGTTCGATCGGGCCCGGAACCGGTTCGCCGGAAAGGAACCGGCGAGCCACCCGGAGCCCGTACCGGAATTCGATCCGTTCGCGGCGAACACGAACCCCAGGTTCCAAGAACGCCATGGTAAACGGGCCCCGGATCGAAAACAACTGTCGCAGGTCGTTCTTTCGAATGCAACCGCCGGCGATGCATTTCAGATCAGCCCCCGCTCCCGAAGGGATGTGTACCCGTCCCCGGCGACGATCAGGTGATCGTACAGTTCCACCCCCATCAGCTCGGACGCTCTCCGCACCGCCCGTGTGAACTCGATGTCCTCGGGAGAAGGATCCAGACAACCGCTGGGATGGTTGTGGACCAGGATGAAACCGAGGGCCAGGTGGGTGACCGCCGGGTACAGGATCTCCCGGGGGTGGGTCCGAGTCGTGTTCAGAGAGCCGATGGAAATGGTTTCCCGGCGGATCAACCCGTTCTGCGCGTCCAGGTACAGGCCGACCAGGTGCTCCTTCCGGGCCGCCGCCAGTTTCTTCACCTGGCGAAACACCAGTTCCGGCCGTGTGATCTTCGGCCGGTCTTCGGTTTTCCTGGAGCCATGGACCCGCCTCCCCAGTTCGAAAGCGGCGCTGAGCCGGCCTGCGAACGCCGGACCGATCCCCGGGGAGGAGGCCAGGTCCGCCGGCGGCATTTCGGACAGACCCTGCAGGCCGTGGCGACGGAGAAGACGTTCGGCCACGGCTCGGGCCGGCGCTTTCCGGTTACCCGCGCCGAGCACCAGGGTCAACAGCTCTCCCCGGTTCAGGGCGCCCGGCCCGGCCCGAAACAGTTTTTCCCGGGGGCGAAGCGCCTTGGGCGTCTCCCGGGGTGAACGCACTTCCAGCGCCCGGTCACGATCCATCTCGTAATCCATGAGTCATCCTGTTCCAGGAGGCGCGGATTCGATCAGCGGGAAGCGGGGACCTCGTTCAGGACCTTTCGGCCGACCACCTTCCACCGGTTCCGGAGAACCCTCGCCAACGCTTCCGGATAGATCCGGTGTTCCTGTTCCAGGATCCGGGCGGAAAGAGTGTCCGGCGTGTCGTCGTCCAGGACCGGGACGGCCGCCTGCAGGAGAATCGGGCCGTGATCGCACTTTTCGTCCACAAAATGCACGGTGCACCCTGCCACCTTCACCCCATAGTCCAGCGCCTGCTTTTGGGCGTCCAGGCCGGGAAACGCCGGCAGGAGAGAAGGGTGGATGTTGAGGATCCGGTTTTCGTACGCCCCGATCAACGTGCTTTTCAGAAGGCGCATGTACCCGGCCAGGCAGACCAGGTCGACCCGGTATTTCCGGAGAAGGCCGACGACCGCCGCCTCGTGGGCCGATCGAGGCTTCACCGTATTCTGGTCCACAACCTCCGCCGGCACGCCCAGTTCCGCCGCCTTCACCAGCCCGGCCGCGTCGGGCCGGTTGCTGATCACCACCGCCGGCTCGGCGGGGGTCCGTCCCCCCTGCCACGCCCCCACCACGGGAACCATGGTGCTCCCCCCGGCCGTGCACGCGAGCGCGAACCCTGCGCCGCCGCGCAGCACATCCCAGGCTC
>CAZZIV010000265.1:0-4244 GCA_964654385.1 uncultured Acidobacteriota bacterium | reverse complement strand
GGTTCGGCTTCGTTCTTGAGATCGCGCTCTTGGCCCCGGTCGCCGCACCGGCCCTGGCCGCCGGGGCGGAGGAATAGGGGCTCCCTGAAACGATCGGAACGGAAATCCGTAATGGAAATACGGAAGGAGACGGAATGGTGCACGTGACGTCCGAGATCGGACGGCTGAAGAAGATCCTGGTTCATGAACCTGGACCGGAAGTGGACAGGATGGTTCCGGCCATGATGGAGGAACTCCTGTTTGATGACATCCTTTTCGGCGACCGGGCCCGGGAAGAGCACGCCATGTTTCGGCGGGTGCTGCAACTGCTGGGGATCGAACTGGTAGAGGCGTCGAACCTGCTGGAGACCGCCCTGGAGCAGCCGGAAGGGCGGGCCTGGCTGTTCCATGTGATGCTGCAGGACAGCCCGAAGGCGCTCAGGGAGATGCTGGAGAGCAGGACGCCCGGTGAGCTTGCGGAATGCCTGGTAGCCGGCATCCGGCACCAGCCGGACCACAAGGGGGTGGAGGTGGACGACCTCTATCGCCTGGGCCCGCTCCCGAACTACTGCTTCCAGCGGGACCCTCAGATCGTTCTGGGAGACGGAGTGATCTTCTGCAGCATGGCGGCCCCGGCCCGTCACAGGGAGCCGTTGCTCTCCCGCCTGATTTTTGCCTTCCACCCGGACTACGCCTCCACGCCGGTCCTGCTGGACCCGATGGAACTGAGCCGGAAACACCCGCTGATGGTGGCGGCGCAACCGCCTCACATCGAGGGAGGCGACCTGCTGGTGCTTTCCTCCGACCTGGTGGCGGTGGGGCTTTCGGAGCGGACCAACCCGCCCGCAGTCCGGCAACTGGTGCGGGCCCTGGCCCGAAAGGAGGACGGTCCCCGCTGGCTGATTGCGATCCGGCTTCCCCGCAGGCGGGCGTATATGCATCTGGACACCTTGATGACCCCTGTGGATCGGGACGCCGCCCTGGTCTATCCGCCGGTGATCCTGGAAGAGGGAGGCGAGACCATCGAAGTGTGGGAGTACGACCTCCACGACGACGATCCGGAGCCGGTTTCGAAGGCGAGCCTTCTGCAAACGCTGGCGGCGAGAGGGGTCGACCTCGCGCCGATCCCCTGCGGTGGACCGGACCCGGTGGCCCAGCAGAGAGAGCAGTGGACCGACGGTTCCAACGCCCTGGCCCTGGCGCCGGGGATTCTCACCTTGTACGACAGGAACATTCATACCGCCGAGGAGCTGAACCGGCGAGGGTTCCAGGTGATCGCGGCCAAGGATCTCCTCCTGGGGAAGGCGGAGCTGACCTTGAACGACTCGAGCCGGGTCTGCATCCTCCTTCCCAGCAATGAGATATCCAGGGCCCGGGGCGGCCCGCACTGTCTGAGCCATCCCCTGGTTCGTGAGAACGTATGATCGGAGCAGGAGTCGAAACATGAAAAAAGTGATTGTAGGCACCCTCGCCGTGATCGGCGTCCTGGCCGTTCTGGCCGGGTTCGCGACCCTTGTGGTCGCCCTGGTTTTCTCCATGGGGAGAGAGCGGGTGGAGAGCCCGCTGGTGGTGGAGTTGGACCTGGAGAACGGCCTGGTGGAGTACGTTCCCGAGGAACCGTTCGGTCAGGCGATGCTGTCCGGTGCGGTCAGCGTTCGGGATGTGGTGGACGGTCTGAACCGGGCCGCCGGCGATTCCCGGGTGGTCGGCCTGGTCGCCCGGCTGGGAACCGGGCCGCTGGGACTCGCCCAGACCCAGGAAATCCGCGACGCGGTCCTGGCGTTTCGTACGTCGGGGAAGCCGGCGATCGCATGGGCGGAGACGTTCGGTGAAGGGGGGCCGGGAAACGGCGCGTATTACCTGGCCACCGCCTTCGATCGGATCTACCTGCAGCCGGCGGGGGATGTCGGGCTGAACGGGTTGGTGTACGAATCGCCGTTCATCGCAGGTACCCTGGAAAAGCTGGATGTGCATGTGCAGATGGATCACCGGAAGGAGTTCAAGAACGCCATGAACTTCTATACGGAAAAGAAATACACCGATCCGCACCGCTTGGCGATGCAGACCTTGATGGATTCCCAGTTCGGCCAGATCGTAGAAGGGATCGCCCGGGCCCGTGAGATGTCCGAGGAACAGGTGCGGGCCTTGTTCGACCAGGGAAGTATCCTGGGAAAGGATGCGTTGGACCGGGGACTGGTGGACGGGATCGCCTACCGGGATGAGGTGTACGCGAAACTGGAAGAGGAACTCGGCTCCGAGCCGCACTATTTATACCTGCATGTGTACCTGGATCGGGCCGGACGTCCCGACAGCAGGGGGAAGACCATCGCCCTGGTGTACGCGGTCGGCGCCGTTTCCCGTGGAAAGAGCCGGTACAACCCTATCGGCGGGTCGTTCGTCATGGGCTCCGACTCGGTGGCGGCGAACCTGCGGGCGGCCATCGACGACCCGCGGGTGAAGGCGATCGTGTTGCGGGTCGACTCTCCCGGCGGGTCCTATGTGGCGTCCGATTCGATCTGGCGGGAAACGGTCCGGGCCCGGCAGGAGGGGAAGCCGCTCATCGTCTCCATGGGGAACCTGGCGGCGTCGGGCGGCTACTTCATTTCTATGGCCGCCGAACGGATCGTGGCCCAACCAGGGACGATCACCGGGTCGATCGGCGTCCTGGGCGGGAAGATGAATACGACCGGGTTCTGGAAAAAGCTGGGGGTTACCTTCGACCAGGTGCATACCAGCAAAAACGGCATGCTGTACTCGACCAGCCATGATTACTCCGAACCGGAACATGCGGTGTTCGAGGCTTCCCTGGACCGTGTGTACGAGGATTTCACCGCCCGTGTCGCCGAGGGGCGGAATCTGCCGATCGAAGAGGTGCGGAAAATCGCCAAGGGAAGAATCTGGACCGGGGAGGATGCCCTGGACAACGGCCTGGTGGATGCCCTCGGTGGGTTGCCCAAGGCGCTGCAACTGGCCAGGGAAGCAGCGGAGATCCCTGAAGACGCTCCGATCCGGGTGAAGCGGTTTCCCCGGAAGAAGACCGCTTTCGAGGCATTCATGGATGAAGGGCCTTTCAGCAGCCACGATCAACTTTTTCTCTCCTTAGGAGCGGTCCTGGAAAGATACCGGCCTGCCCTCCGGGCGATGGAGGCGGTCGGCGCCCTGGAAGACCAGGACCAGCTCCTCCGATGGGAAGGTCCCGAAACGCTGGAATGAAACGCGGTCCGTACGTCCGCAGGAACGGTTCCAGGCTCAGGCATCCGAGCGGCGGATAGCGTAAGCTTTTGCCGAAGCATCGATCCTGATTTCGATTCAGCACCACGGATCGAGGATGGATCCGAAAAGGCAGCAGGCGCCGGGAGGATCGGTACCCCCCCACTCTCCCGGCGCCGATTTTCTTCCCACCTCTTTTATTCGGGATAGAGCAAGAACCGGCGGCGCTCGTCCTGGAAGCTCTTCAGGTCGTCTTCCCAGGACGCTTCCATTTCCCGGATGGGGACGCCCTGTTCCAACCCTTCCCGGATTCCCGGCTTTCCGAGGAGCAGGTCGATGGCCAGCCGGTCGTTTTCGAACTCGTACGGCTCCCGCCTCCAGTCGAACGAGTCAGGGGAAAGGATCCATGCCTGGCGGATCGCCTCCAGGAAGAAAGGGAAGGAACGGAACTCCGCCCGATCGGTCACATGCACGAACAGGCCGCGGCAGGATATGCCGGCATGTTTCTGGAACATCGGGCGGAAGGAGATCGGGCGCAACCGGACATGCCGGAGGTAAAAAGGGTCGATGGAGGCTGCCAGGTCGGAAGGGCGGAACCAGGGTGCGCCGAACTGCTCGAACGGCCGGGTGGTGCCCCGGCCTTCGGACAGGTTGGTGCCCTCCAGAAGACATCCGCCCGGATAAACCAGCGCCGTGTCCATGCTCGGCATGTTGGGAGATGGAGGAACCCATGGTAAGCCGGTACGGTCCATGAACAGAGAGCGATGCCAGCCCTGCATCGGAACCACTCGAAGGTCGCAGCCGATCCCGAACGCGTCGTTATACATCGCAGCTAGTTCGCCGCTGGTCATTCCATGGCGAACCGGCACCGGGTAGCGGCCGACGAAGGAAGCCATGGACGGCTCCAGGACCGGTCCTTCGAGAACGATCCCGCCGATCGGGGTCGGCCGGTCCAGAACGATCACCGGGAGGCCGGCTTCACGGGCCGTTTCCCTGACGAAACTCCACGCGGTGATATACGGGTAGTAGCGGGGTGCCACGCGCTGCCGGTCCCA
>CAZZIV010000264.1:0-4245 GCA_964654385.1 uncultured Acidobacteriota bacterium | reverse complement strand
CGGCAGGCGCGGCGGGGGCGTGTGTCGCTGCCGGCCTCCGGTCGCTGCCGGTCGTGCTCGCCCCGCCGCTCCGGATCGAACAGGGTGTTGTAGGCTTCAGTCACGTAGGTGAAAAACCGGTCGACCTCTTCCCTGAGATCCTGGAGCGGGCCGGAGCGGAACCGGTCCGGATGCATCTTCCGGGCGAGAGCGTAATACGCCTCCCGGATATCGGTACGGGACGCCTCTTCGCCGACTCCCAGGATCCCGTAGTGATCGGCGGTATCCCCTTTTCGCAGCCAGGCCAGGGCCTCTTCCCGGCTGACCCGTGTGGTTTCCTCCTCGACGATCTCCTCCGCCGCCTGCCGGAGGAGGCCGGTGAGGAGCATGCCGTACACCGTCCGGTAAAGTTCCTCTTCCTGGCCGGCGTATTCCTCCAGCAGATCCGGGAGGTGGATCGGCTGGGCGCAACGGTCCAGCAGCCGGGAGTGAAACCGGTTCAAGCCGGTCGGCAGGGCCGATTCCCGGCAGGACTCCAACCGGATGTCCGGCGGGCCGATCCGGACCCGCACCTTGTCGAGAGAGGCGGGATAGTTCATGACGTGGTCCAGGATGAAGGTCGTCCCGTTGACCCGGCCGGTGATCCGTCCTTCCAGGGCCGGTTTTCCCTTCGAAAACCCGAAGTTGCCGTCGGGCCACTGGAGAGTCGCCTGGAGCTGCCGGGTGATGTAGCCGTCCATCGCCTTCCGGAGTTCCTGGTCGGAGGCCAGCCCGGCGGAAAGGACGCCGGCCAGGGCCCGGCCCGGAGCGGCCGCGTCCCATTCCGGGATCGATTCCAATTGCTGCCGGGTGATCCCCCGAGTCTCTACCAGGAATCGCTCAAACTGCTCTTCCATCATGTTGGACCCGGCGAAAACCAGGTCCCCTTTTTCGAAGCAGAAGAGCCGCTTATGTTTTCCCCGCACGGCGGTGAGGATGCCGGTACCTTTCCCGTCCGCCAATTCGGCCACCAGTCTGGAGAGCGTGCGTTCGGCGGTTGGGGCCGGGCTCACGGACGATCCTCCTGCTGCATTTCTTCATACCAGGAGCGGCAGAGGGCGGCATAGTCCAGCCTGAAGACCGTTTCCAGGGCCTGATCCAGGGTGTCGCCGGCTCCCAGCCGGTCCAGCAGTTCCACCAGCCCGTCCAGCCCCCGGTCGTGTTCGAGGAAAAGAACCAGGGAGAGGGCGGCCGGATAGGAGAATTCTTTCGATTCCCACCGGTGAGGGGCGATCCCCTGGAAGAGCTTCCGAATACCCTGCCGGTCGGCCCGGGTCAGAACCCGACCCTCGAACCGCTGGGCCAACCCTTCGTGAAGCCAGCGAGGGCAGTTTCCCCGGGTCTTGGACTGGAGGACCGCGTGGGTCAACTCGTGGACCAGGAGCCGTCGGGCCCGGGAGTCGATCCGTGTCAGGCCGCCCAGGGGGACCCGGATCTTTCCGTCGAACAGGCCGGCGACCTGCTCCGGGGCCCTTGTCACGTCCCGGAACGCCTGCTCCGGGTAGAGCAGAACGGTAATCGGCCGTTCCGGGGCATGGTCCAGTTCTCCGGCCAGGTACCAGTACCGGTCTTCCAGGTAGTCGACGATCTCGGCGGCCAGCCGGGGATCGATCCCTTCTCCGTAACGGAGGTTGAAATGGGGAGCGGTGGAAAACCGGTACTCGCCTCCGGCGCTCAGCTCCCTCCGGGCTTTTTCGATCTTGTCCCGGAGACGGTCGTTGGGGGCGAGCTTGAAGGCACGCTCCCAGGAACGCAGGGCGTCTTCCACCCGCTCTTCCCGGTTCCGCAGGTCACCGAGTACTTCATGGAGGTCCGGGCTGTCCGGATCCAGGGAGAGCCCTTCCAGGATGACCGAAAGGGCCAGGCTGTCCCGGTTCATGGCGAAGACGCTGATGGCGTATCCGACCCGGGCGGGGGGAAACCGGGGCTCCTCGCGAATCACCGCCAGGAAACGCTCGGCGGCGGTTTCGAAGTCGCGGGCTTCCAGGGCCGCTTTCCCCTCCTTCATCCATTCCAGCGCAGGGGTCTCCGGAGAGTCTCGCGCGGCGCCGCCGTTCGGCCCGGTCTCTTTCTTCCGAACGGAGCCGGGACCGTTCGGAACGGGAGGAGGGGAATCGACGGTCTCCTGGAATGGAGCCGGTTCAATCCGCAAGACCTCGTCTTGAGGGATCCCGATGACCCCGGCGGGAGACCGGTACATCACCATGGTTCCTTCCTTCCACCATTCGCCGGTTTCGATCCGGCCGCCGCCGGCCAGGTGAAGGATGTCAGCGGGGACCGGCCCGGCGGAGCAGAGGAGGCCGGCCACGAAAAAGGCCGGTGCCAGGAATCGTTTCACGGCCGGATCTCGGCCAGGGACTTGGGGCGCCGTTCCTGGAAATTTTCTACCAGGTAGGGAGGAAGGCCAGCATCGCTCTCCGCCTGTTCCCGGTCATCGTACAGACCCCAGCAGAGCCGGTAGCAGTTCCTTCCCTTCAACTCCGTCGGCAGCACGTACAGGTCATCGGCCCAGCCGATCGCCTTCACGTGGCGGAGGCTGTTTTCCCGGTCGCAGGAAACCATCAGTTGCCAGGTCCAGCGATCGGACATCCCGGTCAACCGGTCGTAGTCGTGCCTGGCCCGTTCGTCCAGGCCGACCATTTTGCGGCCGGAGATTCGGGAAGAGCGACGGCCGCTTTCCGCGGGGACCGGAGCCGGTTCCGCCGCGGTGGTGTCGCCGGTTTTCCCGGAGGTTTGATCCTGGATCTCGGGCGTGGGAGGGATCAACAGGGCCGGCCGATCCACACCGTCCGGTTCCGGGATCGTCGTTTCCGGTTCCGGTTCGGATCGGACCAGGGCGGACAGGCCCAGGATGCCGAACACCAGGACAATCAGGCCGATCGCCGGTAGAAGCTCTTTCCAGGGGTTGTTGCCGCGTTTTGCCATGTTCCCAACACTCCGAATATAGGGTCGCCGGGATCGGCGCGCATCCCGGCCCGGCGGTCGGCCCGCCGGAACCTCAGCGGATCAGCGTGAAGCACCGGCTGAACCGGGACTTGGTGAAGAAATGCGCGACCTTGCTGAACCAGCCCTCCATCTGCTCCACGGCGTTCCGCTCGTTGCTGTTGGGGACTTCCTCGTAGGAATACCAGATCAGGAGAGCCCTGCCCTTCAGAAGCTTCTGGTCCACCTGGCCCCAGAAACGACTGTCCGAAGAAGCGTTCCGATGATCGCCCATGCAGAAATAGTGGTGGGGCTCCACAAGGACCGGGCCGAAGTTCCGGCGAAGATCCATGCGACGGTACTCCTCTTTGACGTACGGCTCCTCCTGGTAGACCCCGTTGATGAACAGGTCTCCGTTCCGCAGTTCCACTGTGTCCCCAGGCAGGCCGATCACCCGCTTGATGTAGTCGGTTTCCGGCTCCCTGGGGTATTTGAACACTACGACGTCTCCCCGGCGGACCGGGCGGACCGGGAGGATCTTGTTTTCCCACGGGAAGCTGGTGGGGGCGTACACGAAACGATTAACCATGATGTAATCGCCGATCAGCAGGGTATCCAGCATCGATCCGCTGGGGATCTTGGACTGCTGGAAGACGAACGCCCGGGAGAAGATCACGAAGATCACGCAGATCAGAATCGTTTCGGCGTAGTCCCGAAGAACGCTCTTCGCGTAGGGCTCGGTTCCGGCAGTGGTTCCGTCGGTATGTCCTGTGCGTCCGCCCACGTTCACTCCCGTCCCGGCTCCGGCGAGCCGTATTTCCGCAGAGTTGCCAGCATCGCTTCCGGCGATGCCGCGATCGTCGTAACCGTCTGTTGGGCGGGGTCGAGCATTCCCTGTGTCAGCAACGTGTCCAGGACCGGAGCCCACCCGTCTCCAAAAAGTATCACGGGAGCCGGATTCAGGCATCCCGCCCGCTGGAGAGCCCAGACCATCGTCAGCTCCGAGAGTGTGCCGGCCTTGCCGTTCAGAACGACCCACGCGTCGGACCGGCGGATCAGTTCATGGGTTCGTTCCAGGAGGTCCCGGGTCGTGATCGAACCGGTCAGGTACCGGTTGCCTCGCCTTCCGGGAAAGATTTCGCAAAGGACTCCGAACGCACGGCCTCCCGCCTCCCGGGCCCCCCGGCTGGCCCCTTCCATCACTCCGCCGTACCCGCCGGTCACCACCCGGTAGCCGGCGGACGCCAGGGCGGCTCCGGTCTTTCCGGCGGCCCGGTACAGGCGCGCGCCCTGCAGCGCGCTACC
>CAZZIV010000263.1:0-4254 GCA_964654385.1 uncultured Acidobacteriota bacterium | reverse complement strand
GTCCCTGGCGGCACACACCCCCAGGGTGCTGTGCGCGACCGGGTTTCTCTCCCGCAGCCTCAGATCGTCCGGGATCCGCCCGTACCGACGGGCTTTGGCCGCCTGCCGTTTCAGGGAGTTGATCTGCCGCTTCACCTCGGAGATGATGTCGTTCACCCGGAGGAGGTTGGCGCGGGTCGACTCCAGCTTGAGCTCCGCCAGCCTTCGCTTATGTTTGATGCCCGAGATCCCGGCGGCGTCTTCGATGATCAGGCGACGGTCTTTCGGTTTCGCGTTGAGAATCCGGTTGATCCGCCCCTGTTCAATGGTGGCGTAGGTCTTGGCGCCTACATGTTCTTCCCGGAGAAGCTCCTGAATCATCTTCAGGCGGGAGCGGGCGCCGTTCAACAGGTATTCACTCTCTCCGGAACGGAAGAGCCGTCGGGTCAGGACGATCCGCTTCCTCTCCTCCGGCACGTTCGGATCGGTGTTGCGAAGATAGAGGCTGACCTCCGCCATCCCTTTCGGCTTCTTTTTGGCGGTTCCCTTGAAGATGACGTCCGCCATCTGCTTGCCCCGGAGATTCTTTGGGCTCTGCTCTCCCAGGACCCAGTTGATCGCGTCCCCCAGGTTGGATTTTCCGCAGCCGTTGGGACCGACCACGGCGGTCACCCCGTCAGGAAACCGGATCTCCGTTCGGTCGCTGAACGACTTGAACCCGGATATCAACATTTTTTCAAGCTTCAACATCGATGAAATTCTCTCTGTGCCGCCAGGAGCGGCCCTCGCGCTTCCCGCGCTACCGCTATATCCTGCACTCCGACCCGTTGCGGCTACAGTATATAGGGGAAGCGCCGAAATAGGAAGAGCTCGGGGAGAATCGCTTACCGGATTCGAAACAGAAGTAGTTCCGGCAAGGTCATCAGGGCGTCTTTCGCACTGGAATCCTCGAAAATTTCCAATTCGCGAGCCGCCGCCTCCGCGTAGCCGCGGGCCCGGATATGGGCCTTCTCGATCGATCCACTCTCCTGGAGTATCCGGTTCAAACGGGAGATTTCGGGCATGTCCGGGCGACCCTCCGACATGATCTTCCCGGTCAGTTCCCGCGCTTCGGCCGATTCCCCGGTTCCCCTCGAAAGGAGGTCGATCAAGGCCAGGGTGACCTTCCCCTCTCTCAAATCGCTGGCCGCCGGTTTCCCCAGGATCGCCGCGTCTCCCGTGTAATCCAGCAGGTCGTCCACCAGTTGGAACGCCAGCCCCAACTTCCTGCCGTAGTTCCGGAGTGCCTCCAGGCGACGATCGTCCACTTCCGCCAGGATTCCAGCCAGCTCGGCGCAGCAGGCGAACAGGGCGGCCGTTTTCTTGTCGACCAGATCCAGGTATTCCTCTTCGGCCAGATCGATCCGACCCAGCAACCGGGTCTGCAGCATCTCCCCTTCGGTCATCCGGAGGGTCACTTCCGCGAGACGCTCCATCACATTCAGGCTTCGGGCTCGAAGGGCCATATCCATCGCCTTGGCGAACATGTAGTCGCCGAACAATACCGTGACGTTGTTCCCCCAGCGATGATTCAAGGACTCCCGGCCCCGGCGGGTGAGGGCTTCATCGATCACATCGTCATGAATCAAGGTGGCGGAATGGATGAACTCCATGACCGTGGCGATCAGGACATCATGCGCGCCCTTGTAGCCGCAGAGAGAAGAACAGAGCAGGTGCAGCATCGGCCGGACCCGCTTCCCTTCCCCCTCGGAAACAAACAGGCCGATCTCCTCGACAATGGCGACCGGGGAGGCCAGGTTCTCCCGGAAAAGGGCCTCCACCTCTTCCAGACGTCCGGCCACCAGGGAACGTACTTCCGCTCCCGGCTCCTTGAAAGCCTGCACCTTCCTGCCGAACGCTCGGATAACGCTCAATGCGTGGATTCCCGCCTCGGGCGCTCCATGACCTCCAGAAGAAGCACTTCCGGGCCCGGGTCGATGAATCTTATCACCTGGCAGTCGATTCGGGCCAGTCCGCCGGTTCGTCCTGGAGGATCTCCGTCCCCTCCGGCGGACGAAATGCGAAGATCGCGTCCGGAATCCCTTCATTCCGTTTGAGGTCCCGGAAACGGTAGAGCATCCGGTTCCCGGCGGCGTCCAGAACCTCCGCGGCCTTCAATCGATACTTCCGGCTGAGGAAAAGTGTGACTTCCTCAAAACTTTCCCCCGGTTCCCTGGGACGCAGGCGAAGGAACCAGCCTCGGCCCTGCTCCAGGTCGGGCCGTTCGATCCGCTCGGCCAGAAAATGGGCCGCGAGCGTCCCCTCCCCGGCCAGGAGATCGGCCAGCAGGCCGCCACCCTCCGCCAGATCGGAGACGATCATCTGCCGCTCCTCCTCCTGGTAGAAGAGGGTCCTGGTTCCGTTCAGGATCGCCACCTTCCGCTCGGGATCGAGATAGTCCCAGCGGATCTTTCCAGGACGCCGGATCCAGATCCTGCCCCGTTCGACCATCCCCTCTCCAAAGGCGCCGGAAACCATCGACTGTTCGAAATCGCCGGTCATGGAGCCGGCCTGGTCCAACCAGCTCTGGAGCCCATGGAGAAGTTTCTCCCCGGTCGGACCGGCGGCGGCCGGAGCCTGCAGGGCAAGGGTCATCAGGACGGAAACGAAAAACATCGGCTCTCCTCGCGCCTCGCACCCCCCACTCGTTGGAGGATTCCAGCCGGGGGTTCCATTCTATCTCCGTTCCTGCGGGATTCCACTCCGGCGGAGCGCGGCTCTCCGGCTCAAGCCGTTTCCCCGATCGGGTGGCGGGGTCCCCTCCCCGAACCGGTCCGGGAGAATCCCGCCCTTGCTCCGGGACCGGATCCGTTGCACACTTCCTTCGTTCGAGATCCTTTTCGACGCGAAGCTGCAGCCGCGCTCGCCGGGCCGCAGGCCACGGCGATGGCGCGAGGAGGAAACGGATGCCCCACCTGAGAACGATCGCCCTGCTCTCCTTGGCGTTTCTTCTTCTCCCTCTGCCGGCGGCACGAGCCTCTTCGCCCGAGGCTGCCCGGGCCGTCGCCCTCTATGACGCCGGGAATTACGTCGAAGCCCGGAAACTGCTGGAGAAACTTGAGGCGGCTGGAAAGGCGACCGGTCCCCTCCTGTATCGTCTCGCCTTCACCTTGAACCGTGCCGGAGAGAAGAAAGCCGGAACCGCGATGGAACAGAAGGCGCTGACCCGCCTGGAGGCGGAATTCGCCGACCGGATAGACCTGGAGGTCGCGTTCTACCTGGCGAACGCGTATCGCAACCGGAAGCAGCCCGAACGGGGAAAGGAGGTCGCCCTGCGATACACCGACGCCCTCCAATCCGAATCGGTGGCGACGCCGACCGGCCCTCTCGAACGATTCCGCGTGGGGAAACTGTACGCCGACCAGGGACGGACTTCCGAGGCCGCCACCTGGTACCGTGAGGCGTTGGCCGGCTTAGAGAAGGACGAAAGCTACCCCGCCTACCAGGACTGGATCCGCCGTTTCCTGTTCGGAGCCGCTTTCGACCGGGGAGACTGGAAGTCCGCCATGATCCTCCTGGAACATCATCTCGCCAGGACCGAAGGAAACCGGACCGATTATGACCGTCTGGCTGTACTCCAGGGAAGGACCGGGTCGTGGGACCGGGCGATCGAAACCTGGAGAAAGGTGGAGAGGATGAATCCCGCCGACGGCGACCGCGCCCGGTACTGCCGGCAGTTGATCACCCGGGCCCGGGAAGTCGGGACGCTCCCGAGAGAGACTTTTGAAGGCGAACCGATCGAGGGGTTGGACAAGGACCGGATGGAGGAGATTCTCAAGGAGACGGCGGCGGAAGCCAAGGAAGCCAGGGCCGACGGGGAGAAACTTCTCGCCCAGGGGGACCCTGGAGGGGAAACCACCAAGCAGCAGGCGGCGGCCCGGCAGGAACAACTGGACCGGCTGAAACCGCTTTTCGTCGCCGTAGCCCTCGAATACGCTTACCAGGGGGGACCGATCCGCCAAACCGCTTTTTTCGGAGGATATGCGCCCCTGATCTTCCACGCCGACCAGTGGGAGGTGCCCGGGCTGGAAAGGAAACCGGTCAGATCCGATCCACCAGGTCGCCGATCATCGGGATCTTGAAACGTTCTCCCTCCAGGCCGCGGAGAATGCAGAGCAAGGTGGTCAGAGCCACTCCAAGGGCGATCAACCACGCGGCGCCCCAGAACAGCTCCCCGACCACGTACCAGAGTTGGTAATGGAGAATGATCCGGTGGATCGGCCGTAACACCAGGTA
>CAZZIV010000262.1:0-4288 GCA_964654385.1 uncultured Acidobacteriota bacterium | reverse complement strand
ACCCGCCTCCGCGAGCTAGCTCTTGAGAAAGCTAACAACATCGTGGTAAGCGAGACAGATCGCCCTCATCCCTTCACCTCGTGGACTTGATCTCCCCGGCCTTTTTCATCCAGGCGCCCCTCAGAAAAACAAACCGGATCCCGCCCCAGAGCCCTCCGAAGCCGTAGGCGAAGTGAAGAATCGCGAATACCGCCGGCACCAGGGCGGCCACTTTCCACCCGAGACGGCGCCCCACACCCATTGCCCCCAGCAACAATCCCACAGCATACAGACAAAGGAAACCCGCCAACAGGATCGTTGTCGATGGCCACATTACCGCAGCCGCCAGGAGAACCAGAAGACCGATCACAAACAGCATCGGAAGAATCTGTCGGATCGTCGCCGGTCTTCGATGCTTCATCAAGGTTCGAACCCTCCAGAATCCATACTGGAAGTACTGTCGCCACAGCTTCAGCGGACCGGTTCGGGAATAGTAGGTGCTCCGGATCCTGCGGGACATCCAGATCGTCCCGCCCGCCTTGAGAATCCGCATATTCAGCTCGTCATCCTGGTTCCGGACCAACTCTTCATCAAAAAAGCCGATCTTGTCGAAGACCCACTTCCGGTAGGCGCCGAAAGCAACGGTATCCACCGGCCCTTCATAATCACCCAATCGAAAACGGGCGTTCCCTACCCCTACGGGGGAGGTCATCGCCGCCGCAATGACTTTCCCCGTGTAATGTTCGGAAACGGTCTCAATCGCTCCACCCACGCACCAGGCTTCCGGGTGCTCTTCAAGAACCTCCACATTTTTCCGTACAAAATCGACGGGAACCGTGGCGTGTCCGTCAACCCGGAGAATCACTTCTCCCTTCGCGGCCTGGATCCCCAGGTTCATCGCCGGCCCGACCACTCTCTTCGGGTTGTCCAGGAGCCGGATCCTGGGATCGTTCCTTTCGGCGGTCCGTACGTTTTCCCGCGTACCGTCTGTACTCATGCCGTCCAGAACCAGGAGTTCCATCCGATCGGCCGGGTAATCCGAGAAGAGAATCGACTCGATACATGCTTGAATGAAGGATGCTTCATTTCTGCAGGGAACGAGGATCGAGACCATGGGTCGGGCTGAATGCATAGGGCTCCCGAAGCGTTCACTCGGACTTCGTGTGACCTGCCTCCCAATCCTCTGATGGGCAGACGCCCTTTCCATCGATCGGCGAGAGAACCGAGAGGACCATTCCCATCATAATTCTTGCGGAGGTTTCGTCCATAGAGCGAATTGTAACCAATCAAGAGCACCCTGTGGGAACCAAGAAATCCTTGAATAGCTAAACACTCGGCTACAACCATTGTAATCTCTCCCCCCCCTCGCCCAAGGGATCCGGATTTTCTCAAATTCTTCTCGGAAGTCCATAAAAACACAAGGGTTAATGCTTCGGTTTTCCCCTTGACTCACCTTCGGGTTCTCAGTATAAGAGTGCCCGAAGTTAAGGCGCGTTCGAGGTTCGCTACAAAAAGGTCGCAAAGAAAGACAGGTCCGCTAGGAAACGTCTCGGGACAGGTTTTCAAGGAAACTGGAATCCCGATTGATTGAGCGAGAAGGATCGTTGGGCTTGATACGTCATTGAACGGGAAAGCAAGTCAACAAGGAACGAGGAAAAATCATGAACAAGTTCACCCACCAACTCAGGAAGAGTTTCATCCTCTTCGCCGTGTTCGCGATCGCGTGCGGAACCGCCGCCCTCGCCGATTACTGCGGCGACAATTACCAGGGCCGCCCGTGCCAGCCGACTTCGGACAACTGTCCGGATATGGCGGACACCTCCACCATCGTGCATGCGGGCGGCGAGGGCTCTGTCGGCACCGAGGACAGTTGCTCCAGCTCCCCGGCCAAGGACGCCGACGGGAACATCGTGGAAGCGGACATCGAGTTCGCCTGGTCCCGCACTGCTACCACCGGTGTGCTGACCTTCACGCTGGATAACGTGAGCTGCGACATGACGGAAGGAGTTCCCACTTCCTCCGACATCACGTACCTCTGGTTCAACGTGCCGGACGCCATCTCCAGCTGCGCCCTCAAAACCGCGGTCCTGGACGGCACCAACGTCTGCGGCGACGCCACCTGCGATTCGCAGGTCAACAAAGGGTGGCAGTTGAGCGGCGACGCCAACGGAGAAGGCTGCCTCGGCGCCTTCGACATGCAGCTGTACGTGAACGGAAAACCGAACCAGCTGGGGGTCAGCCCCGGCCAGACCCTTGTCATGACCCTGGACTGTTCCGGCGCCGACCTGTCCTCCGTGACCGCCTGTGACATCGCCAACGACGGCTCCACCGGCGAAGTCGGTTCCCGTTCCTCCAAGGTCGCCCTTCATTTTCAGAATACCGACGCCGCCAACGTCAACAGCAACAAGGTCTCGTCCAACTGCCAGGAAGACCTTTACGTCTCCCTGGCCGATTTCACGGCGACCCCGGACGACCACCAGGTTCTCCTGGAGTGGAACACCTACCTCGAAGTGGATAACGCCGGATTCTACCTCCTCCGCCGGAACATGGTTTCCGGAGAGGTCACGCGGCTGAACGACGGGCTGATCCCCGCCGCCGGCGACCTGTTCGATGGGGCCTACTACAGCTTCCTGGACGATACCGCCGTCAACGGCGTCGAATACGAATACCTGCTGGTCGACGTGGAACTGAGCGGCCTGGAAGGACAGCACCCCGGCATCGTCAGCGTGTCCAACCCGGTGAATAGCCCGATCGTGCTTCAGTCTCCCCACTACGGCTCTTCCGAGCTGCGCGACGGGGTCCGCCCGACCTTCACCTGGGACAGAGGGAACATCCGAAACACGATGCTGGTCCTTTCCACCGACCCGACCTTCTCGTCGCCGGAGAACAGCATGATCGTTCGCCGCGGCAAGAACGGCTCCGTCACACTGAATAAGGCCGAAGCCCGCAACCTGGAAGCCCTGGCCGCCGGGAACAACGGGCTGTTCTACTGGACGGTGATCGAATCGAAACTGGTGCAGGGATCCACCCCGGTCACGCAGACGTTCGCCGCCACCTACGGCGTGAATTAATTAACAGACATTGAAATGTAGGAGATAGAACGATGCAGAAGCAGAGATACGAAAAGCCGGAGATTCAGACCGTTTCAAGCCGGGAAATCCTCGAGTCTCTCGGACCGGCGTCCGCCAGCTACGGCAATCCGATGACGGGCATGGGCGACTGATTCGAAGCCGGAAACAGCGCGGGGCGGATTCTTCGAGAAGCCGCCCCCTTGTGTAGAATCAGAGGGGGGATCACGAAAGTGCTCCCCCCTTTTTTACATGCAGAGCGGATCGAATGTCGGAAACCAAATCATTCAACTGGCTGGGGAGGACGGTGGAGGTCACCAGCGACAGCGATTTCCTGACCACCCAGATCGGCCGGTTGTGGGGCGACACCATCAGCATCCAGGCCGATCCGGCCCTGGCGCCCCTTTCCTACCATCTTTCCATCGCCGGTTCCGGCGGTCCGATCTACCGGGGACCGAGCCGAACCTGCCGCCTCGACCCGGCGGAACCGGAAATCCACGGTTACAACCTTTTGATCGCCGACCTGTTCGGCCAGGTGTCCAGTCATTTCGTCCTGCACGCCACCACGGTCTGCCGGAACGGCCGGGCCCTGATCGTTTCCGGCCCGTCCACGTTCGGGAAAACCACCCTGGGGATCCAGCTGGCTTCCAGGGAGTTCAGCCTGCTGGCCGACGACGTGACCCTGGTGGACAGGAAAACTGGGAAGATTCTCCCATTCACCCGACCCTTCCGGCTCCGACCTGGGACCCGGGACCGGCTGCCGGCGGGAGAACTGGCCAAGGCGAAAGAAAGCGCCAGCGCGTTCCTGGAGCAGGAGTGGGCGGTCCGGCCGGATCCCTGGATCGCCCCGGACCAGGAACCTTGCCCGGCCTCCATGGTGGTGATCCTTCGTCCCCGGGAAGAAGCCGGCAATCGCTGCCGGACCTTTCCGTTCCTGGAGATCCGGGTTCTCCACGACTCCAGGGAACTCCTGGAAGAAGTCCGGTCGTTGGATGGCGTGCTCCGGGTCCAGGTCGATCCGTCTGACGGCTGCCAGGCCCTGGTGGAGTGGAAAAAGTCGGAACCGCTTCGCCGCTGGCTGGACCTCCACCAGGATCAGGTTGTCTACGCCGTCAAGCTCCCGTCCGGGAGTCCTTCTTTCAACCAGGAACCGGAACTGAAGAAGCTCTCCACTTTCCAGGCGGCGATCGAGCTCAGCCAGGAAATGCAAAACCGGCACGCCGGGAGCGCCCTGGCCGCCG
>CAZZIV010000261.1:0-4298 GCA_964654385.1 uncultured Acidobacteriota bacterium | reverse complement strand
GAATCCCCGGCAGGCCCCTCCTCTGGGGCTCGGTCGAAGTGAACCGTTCGAACCGGCCGGTTTCGGCCGCCGTTCACCGATTCAGGGGGCCACGCGGAGGAAAAGCTGGTCCACGGAGACCTTATCGACGAACAGCCCGCCCTGGTTCCGGTTGGTGTCGACCACACGCACCAGGAGACTCCCGGAAACCGACGCGGGAATCACCCCGACCAGGTCGACTCCGTTGTCCGAGAACGGCAGGCTGGCCAAGGTCACCGGCTGCCACGCGGCGCCCCCATCGGTGGAATAACTCCAGGTGAAGTTATCGCCATCGGAACTGTTTGTTCGGAACCCTTCCACATGGAGTTCCACCAGGCTGCCTGCCGGGATATCGAAGCTCCAGCGATGTTCCAGGAAGGTGTGCCGGAGAGACGGTTTGCCTCCCTTGGACTCCACCTCCTCAATCGATTCCGTCACGTCGTCGGACAGGGGGGTATCGTTGAAGCTGCCGAACACGGTTCCGTCCACCGGGACGTCTCCGGTGGCCGTGTTGTCGCTGAACGTTCCTCCCTGGCAGGCGGCGGCGGACTGGTTGTTCCGGCCGGCTTCGTCGGAGGTATAGCCCAGGAAACCCAGGCCGCAATCGTAGTTCTGCCCCTGCACCAGGTAGAAAAATCCGCTTCCGGAGGCGGGAACCTGGACGTCATCCATCGAAGTTCCCAGCACCCCTTCGGCAAAGCAGTCCCCGTAGGCGTCCACCCCGAGATTGACCAGGTCGCCCCGGCTCACCGAATAGGCGTCGGTTTGCCCGACGGCGCTCCAGGAAAGGTTCGCCGTCCCGCCGGTCCGGTTCACGGTAAGAGAGGCGACCTCGCCCGGGGCCCGGTCGCCGCCGTCCGCCGGCTGGCAGTCGCAGGCGTCGCCGGCGCCGTCGCCGTCCTGGTCGGCCTGCCCAGGATCCGAGACGGCGGGACATACATCACACAGGTCGCCGGCTCCGTCTCCGTCGCTGTCCAACTGGACCGGGTTGAAGATCGCGGCACAATTGTCCACGTCCCCGCAGAATCCGTCCCCGTCCTGGTCGTTCAGGGCGGTGTTCGGACAGGGGTCGCAGGCGTCTCCCACGCCGTCTCCATCGACATCCTCCTGCCCGGGGTTGGCGTCCAGCGGGCAGTTGTCCACGCAGTTGGACACACCGTCCAGGTCCGGATCGGCTCCATCCCCTCCGACCTGGCCGGGACATTGGTCGCAAACGTCGCCGAAACCATCCCGGTCCAGGTCTCCCTGGTCCACGTTGGCGTCGGCGGGACAGTTGTCGCAGGCGTCGCCGACCTGGTCGCCGTCGCCGTCCGCCTGGCCTGGGTTCGGTTCCCCCGGACAGTTGTCGTCACAGTTCAGATTGTTTCCCCCGGTACAGCGGGCGCTGGCATACTGGCCGTCGCCGTTTCCGTCGTTCAGGATTCCGTCTTCGTCGTAATCCGCCAGGTCGACGCTCTTGCTGAAGACGTCTTCGTCGCCGTTCCTGCCGTCGGGCCAGAGCGGATGGATCCGCAAGTCACTCCCGGCGGACGCCCCGGTGTAATCCCCCAGGAAGCCGAAGTTGCTCGGGCCGTAGTTCCCGTCCGAAACCCGGATATTCGGACCGAACGTGACCGCCCCGTCGGTGGAGGTGGCAAGGTACATGGCAAACAACATCCCGTCCGGATCCTCCCGCCGGTCCAGGAACGTCACATGGACGCCTCCATTATCGTCCACCGTTACCCACGGGAAGAACTGGTCGGCGTTGTTTCCCAGGATGTCGTCGTTGACCCTCCTGGGCGCCGACCACGTATCGCCCAGGTCGTCCGAGTAGGAAATCACCACGTCCGGGTCGCCGAAACGCTGATCCGGCCAGACGATGTAAATCCGGCCCCGGTTCGGGCCGGTGCTCCGATCCACCGCGATCGCCGGCATCATCGGGTTCCGGAACCCGCCCGCCAGCGGGTCCCTGGGCTTGACGATACTGCCGTCGACGATGACGTCGGTGGACAGCCAGGTCGCGCCGCCGTCCAGCGAACGGTCGAAATAGACCCGGGAGCTGAAATTGCTCCAGCAGACGTAAATCTCCCCGTTGGGACCGACGGCAGGGTACGCGCCGTTCCCGGTGGAACCGGAGCTGGAGATCGCCAGCCGGGAGCTGAAGCTGGCACCCAGGTCGGTGCTCTTGGAGAAAAAGATCGTCTGTCCGTTGATCGTGCTGTTCTCCCAGACCAGGTAGACGTGATCGTTGGCCGGATCGACGGTCAGGAACTCCTTGTCGCCGCCGCTGTCCACGCTGACCGGTTCGAGCCAGGTCGCCCCGCCGTCCACCGACTTGGAGACCAGGATCCCGGGGGCGGTTCCGTTGTACGCCAGGATCCCCATGTAGAAATTCCCCTGGGTGTCGGCGGTGAACGCCGGATCCCCGGTGGACTGGTTGGCCGGGAGCGAAGAGAAGGCGATCCGATCGCTCTGCCAGGTGGCGCCGCCGTCGGTGGTCCAACCGTACCCGATCACCGTGTTCTGCCCGGTATTGACCACGTTGTAATCGTTCCACCCGCCCACCACGTTCAGCGGGTCGGTCGGACTGACGACGATCGATGTCTCGTTTTGGGCGGTGGTGGTGGTGTCCTGGTTCACCTGCTCGTTCCCGCCGGGAAGGCCGTCGATCGACGGTGAGCCGGCAGGAACTTCCCCGACGATCGATAATTCCGAAAGGGTCGGCGGTTTCGGGATCCCATCGTCCCCGGCGGTTTCGGACCGGCCTGGATCGACCGATCCCGGAGACGCCCCGTTCCGCTCCGGAACCGCCGCGGCGCCGGGAGCCTCCGGCTCACCGATCCTTGACGTCTGTCTTACTGCACAGGAAAACGTCAGCAGCAAGATCGCGAACACGACCCCGGTCCGGACCCACACCGATCCACTCATCATCACCGATCTCCCATTTTTCGGCGGCAATCGCTCCCCTCGATCGACACCGCACCCTGATATATACGCCGAAAAGAGCGGAACTCCCGAAATAATTCCGCACCGTTCGCCGGGCGATCCTCGCGGCCCGGCAGCCCGCGGGCCGACAGCCCTTAACTTAACCCGCTTTATGCATGAAGCACCTACTGCGGAGCCGAAACTGCCGTCATCTCGGGCGTCCTCGCTGCGGTCCCTCATGCATAAATCGGGTTAAACGCCGTATTTCTTCAGAACGGCGTCCATTCTCGGCAGCAGCAGGAAAATAAACAGCGCCCCCAGCGCAGCCAGTCCGGCCAGGAGAAGGAAAAAACTCGTCGGATTCATCTGGTGCTGGATCGAGCCGAAGAAGCCGGAGAAGTTGTTTCCGAAGGCGGTCGCCATGAACCACCCTCCCATGGTCAAGCCGACCAGGCGCTTGGGAGAAAGCTTGGTCACCAGGGACAACCCCATCGGCGACAGGCACAGTTCTCCCAAGGTCACAATGGCGTAGAAGCTGATCAACCAGAGGCCCGACACTTTCAAGGAGCCGTGGTCGGAGAGGAATCCCGCCCCGGCCATCACCAGGAGCGACAAGGTGGTCAGGACCAACCCCAGGAAAATTTTCCTGGCGGTGGTGATCTCCTTTTTCCGACTGACCATGAACTGGAAGAACGCCACCACCAGCGGCGTGAACAGGATCACGAACACCGGGTTGGCCGACTGGTACAGCTCCGGGTTGGCGACCCGGAGGAACTCCCCGGGGGGGAGAAGCTCCGGATCATGACCGTACCGTTCCCTGTAACCGTCGTAGAGTTGACGGTACGTTTCCCGATCCACCACGTACAGGCCGGCCCGCTTTCCGTTCACCTCCCGCACGAACGCCACCCGTTTCACCGGCTCGGCGCCCTCGGGGACCGACACGGTCACCGTCACGGCGCCGTGGCTGTCGTGCTCCTCCCGGACGGTCACCAGGCCGTCAGGATAGACGTTCACCGCCCGACGCTCCCAACCATCGCCGTTCCCGGCCGCCCCGGCCTCGGTTCCCGTTTCCAGCGCTTCCACTCCCTCCATGGAAGCGAGGAGGGAGACGGAAGATGCGTCCATCCGCTGCTGGCCGAACATGGAAGCCGTCTTCGGCGAATCCACCACCAGCAGGCTTTCCGGGGCGGGGCGGGGCGTCTCTTCCGCCGCGTTCAGATAATACCGGGGCAACCCTTCCTGCTTGAACGCCATCGGAACGGCGGCCACGTCTCGGGCGGTCGTATCCCGGGCCCACTGGGTCATCGCCGATCCGTTCAGGTGAAGGATCATGAAAAAGACGCCTCCTGCCACGTAGATCGGAAGCAGCGCCAGCA
>CAZZIV010000260.1:0-4305 GCA_964654385.1 uncultured Acidobacteriota bacterium | reverse complement strand
GGGCAAGATTTTCTTGCTCGTCCTGTTGGCCATGGTGGTGCGGTGGACGCTTCCTGCCGTGGTGTGGGCGCTTGCGGCCGTTGGTCCGGTCAGTCGCCCGGTCTTGTGATCCGTCGGACACACCTCGCTGTGCGCGTGTCTCGCTGTGTGCGGTGCACGGCGTGCTCGGGGGGGGAGGCGGAGGGTCCGGGCTCTGGGAGTGGGGAGGAGCGCGGGAGGGAGGTAGTGCTGCAGTGTGAGCGCGGCGGCGAGACATGGTCGTGGTGCGCTGAATGGAAGGTAACGGTGTAGCCCCCCGGAGCGGTGGGCGTTCCGGTGATTCTGCCTTCACCGTCGGCGACCAGGCCGGGAGGAAGACCTGTAATGTTGCTGAAAAGGTAGGCCGGGCACCCGCCGGAGACCGGAATAACGGCGTCGTAGACTTGGCCCGCCGTCGCCGCCGGCAGCCCTTCGAGGAACGCCAACCCTTCCGGATCCAGATCGGTATAGGTCGGCCCGTCGGCCGTCGCCGCTCCGGTGGTCGTGTCGATTCGCAGGATGACCCCCTCTCCGGTGGTGACGTTTCTGTCCGCACCGAACAGGATCCCCTGCACCGTGTCGAAGGCGAGCCCTTCCACCTGGGTAAATGCCGAGCCGAACGGCCCGACGGCGGTGGCGGCTCCGGTGGCCGTGTTGATGGTCAGCAGTTGGTCGGTATCGACATCGGAACCGTACAGGACCTTGGCGAACGGATCGTAAGCCAGTCCTTCCACACCCCCGAAGCCGAGAGGGCCTACTTCGGTTTCGACTCCTGAATAGGGATCGATCCGGAGAAGGACATCGCCGAAGGTATCCGTTCCGTAAAGGACGAGATTGTCGGAATCATAGGCCAGGCTTCGAACGCTTGTGTAGGCGCTGTCGGAGAATGAAGAAGCGACTCCGGTCGTCGGATCGATGGTGACCAGTTGATCAAGGTCGATGCTGTCGTCGATGCCGTACAGAAGCCCCAGGCCGGAGGCGTAGGCAAGACCGGCCAAACCGGTGACCCCGGTGTCGCCGACATCTGTGAGCGTATCTTCTTCCGTGTCGACGCGCAGAAGATGGTTTTCCAGGAGGTTCCGGCCGTCCACCGCGTACAGTCCCGGCCGGGGGGCGGCGAGTTGCGCCAAGGTTTCCTCCGCGCCCAGGTCGAAGGTTCCGGAGGTGGAAGGAGCCCCGCCGTATGCGGCGCCCCGGACCTTCAGGGTCATGCCCGGCCGGTGAGTCACCGTCAACCGGGAACGCCGGAAGGCACAACTGCTCGGCGCATCGTCGTTGCAACCGAGCTCGCGGCCCAGGCAATCATCGTAAACGGACAGGACCGTATCCTCCAGGGATCCGTTTCCCACGCAGGTGTCGAAGGTGGCGAAACCGTGGCAGGCTGTCGCGTACTCGTACCATACGTCCTGAACGGTAGAAGCGCAGCTTGCCGTTCCGTCGGTGCCCGCGTCGGTGTTGCTCGCCGTAATTCTTCCGTTGGTAAGAGACTCGGCGGCGGCGCAGGAATCGTTTCCCGGATTGCAGTTCTGGTAGAAGGGACCGCAGCTGATCCCATCGTCGGAGATGTCCAGTCGAAAAGGCCCACTCTGACTCTGGTAGCCGTGCACCAGGATGTTGTAGACGTTCCCCGGTGCGGCGCACCAGTTGACCTCCGCCGATGTTCCACAGCTGCTGTCGTCATTGGCCGCGACGCACTGCTTCGTCGCGCATCCGGCGCAGTAGACGGATAGCTTCGAATCATGCGTTCCCGTGGGACTGTTGCAAAGGGAAGCCGTCATGGTATTGCCGGTTCCGATCACGCTGTACCAAACACCGGGAGCGGTGTCATCGATGCCGGAACAGGTCGGCGCGTAGTCCAGGCCGGCTCCCCGTGTACCCGACTGCGCCGTGCCGCCGACCGCCAGTTGCCGGGAGTCTTCACAGATATCGTTCGGCACACCGCAGGAAACATTCAATTTGAACTCCCCGGTCGCTCCTCCGTACCCGGACACCCGGATCAGCACCGTCTCTCCCTGGCTGACCGTTTTGTCGGCGCAGGAGTCCCGGAGCCCGCAGCCGCCCGCGCCGCAGTCATCGTTGCAAACCGTTTCGGTCAAGGACGTGCCCGGACAGCCCGGGTCGTGCAGAGAAACCACGGTATCGAAGTTCGATCCGCAGGTGTCCACGTGAAGTTCCCCGTCGCAGGTCGCGGTATAGCTGTACCAGACATCCGAGCTGTCGGTGGACGGGTCACAGCCGGTGGACCCGTCTGCGGATGTGCCCCGGGTGCTGCCCGTAAAGCTGCCGTCGGTGATCGCCGTGGCTTGGTCGCAGGCATCGTTGGAGGTTTCCAACTCCCAGATTCCACGCCCGTGTGTGGCCGCGCGCATTTTCCCTTTGGGCCCCGCGGTCGTGCTGATGACTATATCGAAGACCGCCGTGTGAGGAAGGCCCGCATCGAAAGTCGTCCAGTGCAACCCACCGTCCACCGTGCGGAACAGACCCACATCGGTGCCGACGAAGAGGGTATCCGGGTAATTGGGATCGACGGCAACGGCGTTCACCGGGCAGTCGGGGAGCTGATCGGACGGGTTGGAGGCCAGGTGACCGATATCGACCCACTGCACCGATGCCGCCCCGGCGTTGGTGGTGCGAAAAAGGTTTCCACCGCTGAATTCGCCCACCCCCGCGTACACCACGTTCGGATCGGTGGGACTCACTTCCAGCGCCTCGATCGCCCGGGCGGGGAGTCCTGCGCCGGTCACTTCGGTCCAGTCGGACGCACCGGCGTCGGTAGTGCGATACACGCGGCCGGCCCGGTTTCCGGCATAGTAGACATTCGTGTTCGAAGGCGCGAACGCCAGAGTCACGATCCCGCCGCCAGGCAGGTTCTGGCTGTTGGCGGACCAGCTTCCGGCGCTGTCGTCCGTACGATAGACGGCGACGGCCGGCGTTTGGCCTTTACCTTTCCCGCCTCCTGCGATCAACACATTCGACTTGGTCGGGTTCATCACCAGGGGGGCGATGAACTCGGCCGCCTCCCAATCCAGGCCGGAGCCTTTGCTGACCAGCGGAGTGGCAAAGTTATCGGTGGTCTTGCGGACATGAAGCTTGATTTCCGTCACGTACCAGGTGTTCTGGTCTTTGACGGCGCTGTATCCACCGTCGGATCCAGACACGCGCGTCCACACTCCGTTCTGGTAACGGATCGATCCGTTGTCCTGGGCTCCGAACACCAGGAAATCGGGGTCGGTCGGGTGCATCGACATGCCCGGGTAGGATTGGGTGATCGACAGGTCACCATTCCTGTTGATCCAGGTATTCCCTCGATCGCTCGACTCCCAGATGCCGCCATCGGTCCCAACCAGGAAAGTCGTGCCGCCGCCGGGGAAAAATTCGATGGAGTGGATGTCTGTATGAACCTGGTTGGTCCCGCCGTGAGCGTGGATCTCGGTCCAGTTGGTTCCGCCGTCGTCCGACCGGAATATGCCGACCGTGCCCATGTACAGCACGTTCGGATTGTTCGGCTCCACGGCGAGGACCTGGTCGTAAGCGCATTGGCAACCTAGTTCCAGGCCGGTGATCGATACCTGGTAACGCCCTGTCGAGCCGTCTCCGCTGGACACTCGAAGATAATAAGTCCCCGCCGGAATCTGGTACGAGGTGATGCGTCCGTCCATGGATGGATTCGGTTGCGGTGTGGGATACGGGAGACCTCCCTGTGTGGAACGAAGCAGTTTCCTATTCCCGTCGAACAGTTCCAGGAGGGGGGAGAGGCCGGATGAAGCTCGATCGGCGAGCACCTCGATGGTGAACGAATGGTCGCCGATGGTGGTGAATGTGAAAAAGTCTTCATCCGCCGCTGTGGAGATTGTCCCCTCGACGAAGGTTCCCACCGCGACCGGATTCGGTGTATAGATGCTGTCGTTCGATTCTGCCTCATAGGAATCGGGGAAGGGGAAAACCCCGTCACCGAAGGAAGGCGGCGCTCCCGCCAGGCGGACCCACCGGGAGCCTCCGTTGGTGGATTTCCAGACCCCTTTGAGCATATTACCGGCCACGTAATCCTGCATGCTGGCCAGGAGCACCGGTGAATTGGATACCGTATCCATCGTGGCCGCCAGGCTGATACGCCCGAACCGGCTCGTCGGGAGTTCCCCGTTCAGATCGGTCAAGGGGCTCGTGGGAGGGGGGGAACCTTCGACGTACTTGTAGATCCCGCCGCTCCAGCGGGCGACATAGATGATTCCAGGGGTGGATGGGTCGCAGACAGCGTCGGACTCGACGCCCCCCATCCTGTGTTCTACA
>CAZZIV010000259.1:0-4318 GCA_964654385.1 uncultured Acidobacteriota bacterium | reverse complement strand
TTAGCCTCCGAGCCGCCGGACGATCTCGATCTCCACCAGCCTGGGCAGGGATTTCTCTTTCAGCAGGTCCCGCAACTCCGATTCGTTCATTTCGAGAAGAAGGGTCAGGGCCAGATGGACCGGTGTCTTCGGATGGGTGGTCAAAGCCTGCCGAATCTTCACCCAGCCGTCCCGTCGCCGTCCCTCCGCGACACGGCGAAGGATCTCCCCCGGCGTATCCGGATCGGCGCAGAGTTCCAGCGTGTCCTGGAAGGTCCATCTCGGGTTGCCCAGGAGGGCGCCGACCACCTTCGGCTCCTGGAGTTCGGCCAGGGGGTGGAACAGTTCCCGGCTCGCGATCCGGGCGAGGCTGATCCGTTCTCCCAGGCTCAGCCTTTCCACCCTTTGGGCCAGGTGACGGCAGGCCAGGACCCGGAGCCGTGGCGGGAGCCCGAGGTCCGTGGAGAGTTCAGCCAAGCGCCGCCAGGGGAGCCTGGCCAGTTCCCCGGGTGGGAGGGCCCGGTTCCCGCCGCCGCCGGGATTCATGACAGCATCCGCAGGGCGATCAGGTTGTTCAGGGCATGGAGTATGATCGGAGGCCCCAGGGAACCGGTGCGCACCCGGACCCAGCCCAGAACCGCCCCCATGGCCGCAAGGCTCGTGACCAGGACCGGGCCGCCGGAAGCCAGGTGAAAAAGGCCGAAGACCGTCGCGCTCACGCCGATCGCCTTCCAGGGGGCCAGGCGGCCGAGAATCCGGATCTGCACCAGTTCCCGGAAAAAAAGTTCCTCCAGGATCGGTGCCGCCACCACCGCCGAGAGGGTCGCCGCCACGCCCCAGGATCCTCCGGCGGACAGGTCGGGCGCTCCCGAGTAGGTTTCGCCGACCCACCGGCCCAGGGCCGATCCGCCGATGCTGCACGCCAGGACCAGCCCCAGTCCGGCCAGGCCCGCCGGCAGGTCCCTGGAGCGGACCGCCGCCGGCAGCGGGCCGGGGTACAGGGCCAGGAGGACCGCGGACACCGACAGGAACCCGAAGAAGGAGGAGAGAGCCAGGAGGGTAAAGAGGTCGGCCGGCAGCCTGCCGTCTGCGCCTGGAGCCGGATCGATCCGGTACAGGAATTTCGCCGCTGACGCCGCCGCCCACGAGAGAACGATCACGGCGACCAGGGCGGCAGAGAGAACCGCCGCCGCCGGCGCGTCGGGTCTGTGTCCCCGTTCCTTCAGATACGGCCCGGTCATCGGATTCTCTCCCGCCGGAGACGGTTTCTCCCCTCCCTTCTTCCGGGACGGCGATCTTCAGGGTCTTCCGGCGGGAATATGGTAGCGTAGGGAGGAATCGATCCGGAGGGAACGTCCGTTGGAAACCCGGGAAATCATGCTGCTTCTGCCGTTGTGGTACGGGGTGTTTCTCCTGTCGCTCACGGCCCATGAAGCGGCTCACGCCCTGGTGGCCCGGCTGGGAGGGGACGAGACAGCCTACCTGGGCGGGCAGGTCAGCCTGAACCCTCTGCCCCATGTCCGGCGGGAACCGTTCGGGACGGTGGTGATCCCGCTGATGACCTTTTTCCTCCTTCAGGGGCAGTGGATGATGGGTTGGGCCAGCGCGCCTTACGATCCTTCCTGGGAGGATCGGTATCCGAAGCGCGCCGCCGCCATGGCGCTGGCCGGGCCGGCGGCGAACCTGTTCCTGGCCATGATCGCTTTTCTCGCCCTGAAACTCGGGCTGGTTTCCGGGTACTGGGAGGCGATGGGCGGGAGAATCGACCAACTGGTCGCTCCGGTGGTCCCCGGCAGTGGCGCGGCGGACGGACTGGGGCGGCTGCTTTCGATCCTGTTCGGGCTGAATCTGCTGCTCTTCGTTTTTAACATGATCCCGATGCCGCCGATGGATGGGGCGTCGGTGGTTTCCGGGTTCTCGAAACCGGCCCGGCGGATGCTGGCCGGTCTGCGCAGGAGCCCCCTCGGCTCTATGGCGGGACTGCTGATCGCTTGGTATCTCCTGCCTTTCCTGTTCTCACCTTTGTACCATGCGGCGGTCGAACTGCTCTGGAGTTGAACGGACCGCCGGTTGTCGGGAGGATCGAAATGTCGAAAGAGAAACTGCTCCAAGTACTGTGCCTGTTCGCAGTTGCGGCCCTGGCGCTCCCCGTCCTGGGACAGGAATCGACCCTGCGGGTCACCGAGTCCGGCGTGGGAACCGGAGTGGTGAACCGGGTTCTGCAGGGGGAGGGGAACCGGTTCCACGTGGGCGATGCCGTCTGGTTCTGGACCCGGGTCGAGGGGGGAGAGGAAGGGGACAGGATTCACCATGTCTGGATCCAGGACGGGGAGGAAAAATTAAGTCTCGGCCTTTCCATCGGCGGACCGCACTGGCGTACCTGGTCTCACAAAACGATGCATCCCGGTTCGGAAGGAGAATGGGTCGTCGAGGCCAGGGACGAAAAGGAAACGGTCCTGGCCCGGGCGACGTTCACCTGCGTGACGAAGACGGAATAGCGCCATTGCGGTCTCCTGGAATAAGAGGGAGTCGCGAACCGTTGTTCCGTCCGGAGGATCGGAGTTGAACCTGGGACATCTCATCACCCGGCGCCGGGCCACTCGGGGCATCCTTTGGGTCGCCCTGTTGGGAGCCTTTCTGCTGGTGGTCTACAACGCGCGCATGGTGGTGCAGGTCGACGCGGCGGAAAAAAGCCCGGCGGCGGTCGGCCTGCCCTTGATGGATCTCCATGGCGGCCGGGTTTCCCTGGCCGAATTTCGAGGCCGGGTGGTGCTGGTAAACGTCTGGGCCTCCTGGTGCGGGTATTGCCGGATGGAGATTCCCGAACTGGAGGCGATCCATCGCAAGTACCAAGAGGAAGGCTTGGTAGTCCTGGGAGTGAACTGGGACCAGGCGACCACCTCCGAGCTCCAGGGGATGATCCGGGATTTGAAAATCACCTATCCGGTGGTCCTGCCTGCCGGCCGGTTCCAGGGGCCGTTCCTCACCCAGGGAACGATTCCCCAGACCTGGGTGATCGACCGGGAGGGCCGGGTCCGGGTTTCCCACACCGGGTATGCGTCGGGAGATTCCCTGGAGAAAGCGGTTCGAAAACTTCTTCAGGAAGGTTGAACTTCCGCAGCGGCCGGCGGAAGCCGGTCCAGGACCGGTCCCCATTCCCGGACCGCTTCCTCCAGGAGGGGCCGTTCCTCTTCGGGCAGATTCTCCACCGGAGGGTTCTTGAATTTCATCGGGTCGACCGGTTTCCCGTTGACCAGCATGGTGTAGTGCAGGTGGGGGCCGGTCGCCCTCCCGGTGGAACCGACGTATCCGATCACCTGGTTCTGGCGGACCGTCGCGCCCCGCCGGATTCCCTTCGCGAACCCCCGGAGATGTCCGTAGACGGTGGTGTAGCCGCTGCCGTGGCGGATTTTAACCGCCTTCCCCAAGGCGCCGGACCAACCGGCGGAGAGGATCCGGCCGTCCGCCGCGGCCACCACCGGCGTGCCGCTGTCGGCGGCGAAATCGACCCCATGGTGCGGGACGACCTTCCGGGTCACCGGGTTGCGCCGCGCCCGGGAAAAACGGCTGCTGATCCGCCGGTAATTCAAGGGGGATTTCAAGAACGTCTTCCGGAGAGGGATCCCGTCCGGGTTGAAATAGTCGCCGGGACCGTCTTCGCCTTTCACCCAGAACGCCGAGGACCGGGCGATCCTCCCCCGGTAGGATGCCGCGAGGATTCTGCCGGTTCCGGCCGGGCCGCCGGAGCGGGGGAGGGCGCCCCTGTACGGCGGAAGGTCGTCGGGTAGATCTCCATACACCAGGGATTCGTACACGATCCGGATTTCGTCGCCGGGCCGCGGCTCCACCAGGAGGTCGATGTCCCACTGGAAAATCTCCGCGAACCGGGCGACCAGCTCCCGGCTCTCCGGACGGCCCGAGAGGGCCTGGCTGACCGAGTGCTCCACCACCCCTCCCGCGGTGCTGAGCCTGGCCGTGACCGGCAGCCGGACCTCTTCCAGGAGCGGGTCGGAGTTCCCGAGGTGAAGTCGCAGGAAGCTGTCGGGCTCCACCCGGACGGCGACCTCGTCGATCCGTCCGCCGGAAGCTTCCTGAACCGCCACGCCGGCGCCGGCCGGGATCTTTCGAAGGTTCAGCCGGTCGTCGAGAAGATCCAGAACGGTCCGGCGTTGGGAACGGTCCAGGCCCAGGCCGGAAAGCGCTTCCTCCAACGTATCCCCCCGGCCGAGGGTGGCGGTGTGGACCGGCGGGGGGGGGGCCCGGGCCGAGCGCTCGGCTGCGTGTCCGGGAGGCGGGCGTTCCCGTGGTGGCGTACGCGGAGGTTCTGGAGGCCGAGGGC
>CAZZIV010000258.1:0-4321 GCA_964654385.1 uncultured Acidobacteriota bacterium | reverse complement strand
CGGAGAGGAGGAGAAGGATGAAGAGAATCGGCAAGAGGCGGCCGAGGCTGGCGGGTGTCCCACCGCTCTCAGCAAGGCTGTACAGCCCGGCCGATGCGCCCCCGGACTCCTGACCTTCCAGATCCGGGTGCTGGAGAAAATGGCCGGCATCCGAATCCCGAACCCAGGAAGACGCCTGGAGAATCTCTTCCTCCGTAAGAAGACGAGAAAACCGGATCTGGATACCGCCGCTCATCTGCCGTCGCCTGCCTCGCCCCGTCCGTTTCCACCGGCCGGGCGGCCCGTTCCGGTTCGACCCACAGGCATTTCCAGGACCACCACCCGGTCCCAGGTGTGAACGAGAACGCCTTCCCGGTTCCGGAGACTCCGCAACATCGCCGCCGGTGAAATCCTCGACCCGCGTTTCAGATTATTGTTCTTGAAAATCAGCCAGATCCTGGAAGAATTTTCGGCGAGGCCCCTCAAGGTATTTTCATCGGAGATACACGGAAGATCGTAGGGGCCCATCCCTGGACGACGCCGGACGCTCCGATACGGATCGTGTTCCAGGATCCAGTCCTCCGTTCCCATATGAGCGTCCGCCCTTCCAACATAGTATCGAATCGGGAAAAGATCATCCGCCACACCGCATACGACGTAATCCCGGTCCCGGATCCGGTCACCGAGGGACAAGATCGCGCCGCGCCAATCGACCCGGCTGGCGAGCCGGTGGTGAACATCCGCAGAGCCCCACCCGGATAGGAGGAAGAAGCCGGCGGCGAAGGTCAGAAACAGGAGCGCCCTTTTCCGAGGGGACTCGGTTCCCAGCCACCGATCTGCGACCGAGCTGCCGAGGTATCGGACGGTATAGGCCGCAGGGAGAAGGAGAAAAGGCATCACCAGAAACAGGTACCTGGGGCTCTTGGACTGAAAAACGACGGAATGCGCCAGCAACGCCGAGCAGAAGATGACTCCCGCCAGCAGGACCCCCCGGCGTTTCTTCAGAAGAGCGATCCCGCATCCCGCCATAAAGAGAATGACGACCGGGAAATAATAGGATTTCAAGAAATGGAGATAGTAAAAGTAATCGGGCCCTTCCCGCATATTCCAGAGTGGAGCCTGAAGCGCCAGGCGCCAGCCGTCCGCCCAGAAAAACCGGGTGAAAACGAGCGCCAAACCGATTCCGATCGTCCCCAGAATCGCAAGGATCCCTTCAGGTCTTCGGCTGGCGGTCCGCGGACCCTCGATCACCGCCGCTCGAATCAAATCCAACACCATAAAAACAAGGATCCCGAGCATCAGGTCCGCGCTTATGACCTGCAGGACCAAGGCGGATCCGATCGACGCCGCGGAAGCGGCGGCCCAGGCGAGCATCTGCCGGTGTTCCCCTCTTTTCCATGCCTCCAGACCGCGGCGGAATGCCAAGGCGGCGATCAGCAGCAGGAGCAGGGCGGAGGAATAAAACCTTGCGTACGAACCCATAAAAACGGACATTGGATCGCAGGCCGAGAAAAACGCGGCGATGAGACCGGTCGTCCGGTCGATCCACTCTTTTCCGAGGAGAAACACCAGACCGATGACCAGGATACTGGATAGGAAAGAGGGAACCCGGAATGCCCATTCCTCCGTGCCGAAAAGGAAGGAGGAGACGCGAACCGCCTCCGTGAACGGCAGCGCCCGCTCGTACGGGTATCCGGGCGAGAGTTTCGCCCCTTCCCCGTTTAGAAGCGAAATCGCCGCGGCTACATGGAAGGATTCATCGCCGAAAATCCCGTCGGTGATCCATCGCCCCCGGAGACCCGATCCGAACAACAGGATCATCAACAGCAGAGCCAGCCACCCCTTGGAGCCGGTTTTTCGGAGATTCGCTTCCATCGGGTCGATCCTCATCCGCAACCCTCTTCTCCGTGGAAATCGCCGTGACGCCGATGAAACAGAAGGCGCCCCCACGAATTCGCCTCACACTTCCCATGAACAATTCGCCGTAGAACTGTTACGATACCAAATCAAGGACGTAATTCGGCAGGACGAGGGGATTCGATGAAAGATACCACCCTGGAAAACGAAACAGAATCACCGGTCAGCCTCCAGGTGATCCGGCGGACGAGCGCGATTTCCGGCCTCACCAGGAATCCGTCGCCGCCGGGCTGGGATGAACGGTATGAATCTTTTCACGCCGCCCGGGCCCCGCGGAGCAGCCTGGAGATCCCCGACGCCCGGCTGCCCTCGCTGAAATCGCCCCGGCCGAATCCTGGAAAAGTGCGCAAGGGCCTGAGATCCCTCGGCGTTCTGTGGAACATGATCCGGCGTCGTCCGATCAGCACATCTCTCCCGATCCACCTGCAACTGGAGTCGACCGATGCGTGCAACCTGCATTGCACTACCTGCTCCCGGGACATGATCGTCGACAAGGCGAGCATTCTCCAGGCGGCGCTTTGGAAGAAGATCATCCGGGAGCTTTGCCCGACCAACATCAACGTCTCGGGGATCGGAGAGCCGTTCCTCCACCCGGACATTTTCGAAATCATCCAATACGCCAGGGAAAACGGCGCCGCCGTGAATTGCGCAACGAATTTCACCAGGGTGAAGGGGAGACACCGGAGGATCGTTGAATCGGGGATCAACCAGTTGAAGGTATCGATCGACGCGGCCTGTCCGGAGACTTACCGGATCATTCGAGGCGAAGACGCGTTCGGTGACATCCTGGAAAACCTGCGCAGAATCCGCGATCTCAAGCGGGAACTCGGGTCGGAATTGCCCTCGGTGCGTTTCAATTTCGCCCTCCAGAGATTCAACTACCAGGAACTCCCCGCCCTGGTGGAACTGGCGGCGGAACTGGGTGTGGACGGAATATATGTTCAATACCTCTCCTACAACGATATGGAAGACCGCAAGACCATGCTGACCGCCGACATGAGCCGTGAGGGACTGCGTCGGATTCTTCAGGAAGCCGGCAATTCGGCGAAAAAGCACGGAATCGCCACGAACCTGGCGATCTGGGAAAAGGATTTCGAACTCCTCTGGAAAGCGATGCTTCCGATGCCTGCATACGAACCGAACACCGTCTCCTGCTATTTCCCGTGGATGAGTACATGGCTCGGCGCCGACGGCTGGGTCCGCCCCTGCCCGGTGATGCCGTGGACACGGGACGAAGGGCGCATGGGGCATCTCGGGGAACAGTCGTTCGCCGAAATCTGGAACAATCGTCATTACCGGGAACTACGGGAAGCCCTGGCCCGGGGAGAGCGACCGACCCGTTCCTGTAAGACCTGCTACCCTCAAAACCTTTACAACATCTTTCTCCTGAAATCGAAACTTCTTCCCAAGTAGCGATGCACTCGATGAAGATCCTTCTGCTGAACTACGAGTTCCCTCCTATGGGCGGAGGAGCCGGCAATGCCACCTGGAATATCGCCCGGGAGCTGGTGAAGAAAAATCATCGTGCCGTGGTGCTCACTTCCCGGTTGAAGGGCGAGCTCCCGCTGGAACGGAAAGAAGGAGTCGAGATCCACCGGGTGTTCAGCTGGAGAAAGGGTATCCATGACTGCGGCCTGCGCGGAGCCTATTCCTACCTGGCCGCCGCCTGGCCCCGCCTGCGAAAAGTTTGCCGGGCCGGAGGGTTTGACGCGGCCCACTACTTTTTCACCCTGCCGACCGGAGCCCTCTCTTTCCTGCCCGGAAAGCACCGTGGTATCCCGAGAGTGATCTCCCTGCGGGGGTCCGACGTGCCCTGGTATGACGAATACAACACGACGGTTCACAGGATGAACCTTCTCCTGCGACCGGTCGTCCGCGCGCTCTGGCGTGGATCGGGGCGGGTGGTGGCCCTGAGCGGCGGGCTGAAGGAAACCGCCCGGAAGACCGATCCGGATGTCCGAATCGACGTGATCCCCAACGGTATTGAAGCCGACCTGTTCTCTCCCCGCCCTCTCGCGACCGAGCCACCCGGAGGACCGCTGAGAATCATCACGGTAAGCCGGCTGATCAAGCGGAAAGGCATTGACCACCTCATCGAGGCGGTAGCCACACTCCCGCCTTCGGTGAACGCCCATCTCAAGATTGTCGGGCTCGGAAGTTATGAAAACCGTCTCCGCGAGAAGGCCCGGCAGTGCGGGGCCGAAAAGCTTGTGGACTTCCACGGCTACTGCCCGAGAAACCGGCTCCCGGAACTTTATCGGCAGGCCGACCTGTTCGCTCTTCCTTCCCTGGCCGAATCGTTCGGGCTGGTGTTCGCCGAGGCCATGGCCTGCGGACCTTCGATACTGGGCGGTCGGACCCGCGGAGTCACGGATCTGGTCATGGCAGGAGCACGGATTATCGTCACATCGCGGTGTGATCTTCG
>CAZZIV010000257.1:0-4377 GCA_964654385.1 uncultured Acidobacteriota bacterium | reverse complement strand
TCACGAGGGCGATGCAGCAAGCAAGATAAAATACTTTCTTCATTCTTGGCTCCTTTGTTCAGACGAAAACTTACCCTTTACCAGGTGACCCGGACCACCGGAGCACCCCCCCGGGGAAAACCGACTCGTAAGCGCTCGAGCCTCACATTCTCACGCTTTCTTCGCGCGACCTTCCCTTCGGTGCATTTTGTATACAGCGGAATTGCTTCTGGAGCAGCTTAAAATTTCATAAAAGTAACCTTTCGAAGGCAGCTTCGATTTTGTAATTATAAGTATTATCTGTATTACATGGTCTTTTCCCAGGAACGGGCGCCTAAAGATGTTGTTCTCCCATGGTCGGCGTGGATCACCGGTTCCGGAATCCACACCGATCCAGGAAATCGGGAGGGGTCGGCGCGGAACAATCGACGACAGGCCGGGCACCTTCCACCCGGATCCGGGCGCAGTGCAGAAGATGGCGATCCGTTTCCCGTTTCACTTTGTTGAGAAAGTCTTCATCCGATCGGCCGTAAAGCATATCCCCTACCACCGGATGTCCGATCGCCTCCAGGTGGACGCGAATCTGGTGTCGTCGCCCGGTATGGGGGAACAATCGCAGAAGAGTCTTGGACTCCCCTCGCCGCTCCACCTGCCAGGACGTCAGGGCCTCCTTCCCCGATTCCGTCCCCTGCCTTACGAACAACCTGGAATGGAGGGCCTTTCCCACCGGCAGGTCGATGGAGCCCCGGTCCTGGTCCAGGACCCCTTCCACCACCGCCAGGTACTCTTTGTGAACCTGTCTTGCTTCGAACGCCTTTGCGAAGAGGGCTGCGGTCTCCGGGTTGTCCGCCAGGAGCAGGACGCCGCTGGTCTCCCGGTCCAGCCGATGGGTGAGGGTCAGGGATTCGATCCCCTCCTGACGGCGGATCATTCGGATGACCGTGTTTTCCCTCACCTTGCTGTGAGGATGAACCGGCAGACCGGCCGGCTTGTCCACCGCCATCCAACCATCCCCCCGCTCCAGGACCGGGATCGGGATTTCCAGGAGCGTTTCCGGAATGGGCCGGAAAGCGATCCGGATCTCCCCACCCGGCACCAGGACCGTCGCCGGCCGGACTCTCGCTTCCCAGGAGAGAAAGACCCGGGTCCGAATCATCTCCTGGATCCGGGTCCGGGACAGCCTCGGCATCCGCTCGCGGAGGAACCGATCCAGTCTTTTCCCCACGTCGGTGCGACCGACAGGAAACAGGGTTCGCGGCTCACTCATCCACGCCACCTCCTGCGAGAGCCTCGAGAATCCGGCCGTTCGCCTCCGGCATGGCCAGGTCCTCCAGTGCCCCCCGGTTCACCCATCTCCAGCGACCGGGCTCCACGGTCGGCTCGTTTTCACCCGGCGTTGTCACAAAGAAGCAGTGGAAGCGGAGGCCCCGCCCGGGGTATCGGTGTTCGAACTCCAGGAAAGGCTGTGGATTGGAGCCGATCAGGCCGGTCTCTTCCCCAAGCTCACGAACCACCGCTTCGGAAGGGAGTTCCCCAGGCCGGATTTTACCTCCGGGGAACTCCCAGTGATCCGGGAAGAGAGGATCCCCTTCCCTGCGCCCCACCAGCACACGACCGGTCCGTACGACGACGGCCAGGGCGACCGGTGTCGGCTCCGGCATTCCCTATTTGCTGTAGTCGTAGAACCCGCGCCCGGTCTTCCGCCCGAGCCGGCCGGCTTCCACGTACTTTCTCAAGAGGGGGCAGGGCCTGTATTTCGGATCGCCCAACCCGTCCTGCAGCACTTCGAGGATCGCGAGGCAGGTGTCCAGCCCGATGTAATCGGCCAGGACCAGCGGCCCCATCGGATGGTTCATCCCCAGTTTCATGATGGTGTCGATCGCTTCCGGCTCGGCCACCCCTTCGTGAAGACAGCAGATCGCCTCGTTGATCATCGGCATCAACACCCGGTTGCTGATGAAGCCTGGGAAGTCCCGGCATTCCACAGGCGTCTTCCCCATCGACTCCGCCAGCTCGAGAACCGTGACGCAGGTCTCATCCCCGGTTTCCAGACCCCGGATCACCTCCACCAGCTTCATCACCGGCACCGGGTTCATGAAATGCATGCCGATCACCTTTTCCGGCCTACCGGTGGCGGCGGCGATTCTGGTGATGGAAATCGACGAGGTGTTACTGGCCAGCAGCGCCTCCGGCCCGACCACCTCGTCCAGCTTCGCGAACAGGTCGAGCTTTACGTCCACGTTTTCCACGGCGGCCTCGATCACCATGTCGCAGCCGGCCAGGTCTTCGATCCGGGTCGTTCCCTGGATCCTTCCCAGGATCGCTTCCTTCTCTTCCTGGGCCATCCGCCCTTTGTCCACACCCCGTTGCAGATTTTTGCCGATCGTGGCCAGACCTTTCTCCACGAACCGGTCTTCCAGGTCCTGCATCACCACGTTCAGCCCCGCCTGGGCGGCCACGTGGGCGATGCCGTTCCCCATCTGTCCCGCTCCGACCACTCCGACCTTCTTCACGTTCATCCTGGTCACCTCGTCGTCCGGAAACTGTCTCGCATTCCTCCGCGGCCGCTGCTCTTACAGGACCTGGATCGCCATGGCGACGGCATTGCCGCCGCCCAGGCAGAGCGCGGCGATCCCTCTTTTCTTCCCGTCATCTTCCAGGGCGTGGAGAAGGGTGGTGAGGATCCTCGCCCCGGATGCCCCGATCGGATGACCCAACGCCACGGCGCCCCCCCGCACGTTGTGCACTTTCGCGTCGATCCCCAGTTCGGCGCCCAGGGCGCACTGCTGCACGGCGAACGCCTCGTTGAATTCATAATAATCGACTTCGTCCCGGGACCAGCCGGACTTCTCCCAAACCATCCGCACCGCCTTCTCCGGCGCCATCATCACCATCTCCGGCGCCATCCCGCTGGTGGCGTAGGCGACGATCTCCGCCCTGGGCTTGAGATCCAACGCCTGCGCTTTCTCCAGGGAAGTCACCACCACCGCCGAAGCTCCGTCATTCACGCCGGGAGCGTTCCCGGCGGTCACCGTTCCGTCCTTCTTGAACGCCGGCCGGAGCCGGGCCAGCGCTTCCATGGAGGTTTCTCTCCTGGGCGCCTCGTCGGTGTCGAACAGGATCGGGTCCTTCTTCCTCTGCGGCACCTCCACCGGCACGATTTCCCGTTTGAACAACCCGGCGTCGATGGCCGCGATCGCCCGTCGATGGCTCTCACAGGCCCAGCGATCCTGGTCTTCCCGTGTGATGTTGTATTTTTCGGCCACGACCTCCCCGGTATTCCCCATGTGGTAATCGTGGTAGGCGTCCCACAAGCCGTCGTGGATCATCGAATCCAGCACCTGCTGATGCCCCATCCGGAACCCGGTCCGGGCGTTCCGAAGCAGGTACGGCGTCCGGGACATCGATTCCATGCCGCCTGCCACCACCAGGTCGGCGTCGCCGCACTTCACCGCCTGGGCGGCCAGCACCACCGATTTCATCCCGCTGCCGCACACCTTGTTCACGGTCATCGCCGCCACGGTGTCGGGCAATCCTGCCCCCAGGGCGGCCTGCCGGGCCGGATTCTGCCCGTTTCCGGCGGTGACCACGTTTCCCATGATCACCTCATCCACGAGGGCGGGATCCAGGCCGAGCCGGCCGATCACCTCCTTGACCGCCAGCGCGCCCAGCCGGACGGCGGGCACCGGCGAGAGTGTGCCCAGGAATTTTCCGATCGGGGTGCGGACCGCGTTGACGATCACCGGGTTCTTCACGACGAATCCTCCGTAAGAACAGCGCTAAGGCTAAGGAAGAGCAAAGGAGTTGAAAGCGGGATTGTATCGCCCGGGCGGACCGGCCTCAAGGCAGGAAAGAGACCGAATTAGCCGGGAGGCCATTCCATCGTCCTGCCGCCGAGAAGGTGGAAATGGAGGTGAAAAACCGACTGGCCCGCCTGTTCCCCCCGGTTGGTCACCACCCGGAACCCTCCGCCGATCCCTTCCGATTCGGCGATCTTCCCCGCGGCCAGCAGGATCCGTCCGAGGAGGGCGGCGTCTTCCACTCCCGCCTCGGCTACCGAGGCGATGTGTTTTTTCGGGATCAGGAGAACGTGTACCGGAGCCTGCGGGTTCAGATCCCGGAAGGCCAGAATCTCCCCGTCGTCGTACACCGGGTCCGAAGGGATTTTCCCCTGCACGATTCCGCAGAAAACGCAGTCGCTCATCGTATCCTCTCCACGGAAGCTCCCAGTGCCTCCAGCTTCTTCTCCATCGGCTCGTACCCCCGGTCCAGGTGGTAGACCCGGTCCACAACCGTGACCCCGTCGGCCGCCCGACCCGCCAGGACCAGCCCCGCGGAAGCCCGGAGACCGGTGGCCATCACCTGCGCCCCCGTGCGGGGCGGCGCGCCAGCGCGCGC
>CAZZIV010000256.1:0-4394 GCA_964654385.1 uncultured Acidobacteriota bacterium | reverse complement strand
TCCCGCCGAGAGCAGAATCGCGCCGGTGGGAATCGGCTCCAGGCTGACACCGCTCAGTGCGGGCCTGGCCTGCAGGGGCGTGGCCCCGGCCGGGATCGTTCTTCGGACCAGTTGAAAGTGAGCGGCGCGGAATTCGACAACATTCTCCTGGCACAGGTCCAGTTCCAGCTCGGAAGGAGCCGGAACGGCTTTGCCGCCGTTAAGGGATAGGCGGGCGCCTTCCACCGGCGCCGGCACCTCCAATTGCAGATCCAGGGGGTCCAGAACCAGGACCACCTCCTGTCCGATATCCCCCTCACTGAGAGGATACTCCGCCTTTCTGCACCCGAGAGAGGCGGACAGGGTCCCGGGGGAACCCTCGTCCGGAAATTCGACGATGTTCCCCTCCATGGGGGTTTCGTTCAGCAGCACCAGCAGGCCGGCCGGTTCGGTCCGGACCGTGGCGGCCCTCCCGGGCTCCACCTGGGGAACGACCGGGGGCGGCGGTGTACCGGGCTCCTCCCCGCCGCCGAACAACTCCGAAAACGGTTTCCCACGGTAGAGATCCAGGAGTTCCATCCGGAAGACATATCCGGCCAACGCCAGACCGATCAACAAGAAAATCAGGACCAGGCCGAACGAGAAGGACGATTTCGGCTTCCTGCGCGCGTGCACCGGCGGCGGGAGGGTGAGATCTCCGGTGACCTCATCGGAGGTCGCCTGGGAATCATCTCCGCTCCCTTCCGGAGCCTGCGACCGATCGGCCCCGTTCTCCGGCGGCGTCCCGGCCCGGGAGAGGGCCTCGAGAAACGCCTCACCGTCCGGGAACCGGTCATCCGTCTCCTTGGCCATCGCCTTCCGGAGAAACGCTTCCATTTCCGGGGAAACCCGGGCCCGGTAAAGAGACAAATCCGGCGGATCCTCGTGGACCACCTGGTAGACCACGGTGGAAATGGAATCGCCGTCGAACGGTTTCCTGCCGGTGAGAAGTTCGAAGAGGACGCAGGCCAGGGCGAAAAGATCGGACCGGCCGTCCACCGACCCTCCACGGATCTGCTCCGGAGACATGTAGCCGGGGGTCCCCATCAGCACTCCGGCGCTGGTCATCCGGGTCGCCGGCGCCCTTGCAAGGCCGAAATCCATGATCTTGATCCGGCTGCCGTCGACCAGCATCAGGTTCGCCGGTTTGATATCCCGGTGAACCACTCCTTCCCGATGGGCATAGCTCAGTGCTTCCGCCGCTTGCCGGATCACATCGAGAACAGTGGCCACCGGCAGGAGATGGTCAGGGCGGCAGAACCGGTCCAGCGACTCCCCTTCCACCAGTTCCATGGCCAGGTAGGGAATCCCCTTGTGGTCCCCCACATCGAAGATGGTCACGATTCCCGGGTGCAGCAGCTTTCCCGCGGACCGGGCTTCCCGTGTGAACCGCTCCCTGGCCTCGGCTCGATCCGCCTCCGGGAGGGCCGAAAAAACCTGGATCGTCTTGATGGCGACCCGGCGCTGGATCTCCGGATCCTCCGCCAGGAACACCCGCCCCATCGCCCCGCGACCGAGCTCTTTCAAAATCTGGTAACGGCCGAGAGCCGGGCGTTCGGTCACCGGGTCATCCTCGTTCAAACTCTTCGAATCATTGAAGTTAGATTCAAGGAAGTAAAATAATCTCCGAGGGTCCGGAAGTCAATCATTCCGAAAAGCGATCCGAAACTCCGTTTCCGGCACGACCGTTACCGGCCCGCGCTCCAGGGGCATCCGGCCGATCCGGTCCGGAAGCGCGCAACAAAACTGTCCGCCTCTCTGCTTCTTATCGGCTCTCGCCGCTCGGACCACCTCCCCAGGATCGATGCCCGGAGAAAGAGAGACCGGGAGTCCCAGCTTTTCGAGGAGGGCCTTCAGCCGGTCCCGTTCCCGCGCGGGAAACCGATCGGCCATCCGGGCTTCGGCGACCATGCCGATCGCCACCGCTTCCCCGTGGGAGATCCTGTATCCGGCCGCCGCTTCGATGCCGTGTCCCGCGGTATGGCCGAAATTCAACATCGCCCTGGTCCCTCTGTCCAATGGATCCTTCGCCACCACCTGCGCCTTGAGATCGACGCAGCGTTCGATCATCTCTTCCAGGAGCCGGCCGTCGCTCCGGAGATCCCGGATTCCGTTGGTCAATCCCTCGAGGGTCTCGAACAGCCCCCGGTCGGCGATCACGGCGTACTTGACCACTTCCGCCATTCCCTGGACGAAGAACGGCTCCGGCAGGGTCGTAAGACACGAAGGGTCGACGTAGACCTCGGTGGGAAAATGGAAAGCGCCGACCTGGTTCTTGGCTCCCGGAAGATCCACGGCGGTCTTCCCGCCGATCGAGGCGTCTACCATCGCCAGGAGGGAGGTCGGGACCAGGATCAGCCGAATGCCTCGATGCCAGGTGGCGGCAATGAACCCGGCCAGATCGCAGGTGACGCCGCCGCCGATTCCGAGGATCACGCCGTCCCGACCGAGTCCTGCGGCGGCGATCCTGTCTTCCAACTCCGCCTTGACCTCCCGGGTCTTGGAGGCCTCCCCCGCTGGGAACGAGAAGAGGCGGGACGCGATCCCCCGCTCCTCCAGGGCCCCGAGAAGAGGCTGCCCGTACAGAGGAGCCACACGATCATCGGACAGCAGGACAGCGCTCCCAGCGACTCCGCCGCCCAGATCGCCGGGAAGGCGTTCCAGGACCCTGGCTCCGCAGAGGATCTTGCACCGGTGCGGTGGGCGGTTGCCGGTAGGAATCTCAAAGACGCGCATCGGTCCTCCGCCCGGTAGGCGAACGGAAAGGGGCCGCGCTGCACGCGCGGCCCATTTCCACCGATCGTTTCAACGGCGGATCGTCTTCTTCAGGACGGCAGGTCGGAACGATTCCCGGGAAGCCGTTCCAGATCGTTAAGATGATCTTCGACCAGCTTTCTCTGGGCGGCATCGTCCAGGTTGCGGGACAGGAGCTTGGATGCGGCCTGGATCGCCAGGTCTACGGCGAATCCTTTCAGTTCGGCCTGGGCCTGCCGGAGGCCGGCTGCCACCTGTTCCCTGGACTGGGCCAGCAGCTTTTCCCGCTGTTCCCTCGCCTCGTCCATGATACCGCTCTTCAGCCGTTCGGCTTCCTGTTCCGCCTTGCTCAAGGCCTCCGCCCGTTCCCTGTGGGCCCGGGCGACCAGAGCCTTGTGCTCTTCCAGCAGTTTCTCCGCCTCTTCCCGTTCGCTCCTGGCCTGATTCAGCGTGTCCTCGATCGACCGCTCCCGGGCGTCGAGAGCGCCGAGAAGCGGCTTCCAGGCGACCTTGCCCAGAAGGAAAGCGAGAGCGAGAAACGTGATGATCGTCCAGAACATCGTTCCGATGTGGGGCTGCATCAGCGCCTTGGTGCCACCGCCCCCCTCGGAGGCGATGACCGGAACGACCGAACCGAACAGGAGTGACCCTCCCACGGCGATCCGCGCGGCCGTCAATTGTTGCCTCTTGAGCACCAGAAACCTCTAGGGCAGCATCAGGAAGCAGATCACCAGCGCCAGGAAGGTCACCCCCTCGATGAGGGCGGCGGCGATCAGCATGGCGGTCTGGATGTTCCCGGCGGACTGGGGCTGGCGGGAAATCCCTTCCATGGCGGAGGCCGCCAGGCGACCGATACCCAGACCACCACCGAGAATGGCGAGACCGGCGCCGAGGCCGGCGCCGATGAAAACAAGTCCTTCCATTTCCTCAATCCTCCTTGGCTTTCACAACGTACCGCGCGAGCGGCGACAACTTTTCTTTCGAACCGAACACAACCCGATCAGTGCGGGTGGACAGACATACCGATGAACTGGGCGGTCAACATGGTGAAAATGTAGGCCTGGATGAACGAGACCAGCAGTTCCAGAAGGTAAATGAACAGGGCGAACGCCACCGATACCGGGGCGACCCAGAGGGTGCCCAGAATGAAGATCAGGGAGATCAGGGCCAGGATCACCACGTGCCCGGCCATCATGTTGGCGAACAGACGGATGCAGAGCGCGAACGGCTTGATCAACATCCCCAGGAATTCCACGAACGCCATCAGGGGGGCGAGCCAGAGAGGCAACCCGGCGGGGACCAGGTGCTTGTAATGCCCGACCACCCCGAACTTGCGGATGCCGCTCCACTGGATCATGAACAGCGCGCATAGGGCCAGGCCGGCGGTGACGGAAATATTCCCGGTGGCCGTGACCATCCCCGGGATCAGCCCGAGCAGGTTCACGGTGAGGATGAAAAAGAACGTGGTCATCAGATAACCGACGTAACGATCCGCCTCCTCCCCGATCGATTTCCGGGCGATTTCATCCCGGACGTACAGCATCATCGATTCCAGCATGTTTCGGATGCCCCGGGGAACCGGGTCGCCGGCCTTTCTGGAGGCTCTCCAGATCATCCACAGC
>CAZZIV010000255.1:0-4436 GCA_964654385.1 uncultured Acidobacteriota bacterium | reverse complement strand
CGGTGCCGGGGCGAACGATTCTAGCGGCGGGGAAACGGAATCGAAGGTTGACGGATCCGATCCGGAGGCTTCCGCGGCTCCAAGCCCTTCGGCGAAGTATGAAACGGTCCTGGTAAAAGAAGCCCTGGCGCAGGTGGTGGCGGCCTGCCGCTCCGCCGGCCGGATCGCCCTGGATACGGAAACCGACAACGTGGATCCGATGCGGGCCAGGCTGGTAGGGATCTCGATCTCCACCTCGCCGGGAACCGGCTGGTACATTCCGGTCGGCCATGAATACCTGGGGGCTCCCGATCAGCTTTCCCTGGAAACGGTACAAGAAGTCCTGGCCCCTCTGCTGGCCGATCCGGCGGTAGGCAAGGTCGGGCAGAATTTGAAATACGATACCCATGTTCTCCGCCGCCACGATCTGCCGGTGGACGGCTGGCGGCTGGACACCATGGTGGCCGCGTTCATGCTCGATCCGGGACGGCTCTCGTTCAAGATGGACGACCTGGCCCGGGAGTTCCTCGCCTACGAGACGATCAAGTACGAAGAGGTGGCCGGGAAGGGGCGCTCCCGGAAGACTCTCGACCAGGTGCCGGTGGAAACGGTGGCCCGGTACGCCGCCGAAGACGCCGACGTGACCCTCCGCCTGGCGGAGGTTCTGGAAGAGCGGATGCGCGGGTCCCGGGTGGAGAAACTGTACGAAGAGGTCGACGGCCCCCTGCTGACCATCCTGGCCAGGATGGAGGCGGACGGCATCCTGGTGGATCGGGAACTGCTGGAGGCGATGTCGGTGGAGATGGCCGGGGAACAGGATCGACTCCGGAAGGAGATCCACAACCTGGCCGGGGAACCGTTCAATATCGACTCGCCGAAACAGCTTCGAGGCGTCCTGTTCGAAAAGCTCGGGTTGACCACGGGCCGGAAGACCGCCAAGAGCGGCGTGTTTTCCACCGACGCCCGGACCCTGGCCGAACTGGCCGGGGAACACCCGATCGTAGACAAGCTGCTGGAATACCGGGAACTGACCAAGCTGAAAGGGACGTACGTGGACGCGCTGCCCCGTTTGATCCATCCGGAGACCGGCCGTGTGCACACGTCGTATCATCCGACCGGAGCGGCTACCGGGCGGCTCTCCTCTTCCGATCCGAACCTGCAGAACATCCCCGCCCGCACGATCGCCGGTTTGAGGATCCGGGAAGCGTTCGTTCCTGAAAAGGGATCGGTGTTCATCGCCTCGGATTATTCCCAGGTGGAGCTTCGCGTACTGGCTCATCTCTGCGAAGACGAGCGCCTGATCCAGGCGTTCCGGTCCGGGGAGGATATTCACAGCCACACCGCGGCCACGGTATTCGGTGTCTTGCCGGGGATGGTGACCTCCGAAATGCGGACCCGGGCCAAGGCGGTGAACTTCGGAATTCTGTACGGAATGTCCGAATCCCGGCTGGCCCGGGAACAGGGGATGAGCCGGAAGGAGGCTCGCGATTTCATCCGGACCTATTTCGAGCGGTTCCCGAACATCCGGCAATATATCGACCGGGTCCGGGAAACCGCCCTTACCGAGGGAGCGGTCCGCACCTTGTTCGGACGGGTCCGATATTTCCCGATTCTTCGAGGAAAGGCGGGGAGGGGGCAGAAGGAGCAGGCGCTTCGGGCGGCGGTGAACACCACCATCCAGGGGACCGCCGCCGACCTGATGAAAATGGCGATGATCCGCGTGAGCCGGGCCCTCGAGGAGGGCCGGTTCCGGAGCCGGATGCTGCTGCAGGTCCATGACGAACTGCTCCTCGAGGTTCCGGAGGACGAGCTGGAAACGATCTGTCGCATCCTTCGGGAAGAAATGGAGGGGGTCTGGGAGTTGAAAGTGCCGCTGGCGGTGGACCAGATGACCGGAAAGAGCTGGAAAGAAGTGACCTGACCGGCGCCAGCCGCTAGAATGCCCCGTATGACGAAGGATAGCGAGAACGAAGGGAAGCGGATCCTGATCGTGGACGACGAGTTTTCGGTCCGGGAAATCCTGTCGGATGGGTTGACCGCTTTCGGGTTCATCCCCCGGACCGCCTCCCGGGCGGCGGAGGGGCTGGAGATCTACCGGCAGGGTGAGATCGACCTGGTGCTCTCGGATATCGACATGCCGGAGATGTCCGGCATCGAACTTCTGGCCGAACTGCGGAAGATCGATCCGGATGCCGATGTCATCATGGTGACCGGTGTGGTCGATACGGCGGTGGCGGTGAAGGCGATCCGGGACGGCGCCCGGGATTACGTGACCAAGCCGTTCAACCTGGAAGAGGTCAGCATCGTCGTCAGGCGTACGCTGGAGAACCGCCGCCTGATCAACGAGAACCGGGCCTACCAGGAAGGCCTGGAGGTCAAGGTCCAGGAACGGACCGCCGAACTGCAGGAAAAAAACGTTGAAGTCGAACGGCTCTATTCGGAACTGGAGGGAGCCTACGAGAGCACCCTGCAGGCGATGGTAACCGCCCTCGATTTTCGGGACAACGAAACCCAGGGCCATTCCCAGCGGGTGGTGGAATACGCCATGATGGTTTCCGGAGCGATGGGAATCAAGGATCCGGAGCTGAGCTGGGTCCGCCGGGGCGCCCTGTTACACGATATCGGGAAGATCGGTGTTCCCGACGCGATCCTGCGGAAGCCCGGAAAGCTGACGGACGCCGAATGGATCGAAATGCGGAAACATCCGGAGCACGGATACGAGATGCTTCGGCACATCGGCTTCCTGAAACCGGCGCTGGAGATCGTGCTGTGCCACCAGGAGCGGTTCGACGGCTCCGGCTACCCACAGGGGCTGGCGGGAGACCAGATCCCTCTGGGAGCCAGGACCTTCGCGGTTGTGGACTGCTTTGACGCGATGACCTCGGACCGGCCGTACCGTTCGGCGCTCAGCATCGAAGCGGCCCGGGACGAAATCCGGAAGTGCGCCGGTACCCAGTTCGATCCGGATGTGGCGGAAGCGTTCCTGGGGATCCCCCTGGAGATCTGGCGGGAGATCCGGGAAGGGGTCCATGCCAAGGTTCAAACCATGCGGAAGAAACAGGTTCCCGAATCTTCCTGACCTTGCCTTTCTTTATTTCGCGTCGCCGGCTCCAACCTCCTGAATCCGAATGTTCACGATCCGGTCCTGGGGAATCAGGAGGCGGACCACGCCATCCAGGTTTCCGGTGATCCTTCCGAACGCCGCCTGCCTGCCGTCCAGCCGGCGCTGGTCGGTCAGCGCGATGAAGAACCGGCTCCCGGCTCCGGCGGCGGAGCCTTCGAACATCGCCACGGTGCCTGCCCGGAACGGAAGATCGGTCGTTTCCGGATAGATCGAGTCGCCTGGATCTCCCAGGCCGTTCATCAGGGGATCGCCCCCTTCCACCAGGAAGTTCGGAACAAGCCGGTGAAACACCAGGCCGTTATAAAACCCTTCTTCCGCCAGCCGCGCGAAACGGCGGCAGGTCCGGGGAGCGTGAGCCGTATCCAGGCGCAGGGTGAAGGTGCCGGGCGCGAACCCTTTCCTCTTGACAGTCACCACCGCTTCCCGGGGCGTTCGGGCCCAGCGCAGGATCGCGGCGTACGCTTCCAGGGGACGGTCGACGGCGGGGCCGGATCCTCCCGGCAGGTCGACACTGTAGAGCCGTTTCAACAGGGCGACCGCCCGGCTCCGGCTCCGGTAACCGGAAGCGCCGGCCACCTTGCGCAGCAGCGCCTCTCCGGCCGGATCGGGGACGGCGGTTTCCAGGGCGTCCAACACCGCCGAACGCACGAGCTCCTGGGTGTCGTCCGACGACAGGTCCCAAACCCTTTCCAGGAGCCGGTACGCCTCATCCCGGAATTCGGGGCGGATCTTCCGGCCGCTGCGGCGCACTTTCAGCCGGTCGCCGGCAGCCTGGGCCAGCGCGCGGCGGATTTCCGGGTGAGTCTCTTCCCAGACCGGGGCGAGCAGGTCGGCCAGAAGCTGATCCTGCACGGCGTCGGCCAGGATCGCTGCCGCGCGGACCGATGGAATGTGGTCCGCCAGGAGCCGGGCGACGACCGCCCGGTTGCCGGGAACCTGGAAGACCGCCGCGGTCCGGGCCGCCTCGCTCCGGAGCTCCGGATCCGGGGAGTCGACCAGCCGGCGGGGGAGTTCGAAGGACGCCGCTTCCGGGTTGGCCCGGCGAAACGCCTGTACGGCGGCGACCCGGAGGGACCCCGGGTTGTTGTCGAGGGAGTAATCCCGGAGGATTTTCAGGAGCGGGCGGCTTCCGTTTCGGCCCATCGCTTTGAGGGCGGCCAGTTTCTGATGAAAATCCTTCCCGTTGAGCGCGTCGATCAGCAGATCGATCGGTCCGCCGGGATAGCCCAGGGATAAGAGAGCCTGGATCCGGACCTGTCGGTCCCGGTGCTGGTACAAGCGAACCAGGAAACCTTTTTCCGACTCGTTTCGAGGCGGGAAAAGGCCCCGGGCG
>CAZZIV010000254.1:0-4444 GCA_964654385.1 uncultured Acidobacteriota bacterium | reverse complement strand
CGCGGCGCTCTCTGCCGCAAGTGTGCAAGCGCCGAGCGCGGCGCGCTGTCCGGGCGGGAAGCCCTCAAAGAAAAAAGAAAAGAAATCGGCGTCCGGGCGTAGAAGGCGATCCAGGAAGAAAACCAAGGAAAACGAGCCGATCTCCGCAACGGATCCGGTTGCTGCCGCCGAGCCGGAAAGCCGGGAGACACCGACAGGAAGCGAGAAGGAACCGGAAGGCGAGACTCCTTCCAAGAAGCGCCGCCGGAGAAGAAGGCGGAGGAGGTCCCGAACCGCCGAAAGCGGAGGGAAAGAATCGGCGGACGGAGCTTCACCGGCCTCTCCGGCCTCCAAACCGGCCGACGCCGCAGACCCTGCTCCGAATCCGGTCGTGGCCGACGAACTGATGCCCGCCGCCGTCGGAGCGGCGGAGGGGCAGCGGCCCTCTTCGGGAAGGTCCGGCTCCAGGCGAAAGAAACACTGAATTGGCAGACAAGTCCTCCAGGCGTAAAATCACATCCTTATGAAAGAGAATGACGATCGCCACAAACCTGGCCTGGATGAACTGCTCCAGGGAGATGAGCCTCTCGATCTCTTGGACGGAGCGCTAGGGATCGCCGCGCGGGAATACCCGGAGATGGACATCCACCGGGAAAGAGAGCGGATCGCCGAGATCTGCTTGGAAATCGGCCACCGGCTAGAAGCGGCCGGTTCCTCCGAAAATCCGTTTTCCCGCCTGGAAATCGTCCGGAGCTACCTGTTCGAAGACATGGGCTTCAAGGGAGACAACGAGGACTTTGAAGATCCACGGAACCTCTTTCTGAACCAGGTCCTGGACCGGCGCACCGGCATCCCGATCACACTCTCGATCCTCTTCATGGAAGCGGCCCGGGCCGCCGGTTTCAAAACGCGGGGAGTGGCGCTGCCCGGGCATTTCATCGTCCGGCTGGATTACCGGGAGCGAACCTTCCTGGTCGACCCGTTCGGCGGCGGCCGGGTCATCACCCAGGAGGACTGCGTCCACCTCGTAAAAAGGGCGACCGGGCGACCCTCCCTGTTCCGGAAAAGCCTGCTGGAGGGCGCCTCCGGAAAGACCATCCTGGCCAGGATCCTCCACAACCTGAAGCGGATTTACCTGTCCCGGGACGAGTTCGAAAAAGCGCTGGCCGCGGTGGAAGACCTGCTCCTCCTTGCCCCCGGAGAGCCCAGGGAGGTCCGGGACCGGGGGATTCTGAAGGCTCACCTGGGGAAAGCGGCGGAGGCGATCACCGACCTCGAGCACTACCTGGCTCACTCGCCGGAAGCGCCCGACGTCGAGTCCGTCCAGGGACGTCTGGCCTGGCTGAGGCAGAAAGTCCCGGAAGGCAGCCGCTAGCCCCGAGGTGGCAATCATTCGGGGCCAATACCGCTGAAGATCGCGAAGGACTGTCCCATCAGGGCCGGAGGGTCACCGTGCTCCGAAAAAACCTTCAGGAATCTTTCGCCACGCGTTGAAGGAGCGTACTCCTTGCACCATAATGCCTCTGGGCGCGGCGGAAGCCCGCGCCGGCAGAAAACAACAACCACGAGGTTTTAGAGAGATGACCATCGAAAGCCAGGCGACCGACACCCGGTGCCGAGTCGAAACCCTCGATCGAGTAACGATCCGATTCGCGGGGGATTCCGGGGACGGGATGCAGTTGACCGGCAACCAGTTCACGACCACCACCGCACTGGAAGGATGCGACCTCGCCACCTTCCCCGACTATCCGGCGGAGATCCGGGCCCCTGCCGGAACCCTGGCGGGGGTTTCCGGTTTTCAAATCAACTTCTCATCCGAGGAGGTCTTCACTCCCGGAGACACTCCGGACGTGCTGGTCGCCATGAACCCGGCCGCCCTGAAGGTGAACCTGGGGGATCTCAAGCCCCGGGGGATCCTGATCGTCAATACCGACAGCTTCAAAGCCAACGATCTGAGAAAAGCCGGGTACGAGACCAATCCGCTGGAAGACGACTCCCTCACCGGGTATCGCACCTTCAAAGTGGAACTGACCACTCTGACCCGGGCCGCTCTCCGGGAGACCGGCCTCCCCACCCGCTCCATCGACCGGTGCAAGAACTTTTTCGCTCTCGGGATGATGTACTACCTGTACCACAGGTCCATGGAATCCTCCCTGAACTGGATCCGGACCAAGTTTTCTTCCAAACCGGAACTGGTCGAAGCCAACGAACTGGCTCTGAAGGCCGGCTACGCCTATTGCGAGGTCCACGAATTTTTCCAGGTCACCTACGAAGTTCCACCGGCCAGGCTGACACCCGGGACCTACAGAAACATCAACGGGAACCAGGCGCTCGCCCTGGGCCTGGTGGCCGCCTCGGTCAATTCCGGATTGCGCCTCTTTCAGGGGTCGTACCCGATCACTCCGGCCTCGGATATCCTTCACGAACTCTCCAAGTTGAAGCGGTTCGGCGTGATCACTTTTCAGGCGGAGGATGAAATCGCCGGTGTCGGGAGCGCCATCGGAGCCGCCTACGCGGGAAACCTGGCCTGCACCACCACCAGCGGACCGGGCATGGCGCTCAAGAGCGAATTCCTCGGCCTGGCGGTGATCGTGGAACTGCCGCTGGTGGTCATCAACGTACAACGGGGCGGTCCCTCCACCGGCCTGCCGACCAAGACCGAGCAGTCAGACCTGATGCAGGCGATGTACGGCCGGCACGGGGAGTCGCCGTTGATCGTCGTCGCGGCGCGGTCCTCGGCGGATTGCTTCGAGACGGTCTATGACGCGGCCCGGCTGAGCATCAAACACATGACGCCTGTGATCGTCCTGAGCGACGGTTACATCGCCAATGGGGCCGAACCCTGGAAACTGCCCTCCCTGGACGCACTCCCGGATATCCCGGTCCGCTTCGCCACCGAACACGGGCCCGAAGGGTTCATGCCTTACATGCGGGACGAGGACCTGGTTCGTCCCTGGGCGATTCCGGGGACTCCCGGCATGGAACATCACGTGGGAGGCCTGGAGAAGGACCACCTGACAGGGAACGTCTCCTACGGCCCGGAGAACCACGCCGAGATGGTCGAGATTCGCCGGGCAAAGGTGCTGAAGGTGGCGGACGAACTCCCCGACGCCGAGGTCGAAGGGGACGACTCCGGGCTGCTCGTCCTGGGCTGGGGCTCGACCTTCGGATCGATCGGCGCCGCAGTGAAGGCCGCGAGAAAGCAAGGGATCCGCGTCGGGCACCTGCATCTCCGCTACCTGAATCCGATGCAGAAAAACGTCGGGGACCTGATCGCCCGGTACGATAGAGTTCTCATCCCGGAAATGAACCTGGGCCAGTTGGCCCGGATCATTCACGAGCGATACCAAACCGAAATATTCAAACTGGACAAGATCCAGGGCAAACCATTCAAGGAATCGGAAATCCTGGAGAAGATCGTCGAACTGACCGGGGAGAACTAGACCGATGACCACCGAACTGAAATTGACCAAGAAAGATTTCGCCAGCGACCAGATGGTCCGATGGTGTCCCGGCTGCGGCGACTATTCGATTCTGAACGCGGTGCAACAGACCTTCCCCGAGTTGGGCATCCCCAAGGAAAAGTTCGTCGTGGTCTCGGGAATCGGTTGCTCCAGCCGCTTTCCGTATTACATGAATACCTTCGGGTTCCACAGCCTCCACGGAAGGGCGCCGGCGATCGCCACCGGGATCAAGCTGGCCAATCCGGAGCTGTCGGTCTGGATCGCCACCGGCGACGGCGACTGCCTTTCCATCGGGGGCAACCACATCCTTCATCTCCTCCGCCGCAATGTGGACATCAAAGTGTTGATGTTCGACAACCGGATCTACGGCCTGACCAAGGGCCAGTACTCCCCCACCTCCGAGCTGGGCAAGAAGACCAAGTCGACACCGTACGGATCCCTGGACCGGCCGTTCCGGGCCCTGGAACTGGCTCTCGGCGCCCAGGCGACCTTCGTCGCCCGCTGCATCGACACGTACGGCGTCAACCTCAAGGAAGTCCTCAAGGCGGCGGCCGCACACAAGGGAGCCTCCTTCATCCAGATCTACCAGAACTGCAACATCTTCAACGACGGCGCCTTCGCCCCTTACCGGGACAAGGCGGTCCGGGCCGACCACCTCCTGGAGCTCAAGCACGGCGAACCGCTGATCTTCGGGAAAAACCTGGATAAGGGGATCCGCATCAACGACTGCTACACGCCGGAAGTGGTGGAACTGGGGAAAGACGGCGTCACGGAGAAGGATCTTCTGGTCCACGACCAGGACGGTTCTCTAGGCTACCTCTACATGCTGGCGAACCTGGAGCCGCCCCTCCCGGTGCCGATCGGTGTGCTGCGGAAATCGGTCAAGCCCGAATTCAGCACGGCGGTGCACGGGCAGATTCAAACGGTGACCTCCACCGAAGGAAAGGGCGAGTTGGAAAAGCTCCTGTTCTCCGGCGGATCGTGGCAGGTGAAGTAAAGAC
>CAZZIV010000253.1:0-4459 GCA_964654385.1 uncultured Acidobacteriota bacterium | reverse complement strand
CGCCTCGCACGACTTATTTTCCGCGCCAAGTAGGGTGGTGAAGGAGGCCGTCAGCAGGTCGTTTCCGATGTGGACGACCATGGCCGGGTTCTCGGCGAACTTCAACACCGCCGTCTCATCGTCGGGAAGAACGATATCCTGCCCCTGGTAATTCTCGTGGATGATCGGCTTCACGTCTTTTCCGGGCATTTCGGGGGAGGTGTCCACGTGGGCGATGAAGCCGATGGTGGGGACCTCTTTCGCCACCGTGGATGGGACGGTGGTGAACACGTACCCGTGCTCGTCCATGGTCACATCGCCCAGCCCCAACCCCTTGAGCTCCTGCACCAGGTGCTTCAACAGTTCCAGTTGCTTCGGGGTGCTGGGATAACACTCCTGGTCCTCTTCCGATTGTGTGTCGAACTTTACGTAATCCAGGAAACGTTCCACGCAACGGGTCGGATACTTAGGGTCGGTCATGACACACCTCGAAGAAAAGCCGGGACCGGGAGAAACAGGAACGGTCAGATTACAGGAGGCCGGGAACCGGCGCAAGCGCCACAGGAGAGCGGTTTCTCTTGTATCCTCCGACCGAGTGGGCTAACATACGTCGTCGCCGCGCAAGGTTGTCGCGTGCGACGCCCGGGAAGGATTGAATGCTTCGAGCCCTCGGCGTCATTCCGGCCAGATATGCATCGACCCGCTTTCGCGGCAAGCCCCTCGCACCCCTCGGCAATGGAACTCTCCTGGAAGCGGTCTGGCGGAAAGCGGCCGCCGCGGAATCGATTTCCCGGCTGATCGTCGCCACCGACGATTCCAGGATCCGGGAAGCGGCGGAGGCGTTCGGCGCCGAAGTTCGAATGACTTCCCCGGAACACGCCTCCGGCACCGACCGGGTGGCGGAGGTCCTGAGGGAGCTCCGAAAGGAAGATGCGCGGTTCGAACTGGTGTTGAACGTCCAGGGCGACGAGCCGATGATCGCGCCGCGGTCCCTCGACCGTCTGGTCGCCTGTTTCCGCAAAAACCCCGGCCTGGAAATGGCGACTCTCTGCGAACCGCTGCAAGGGGAAGCCGACCTGTCCGACCCGAACGTCGTGAAGGTCGTCACCGCCGAAAACGGCCGCGCGATCTACTTTTCCCGAGCTTCGATTCCGTACCGGCGCGACCCGGCCGATCCGGGGCCCGGCGGCCCTGCGGCCCCCGGAAGCCGCAGGCACCAGGGGATCTACGCGTATCGGCCCGACGTGCTGGAGCGGCTCACCGGCCTCCCCCCCTCCCCCCTGGAGCGGCTGGAAGGGCTGGAACAGCTCCGGGCTCTCGAAGCCGGTATCTCCATTCAAGTGATCGAATCCGATTTTCATTCCATCGGCGTGGATACGCAGGAAGACCTGGAGCGCGTCTCGGCGCTCCTGGCCCAACAGCCCCAACAGACGGAGGACCCGGTTTCATGATCCGCAAGCAGCGCACCACCAAGTTCATCTTCGTGACCGGAGGGGTCGTCTCCTCCCTGGGCAAGGGGCTGGCCGCCGCCTCCATCGGCCGGATCCTGGAAGGGCGCGGCTTCAAGGTCGCCCTGCAGAAGCTGGATCCGTACATCAACGTGGACCCAGGCACCATGAGCCCGTTTCAGCACGGCGAGGTGTTCGTCACCGACGACGGCGCCGAAACCGACCTGGACCTGGGCCACTATGAGCGTTTCGTCACCATGACCGCCGGGAAGAAGAACAACTTCACCACCGGGCAGATCTACGAGTCGGTCATCAACAAGGAACGCCGGGGCGACTACCTGGGCGCCACCGTGCAGGTGATCCCTCACGTCACCAACGAAATCAAGGAAGCGATCTGCCAGGCGGCGGAGGACATCGATATTCTCCTGGTGGAGATCGGGGGCACCGTCGGCGACATCGAGTCCCTTCCGTTCCTGGAGGCGATCCGCCAGTTCCGCCTGGACGTAGGCGGCCACAACGCCATCTTCATCCACCTGACCCTGGTGCCGTACATCGCCGCTTCCGGCGAGCACAAGACCAAGCCGACCCAGCACTCGGTGCGGGAGTTGCGCGCCATCGGCATCCAGCCGGACATTCTCCTCTGCCGGAGCGACGTGCCGGTGGCCCAGGATCTGAAAAAGAAAATCGCCCTGTTCTGCAACGTAGGTGAAGACCAGGTGATTTCGGCAAAAGATGTAGACACCATTTACGACGTTCCCCTGGAGCTTTCCAACGAAGGGATCGACGAGATCATCATGAAGCTCCTGGACCTTCCGTACCGGCGAAAGAACCTGAAGAAGTGGGAGGAACTGGTCCACGCCATCCGCCATCCCCGGGACGAAGTCACCATCGGGATCGCCGGCAAATACGTGGCCTACGAAGATTCGTACAAATCGCTGAACGAGGCGCTCCTGCATGGCGGTATTCATTCCAAGGTCAAGGTAAACCTGGAATGGGTCGATTCGGAGAAGCTGGACGAAGAAACCGCCCCGAAGATGCTCTCTCACGTGGACGGGATCCTGATCCCCGGCGGCTTCGGCATCCGGGGCGTGGACGGCATGGTGGAAGCGGTGCGATTCGCCCGGGACGAGAAGATCCCCTACTTCGGCATCTGCCTGGGCATGCAGGTGGCGGTGATCGAATGGGCCCGGAACATGGCCGGCATGGAAGGGGCCGATTCCACGGAATTCGATGAAGAAACACCGTTCCGGGTGATCTACAAACTACGGGACCTGCTGGGGGTGGACGACATGGGCGGGACCATGCGACTGGGAGCCTACCCGACTGAACTAGCCCCCGACTCGTTCGCCAGGAAGGCTTACGGGACGGAAAACATCTCCGAACGGCACCGGCACCGGTACGAAGTGAACCAGGAGTTCACGCCGAAACTGGAAGCGGCCGGCCTGCGGATTACCGGCCGGTCTCCCGACGGAAAGTTCGTGGAGATCGTCGAATTCCAGGACCATCCATGGTTCCTGGGATGCCAGTTCCACCCGGAATACAAATCCCGTCCCCTGGATCCGCACCCTCTGTTCCGGGACTTCATCGCCGCCGCCTACCGGAGGAAGCTGGGCGGGAAAGAAGGATGGGCGAAGGAAGGGAAAAGCGATGCCGTCGTCACCGATCCGGGCCGGTAAGGGGCACCCGCTCCTCCTGATCGCCGGCCCGGACGTGGTCGAAGGGGAAGAGCATCTCCTGAAAATGGCTGAGAGCCTGCGGGAGATCGCCGATTCCCGGCCGGTTTCCTTCGTGTTCAAGGCGTCGTTCGACAAGGCGAACCGGACGTCGGTGAAATCGTTCCGGGGGCCCGGCCTGGAAGAGGGGCTGAAGCTTCTGGCCAGCGTGAAAGAAAAAACCGGTGTGCGAATCACTACCGATTTCCACACGCCGGAGCAGGCCGCTCCGGTGGCCGAAGTGGCCGACCTGTTACAGGTGCCGGCGTTTCTCTGCCGCCAGACCGATATGCTGATCGCCGCCGGAAATACCGGCAGGCCGGTGAACGTCAAAAAGGGGCAGTTCCTGGCGCCCTGGGACGCGGCGCCGATCGTGGAGAAGGTGCGATCCACCGGGAATGACCAGGTCATGCTGACCGAGCGTGGAAGCAGCTTCGGATACAACAACCTGGTGGTCGATTTCCGGGGAATCCCCCGGATGCAGGCGCTGGGCGTGCCGGTCTGCTTTGACGCCACCCACTCGGTCCAACTCCCCGGAGGCAGAGGAGACTCCTCCGGAGGCGAGCGGGAGTTCGTGGAACGGCTCGCCCGGGCCGCCGCGGCCGTCGGCGTGGACGCCCTGTTCTTCGAGGTGCACGACGATCCGGATCACGCGCCCTGCGACGGGCCGAACATGCTGGAGTTGCGCCGATTCCCGCAGATCCTGGACCGGATCCTGGCGGTGGACCGGCTCACCCGGGACACGGCGGACTGAATGGGCGCCGGGAGGCCCCCAGGAGGCGTACCCGCCCTTCTCCTTCCGGTGGTCATCGCATCCCTGGCGTTACTCGCGTTCACCCTCAGGTGCGACCGGCCGGAAGAGGAAGCTCCCGCCCGCCGGATCGTTCTTCCCGCCCATTCCGCAGAAGACGCGGCAACCGCCCTGTTCCGGTTCGCCACGCACATGGATGAAGGATCCATCCTGCCCGACAACCTGGTCCGGGAAGATCTCCTGGACAAGCACCGTGTGGCGCTCCTGGACGGCCTGGAGCCGCTGGCCGGCGGACCGGATCCGGAGATCGTGAACGTGGAACCGTTCCCCGACGGAAATACCACCGCGGTGGACCTGGAGTTCCGCACGACCGAAGGCGGTGCCGAATCCTGGTCGGTGCAGGCGGAGAAGCGGGAGGACGGACCCTGGCGGATCCTCTGGATCCAGGGGCCGGGGATGAGCTGGCCCCCCCGGAAGAAAGAGAAGGGCGAACAGTTGAGCAGTTCTCCGATGGAGGGTGTCCGCGTCACCGGCGTTCTCTTCCAGGCTCCGCTTTTATCGACAGCCCT
>CAZZIV010000252.1:0-4584 GCA_964654385.1 uncultured Acidobacteriota bacterium | reverse complement strand
GCGGGCCACAGGTGTCGCACAAAGGCCAGGGACATGGCAAGCCCCAGGGCGATCCAAATAGTAGCAGGGATCGCCTCCTCCGGTGGTCCCCCGTGATAAAATCCTGTTTCGGGCAGGTGGAAAATCGAACGGGATGGATCCTGGGGAGCGAGTCGTTGTCTTCGTTGCCGGTACTGCAAAAGCCGAAGCATGATTTTTCTCAGGGACCTCCCTGCGATCTGTGCACCGCTCTCTGCTGCAAATATTTCGCCATGCAGATCGACAAGCCGACCTCTCCCACCGATTTCGACCAGATTCGCTGGTACCTGGTCCATCAGGATGTCCTGGTCTGGGTGCAGGACGGGGACTGGTACCTGGAGGTCCGGAACCGGTGCAGGCACTTGACGCCGGACAACCGGTGCGGGATTTACGAAACCCGCCCCGACGTCTGCCGGGATTATCCCGATCCGGAAGATATGTCGTGCGAGTATGAATCCGAGAACCTGAAGTACGACCTGTTTTTCGATGCCGCCGAACCGTTCCAGGAGTGGGCGGAGCGGGAGATGAAGAAACGGAAGAAGCGGAAGGCGAAACGGAAAGCGGCCCGGATGAAGAAAAAGGGCAAAAAACAGGAGCGAAGAAAATGATTTCATGGAACCGGAAACTCGGGCTCCTGGCGGCGGCCGTGTTGATGGCCGGGCTCCTCCCGGGTGCGGCGTCCGGCGCCTCCATCGGCGATGTTTGCCGGGCCCTGGATCTGAAAGAAAAGAACGTGCTGTTCAACACGATCCTGAAGGCGAAGGTGCTGGAAGGGAACGAGAAGCAGGTGGTTTCGATCCTGACCTACCTGACCGGGAAGAACGAACGGGCGACCGCGGTGAACGTGCGGTTGGACCTGTTCCGGGAAAAGGGGAAGAAGCTGGAATGGTTCTGGGGGCGGGATTACGGAAAGGAATACGCCGGAAACGTCGGCCGGGGCGAACTGGAACTGGTCGACCTGGACATGGACGGCATCAACGACATCATCGTCACCTTCGACCGCCAGGACAACCCGCTGGTGGAGCAGCGGCTGGGAGAGGTCATCCTGGCGGCCGGGGGAACGCTCAAGGTCGCCTGGAGGGGAGTGATGTTCTACGACGCCACCCGGGACGCCCGATCCACTCCCCAGGACCGGCGGGACCGGTTCGTCCGGGAGGTCAACATCCCCCGGACGCTGAAGACCCGGGGCGCCACCCTTTTCCTGGATAAAAAGGTCACCCACGTGGCGGGGGAGAAACTGCCTGTTCCCAAGGAGATCGTGGAGACCTGGCCCCTCCGGTCCGTCCCGGGAGAGCGGTGAAAGGAAATCTGCGCTTCGTTCTGGTTTCCCCCCGGTCGCCGGGGAATGTGGGCGCGGCGGCCCGGGCGCTCAAAAATTTCGGCTACCGGGATCTCCGGCTGGTCGCCCCGGCGTGCGATCCGCTCTCCAGCCAGGGGTTGAGAATGGCGGTCGGCGCCTCCGAGCTGCTTCGGGCCGCCGAATGGTGCGACGAACTGGACCAGGCGCTCGAAGGCGCCGCTGTGGTGATCGGAGCCAGCCGGCGGACCGGGAAGCACCGCCGGCCTCACTACCGGGCGGACGAGATCGCAGGGCGACTCCATGAGGCCGAGCGTGCCGGGGAGATCGCCCTGGTGTTCGGCCGGGAGGACCATGGTCTGAGCGACCAGGAACTGGACCGGTGTACCCACCTGGTGCATATCCCCAGTTCCGACGAGTACCCGTCCTTGAACCTGGCCCAGTCGGTCCTTCTGATGGCCTGGGAATTTCACCGGGCCTTCCTCCCGGCGGCGGACCCCTCGGACGGGGAACCGCCTGCGGCCCACCAGGACCGGGAAGCGATGTACGCCCACCTGGAAGAAGCGCTCACCACCATCGGTTTCCTGAAACCGGACAGCTCCCAGGTGCTGATGCGGCGGATCCGGAGGATGTTCGGCCGGACCGGCCTCACCGAGAACGAGATCCGCGTGGTGCGGGGGATCGCGCACCAGGTGTTGTGGGCGGCGAAACAGGCGGATCTTCTGCCGCCGGATCCGGGGAAGAGCGATGGAACCGGCAGCCCTTAGAGCGGCCCTGGCGGAGGCACTGGACCGGGAACGGTTCGACGCCTTCGGTGTGGCGGAGGTGCGGCCGCTTCCCCGGGACCAGGCGGCGTTCGACCGGTGGCTGAGGTCCGGCTACCAGGCCTCCATGACCTACATGGAAAAGTACCGGGAGGCACGGAACGATCCAGGCAAGCTCCTTCCCGGCTGCCGTTCGGTGGTGATGGTGGCGATGAATTACGGGCGCGGCTCCGGGAGCGAAGGGACCTCCACCGTTCCGAACCGGTCCTGTGAACCGGACCGGGGTTCCGGGGGGCAAGTCGCCCGTTATGCCCGCGGGCGGGATTACCACAAGGTGATGGGGAAACGGCTGAAGCGGATCGCCTCGTGGCTGGAGAAGACCAGCGGCCGGCCGGCCCGGGCATTCGTGGATACCGGTCCGGTCCTGGAGCGGGCCTGGGCGGAGCGGGCCGGCCTGGGTTGGATCGGCAAGAACGCCAACCTGATCCGCCGGGACCTGGGCTCCTGGCTGCTCTTAGGAGAGATCTTCTCCGCGGCGGCGATCGAGGCGGATCCTGCCGGGCACCGGTCGTACTGCGGCTCCTGTTCCGCCTGTATCGAAGACTGTCCCACCGGCGCGATCGTCGCCCCCGGCGTGGTCGATTCGTCCCTCTGTATCTCCTACTGGACCATTGAGCATCGGGGCCCGATCCCCGTGGAGATGCGGGAGAAGATCGGCGACAGGATCTTCGGATGCGACGATTGTCAGGAGGTCTGTCCCTGGACGCGGAAATTCGGATCGGTTCCGGTGGACAGTCCCCTGGCTCCCCGGGCCGATCTTCAATCTCTGGACCCGGTTATGATCCTCGGCATGGACGATCGGCGGTTCCTGGAACGGTTCGCCGGCACCCCGATCATGCGCGCCAAACGGGAGGGGATGCGGAGGAACGCCTGCGTGGTCCTGGGGAACCGGAACGACCCCTCCGCGATCCCGGTGCTCCGGGATTTCCTGGACGATCCGGACCCGGTGGTTCGAGAGCACGCCGCGTGGTCGCTGGCCCGCCTTTCGAACCCGGCTTGATCCTGAGCCCGGTTCGAGCCTATATTCCACCCGAACCGCAACCAGGAGAAACCGATGGCCCAGGCAGACAAATACGATCGCAATCGGGCGGCCAGCCGGGCCCGGCGCCGGATGATGGTTCATTTCGGGGTGCAGTTGCCGGATAAGACCGGTTTTACCAAGGATATCTCGGAAACCGGCCTTTTTATCCGGACCAATAATGTTGTAGCGCCGGGTAAGACGATCCAGGTTCGGATCGAGTTCCCCGAAACCAGCTTCACCCTCTGGGCGAAAGTGGTCTGGGCCAAGAAGGTGCCGCCCCAGTTGGCGCATATCATGGATTGTGGGATGGGGGTCTGCTTCATCGAGCCGCCGGCCAACTGGGTGAAATTCTGCAAGGAGTGGAAAGAGGGGCTCGGTCTGGAGGGGTGAGGCGTCGAGCCGCCGGCCGGCCGAAAGTAAAACGAATACAGAGTGTCTTTCCTGTAAACCGTTGACAGACAATGCCCTTTTCTTAATTTTACCCCATTCCTGTGGACTACAATATCTTGTAGTTGTAACTCATTCGCACAACAATATTTTGTGGGTAATCTGAAATTCTCTCTTGACGGGGAGGAAGTCGCCCTGTTATTTTTCTGAAGCTTTGTCACTCCGGAGGCGAAGAGCGGTTTTCTTGGAAAATGCACGTATAGGTGGCGAAAGTCAGTTTTTCAGGGTGTTCGAATCATAGAAGAGGAGTAGGTTGCATGCTCGGATCGGAAAGGGAAACAACCAGTCGTGTCGGCACGGAACAGGTTTCCATTCAGGGGGGGGAAGTTCGCAAGGAACTGGATCCGAAAAGAGGGCTTACGTTCCGTCACGTCCTGACCCGTCCAGGTGTTCATCCTTACGAAGAGATCCAGTGGGAACTCCGGGACGCGGTGATCTCCAACGAGAAGGGTGAGGTCGCCTTCGAACAGCGGAACGTGGAGTTTCCGGCGTTCTGGTCCCAGCTGGCGACCAACGTGGTCGCCCAGAAATATTTCCGGGGGCCGATCGGCAGCCCCGAGCGGGAAAACAGTATCCGGCAGCTGATCGACCGGGTGGTGAAGACCGCCGGGAAGTGGGGCCGCGAGGGCGGTTATTTCGCCGCCGAATCCGACGCGGAGATCTTCGAACTGGAACTAACCTACCTCCTGGTGAACCAGATGGTTTCCTTCAATTCGCCGGTCTGGTTCAATTGCGGCGTAGAGGAACACCCGCAGGTTTCCGCCTGCTTCATCAACGCCGTGGACGACACCATGCCGTCGATCCTGGAGCTGGCCAAGACCGAGGGGATGTTGTTCAAGTTCGGCTCGGGCACCGGCTCGAACCTCTCCCCGATCCGCTCCTCCCAGGAGTTCCTGGCCGGCCGTGGCACCGCCTCCGGGGCGGGTTTCCTCATTAAGGGGCGCGATGCGGTCTGCCGGTCGGTCCACACTCACCAT
>CAZZIV010000251.1:0-4662 GCA_964654385.1 uncultured Acidobacteriota bacterium | reverse complement strand
GTGCCTGCTCGCGTGCACAACCACCGTGAGCAGGCGTGTGGTGGTCCTGGCCGATGCTGAGATGGGCCGACAGGTCGCCGGCCTGGATCGAATAGGTCTGGCCGGGAAGCCCGCCTGACGTGCACGAGTCGCCCCAGGAAGCCTGGATATCCCCGCCGGCCAGCAGGTCGAAGGCGGCGATGCCCGTATCGGCGCCGGGCCAGCGGATCACGTCACAGAGCGGCGCGCCCAGTTCTTCGATTTCCACTTTCACCTGGTCCACGTACCAGCCTTTCCCGTTTTGACGCTTGTCATCGTCGGAACCGAAGACGAAGGCCAGGTAGACCGTCTTCCCCGCGTACAGGCTGAGATCGAACGTGTCGGTGACCCAGCCGCCGGAGGAGCCCTGGAAAGCGCTCTTCCCCTCCAACCCGTTGCAACCGCCGGCGGCGAGGGGGCTGCCCGGGTAGCCTCCTGTGGGAACCAGAGGCACGTAGAGATCCTGTCCGTCGTTTTCGGCGTCGATCACCACCTGTCCTCCGTCGATGCCGAGCTGGGTGTCGTACCAGTGGGTCACCGTGAGGGTCGCCGACAGGGCGGTGGACGGAATCGCCAGGCCGGCGCCGCCGGTGGTCTCCCGGCCCCGGTAATGGAGCCAGGAATAATCCGACGCGCTGTAGGTCCTCCCTTTCCCGCAGTAGTAGCTGGTGCCGTGAGCGGCATCCAGGCTCGCCGGGTTCCACTCGTCCAGCCAGGTGAACCCCTGGCAGGGTGAAACCCCCGGCGCGAAGGAGCGATGGGTCCAGTCGGACAGGTCCACTCCTTCGAAGTTCTCGTCCAGGAGCGTGGATATCACGTTCGGTTCGTATCCCCCGGCCACCAGCTGTTCGAAGGCATCGAGCTTATCGGTGTGGTTCCCCGGCGCGTTGGAGGAGGTGATGCCGACCACGTCGAACACGGCGCGGGTCCCGCACGGGAAGGACGGATCCACGGTGAACTCGTAGGCGGTAACGGATGGAGCCGTGCCGCCTGCCGGGATGTCGCCGAAGGATCGGGAAGCCGGGTCCAGGACCTGGATGCCCGGCACCGCACCTGAAAGGGAAGCTTGAACGCCCAGGGCCGCCTCGCTGCCGCCGTTCCGCAGGATCACCCGAACCGACCAGGTCTCTCCCGGCTCGATGTCGGCGTCGTGGTCGCCGTCCACCTCGATCATCGGAAGCTCCACCGAGTCGTACAGAACGATCGGCCCGATGGAATCGATCGGAACCTGCCAGGCTCCTCGACCGTAAGTCCCCGCGGTCACCACGTTCTGGTCCTGGTTGTATTTCAGATCGGTCACCACCGTTCCCTGGGGCAGGCCGTCCATGTACGGCTGGAAGGTGACCCCTCCGTCGGAACTGCGGAACACGCCGGTGTCGGTTCCGACCATGATTTCGCTTCCGTTGAGCATCAGCACCGTGTTGGCCGGCACGTTGGGCAGGTCGCTCCCCCGGGAGGTCCAGCCGGACCCCGGGTTCCACTCCCACAGGTGGGCGGTGTTGAACCCTCCCACCACGGCGAACGCCCGGTCGGGATCGGTCGGATCCCCCGCGATATCGTTGACACCCCGGGCCGGCAACCCGGCGGAAAGGTCGTTCCAGTCCAACCCACGGTTGGTGGATCTCCAGATCCTTCCGCTGGAACTGCCCGAGTAGACCACGTCGGGAAAGTTCCGGTTGACTTCCAGGGCCACCAGGCTTCCCGCGCCGCCGGTCAGGTCGTCGGGCCCGGCCTGAGTCCAGTTGCTCCCGTCGTCGTCGGAGCGATAGACCCTGTGGGTTCCAAGGTAAAGGGTGGAGGGCGCCGCCGGATCCAGGATGTACGGCGTGACCCAGTTGATCCGGTCTCCGGAATTGATCCCGCTTCCAGGGCCGGTCACCTTGAAGAACGATCCCAGCACGCCGCCGGTGGAGCGGTACACGCTCGGATACCCTCCGCTGGGGTAGGAGGTGATGTAGGCGTAGCTCGGATCCAACGGATTGAAGTGGCAGACGAATCCATCGCCGGTGACGGTCTGCAGATCCCAGACATCGGAGGTGGTCCGGGCCAGGGAGCTGTTGTCCTGGGCGCCGCCGCAGATCGTATCCGGATTGCCGGCCTCCACACCGACGGCGTAGAACTGGGTGATGTTCAGGTTGCCGTTCTTGTTGAGGAAGGTATCGCCCAGGTTCTCGGTTTTCCAGAGGCCGCCGTCGCCGCCGGCGTAAAACGCGTTGTCGTTGTTCGGGTCCATGACGGTGACGTGCATGTCCTGGTGGACTTTCTGGGACGATCCCCATCCGTTGCTCAGGTCGATCCAGGTGACTCCGCCGTCCACCGACTTCCACATCCGGATCGTTCCCCGGATCACCGTGTTCGGGTCGGTGTTATGGACCCTGAGAACCATGTTGTAGGAGCACTGGCCGTCGCAGGCGTCGGAACCGGTCGATTGCCGGGTCCAGGTCGCGCCGCCATCGGTGGTCCGCCAGAATTCGGTAGGAGACTGGAACAACGCGTACACCGTTCCGGTACTGCTGGGAGAGATCGCCAGTTCGGTCCGGCCGGTGGACCCGCTGGGAAGACCGGAAGCGGTCTGGACGATCCAGGTGACCCCGTTGTCGGTGGATTTGTAAATTCCGGCGCTGGTGGCGGCCCAAAAGGTGTCCATCACCACAAGGTCCTGGGCGATCTCGTAGACGTTGTGATTCGCCAGCCGATGGGTCCAGGTCAGGCCCGCGTCGTCGGACGTATAGATCCCGCCGCTGCTGCTGCTCCCGGAGCTGCAGCCGCGAATCCGGCCGCCGGTCACCAGGTGATTCGAGTTCCGCGGATCGACCACCACGTTGGCGAAGGTGGAGAGGTCGTCCAGGCTGCCGGAGCCGGAACCGTTCCGGCTCTCCCAGGTCAGTCCGCCGTCGCCGCTCCGCAGAAGACCGATCCCGAAATAGCTCTCGCACCCCTGGTTGTTTTCCCCGGTACCGGCCCAGATCACGTTCGGATCGTTCGGATCGACCGCCACCGTGCCGACGGTCAGAGTGCCCGCCGCGTCGAACAGGGGGGTCCAGGACAAGCCGTCATTGGTGGACTTCCAGAGCCCGCCGGACGCGGTTCCCACGTACAGGATCCCCCCGGCGGAATCCAGGGCCAGGGACGAGACCCGGCCGGCGATGTCCCCAAAGGTCCAGCCGCCGAAATGGGATGGGGACGGCCCCTTGGAAACCCAGAAGTTGGTGGTCGCCTCGATTCCGATCGCCCGGCGGGTCCGCTGAGCCTGGATCATCCGCCGGGTCTCTTCCACCGCCGCGGCCCGCAGACGGGCACGATCGGCGTCGTCCACGGTGCCGGCGGTGCGGGAGGAATAGAACCATTCCAGCCGGCGCCGGATGTTTTCCCCTTCCTGCAGTTTCTCGTCCACGATACGCGGTTCGGCCGTTCCCGGTTCGGCGGTCTGTTGGGCGACGGCCGGAATCGAACCCAGGCCCAGCCAGGCGGCGATGAAGATCGAAACTGTTGCAAAACGGCGCATAGACGGGATCCTCTATCCCCGCCGGCTCGGCGCCGACAGGCTCGTTGATGGGAAAACGGCATGATTATACGGTGGTCCAGGGACCGGCGCCGCAAAATTATCCGGCCCGGCCGGGACGGGAAATCGTTCAAAATTCGGTTCCGGCAGAACTACCAGTCGAACTCCAGGTGGAAACCGAAGTTCTTTATACGTGCGGTGTTGAAGAACTGGCCGAACGGAATAAACCCTTTCAACCAGGCCAGGAGCACCCGGTAGCGCCGGGTCCCGGTAAGGTTCGACATCTCGATGCCGCCCATGAGACTGGTGGTGACCGCCCAGTCCCTGGCCTCCAGCGCGTTGAAGTCGGCACCGAACACCGGTGTGAACATCGCTCCCCACCGTCGTTTCGGGGAACGGAGCTCGAACCCCCAGGTAGTGAACCAGGGATCCAGCTTCGGTTCGGCGCCGGTGAGATAACCGGCCCCACCGTAGACCCGCCACCAGGGCCCTTCGTAAGACAGTGTGCCGTCCACCACTTCGAAACTCAGGTTGATCCGGTCGAAACCCGGGTTCTGAAGCAAAAACTCGTCTCCCAGGTGGCTGCTCTGGTGAAAGATCCGGAACCGGGCCGAGAACCGCCCCCGCCGGAGATTGACCTCCGGGCCGATAATGAAATCGGTGTTGACCAGCGCGTCCGAACTGGCGTCCAGGTTGAACTGGGAAGTGATCGCGCCCAGCAGGTTGACCTGCACACCGTTGCATCGACGCCGGGCGCTCTTCCGCCAGATCCCGAACTCGGACCCGATGCCGACGATCCCTGCCTGGATCCGGTTGCTGGCGCTCCCTGTGGGGAAGGCGTCGCCATTGAATTTCACGGTTCTGCCGCTCAGGTAGAGACGGGGTTGCCGCATATCGGCCAAGATCGGCCGGAAAAGATCTCCTTCCGGAAACCAGACCTCTCCAAGATGATCGGCATCGAAGGCGAACCCCGGATTCTCGGTGGTCAGGTAGCGGCAGTCGGTGACCGAAGAGAGTGATGCTTGCTCCGAGTCGGCCCAGGTGGAGATCCCGGCGGATCCGAGGACCGTCATCAGAACCATGCAGTAGAGCTTAATCCGCGCCCTGTGCATGCTGCCCTCCTGTCGCAAGGCGCTGATGAG
>CAZZIV010000250.1:0-4741 GCA_964654385.1 uncultured Acidobacteriota bacterium | reverse complement strand
GGCCCTGCGGCGCTCCGAACGCGGTACTACCTTTCTACCGCACAGACTCCTAGGAGGGGAAGCTATGAACGCGGCGATCGAACTGAAAGGAATCACGAAAACATTCGGCTCCAAGGTCGCCGTGAACGGCCTGGACCTGACCGTTCCTGAAGGAGCGATGTACGGGTTCATCGGCCCGAACGGAGCCGGGAAGACCACCGCCATCCGGATGATCATGTCGATCCTTTTTCCGGATGAAGGAGAGGTGCAGGTTCTCGGATGCGGCTCGGCCCTGGACGCCAAGGACCGGATCGGGTATCTCCCGGAAGAGCGGGGCGTATACAAAAAAATGAAAGTGGGGGAGTTCCTTCGGTTCATGGCGGTCCTTAAGGGGGTCCCGGGGTCCGGGGCCAGGAAGAGCGTGCGGGAGTGGCTGGAGAAGGTCGGACTGGCCGAGGTGGAGCAAAAGAAGTGCGAGGAACTCTCCAAGGGGATGCAGCAGAAGATCCAGTTCATCGCTTCGGTGATCCATCAGCCCGACCTGCTGATCCTGGACGAGCCGTTCTCCGGCCTGGACCCGGTGAACATGCGTCTCCTGCGGGACCTGGTGCTCGCCGAGCATCGCCGGGGAGCCACGGTGATCTTCTCCACCCACGTCATGGTGCAGGCGGAGCAGATCTGCGAGCACGTGGTGATGATTCACGAGGGACGGAAGCGGCTGGACGACCGCCTGGCCGATGTGAAGCGACGGTATGATCCGCGCACGATCCGCTTCGAACCGCTGGATCCGGAGAGCGGGCCGGATCCGCTGCGGGCGGTCCACGGGGTCGCCTCGGTGCGACGGGAGAACGGGGTCTATGAAATCGCCATGGAAGACGGCCTGAGCCCGGCGGACGCCATCGCCAGGCTGGCGGCGGCGGTGCCGGCGTCGGGGATCGAACTGCTCCGACCGAGCCTCGAAGATATTTTCATCGCCATCGTGCAGAAGGACGCCGCCGATGCCGAGGCGGCGGAGCAGTTGCGGGCCTCGGTCCGGGCCGGCGCGGTGAAGGGAGGAGCGTGATGAGCAAGATTCCGACCATCGCCGTCCGGGAGTTCAAGGCGACGGTTCTCACGAAAGGGTTCCTGATCGGCCTTCTGATTCTCCCGCTGATGATTCTCTTCCTGGTGCTGATTTTCCCGCGCCTGATCAAGAGCGCGGAAAAAGCGCCGCGGGTCGTCGGAGAGGTCGCCGTGCTGGACGTCACCGGCCGGATCGCCCCGGCTCTCCGGGAGTACCTGAAACCGGAGGCGATCGCCCGCCGCCGCGGGGACCTGGGCGAGCAGGCCGGGGAGGCGGTTCCCGAGGCGATGAAACAGGTCGGCGGAGGGCGGATCGAACAACAGCAGAAGCAGGCCCTGGACCTGGTCCTGGGAAAGGTCCCCGACCTGGACGTGCAGGTGCTGGACCCGGGAGCCGAGATCGAACGGGAAAAACGGCCGATCCGGGAGTTCAAGATGGAAGAGAGCGAAGCCGGCGGACGCCTGGCCCTGGTCGTGATCGATCCCGACGCAGTGATCCCGTCCGCCGGAGAAGAGGAAGACGGCGGGCCCCGGTACGGAAGTTACGACCTGTACGTGGCGGAAAAGCTGGACGACCGGATCGTGGACGCGATTCGTGACGGTCTGAGGGAGTCGATCATCGAAGCCCGGGCGCAGGAGCGGGGGATGGACCGGGAGGAGATCGTCGGCCTGACCTCGGTGAGGCGGAAAGCCGCGGTTTCGATCGGAGAGGCCGGAGAAAAGAAAACGTCCGAGAAGGACGAGGTGGCCCGGATCCTGGTGCCGGTGGCGTTCATGGTCCTGTTGATGATGTCGGTGATGACCAGCGGCCAACAACTGATGACCAATACCATCGAGGAGAAATCCAGCCGGGTGGTGGAGATGCTGCTCTCGGCGGTTTCCCCGATGGAGTTGATGACCGGAAAGATCCTGGGTCAGCTGGGGGTCGGGCTTCTGATCATGGTCCTGTACGGCGGCGTCGGGGTTGCCGGCATGCTGGTGTTCAGCCTGTTCGGCCTGGTGAAGGTTTCGACCCTCCTGTACGCCATCCTGTTCTTCGCCATCGCCTTCTTCATGATTTCGTCGATGATGGGAGCGATCGGCGCCGCCGTGAACGAGGTTCGGGAGGCCCAGACCCTGATGATGCCGGTGATCCTGATCATCATGATTCCGTATATGCTCTGGATGCCGATCTCCAGGGATCCGAACTCCACCTATGCCACCGTCCTCAGTTTTCTTCCACCGATCAACCCGTTTGTCATGATGCTCCGGCTGACCTCGTCCACGCCGCCGCCGGTCTGGCAGGTCTGGCTCTCGATCCTGATCGGGGTCGCCGGCGTGTACGCGGCGCTGAGGATCGCCGCCAAGGTCTTCCGGGTCGGCCTGCTGATGTACGGGAAGCCTCCGAACTTCAAAACGCTGATGAAGTGGGTGAGGATGGCCTAGTGTCCTGCACCGGAGGTTTCCTGACGATGCCGAGTGTCGTACCATACGACTTCTTGGCAACGACCCTGAATCCACGGAGGCGAACCGATGGCGATCACGAATCAGGACGGTCCTGTAAAAATCGAAATCCTGGAGAGCGGCCAGGTCTGGCATGTTCGCCTGAATACACCCAAGGCAAACATTCTCGACGGCGAGAAGGTCCGGGAGTTCACGCGGATTTTCCAGGAAGCGAAGGGTGCCTCCGATCTGAAGGCGATCCTCGTGGAAGGGGAGGGGCCTCACTTCTCGTTCGGCGCCTCGGTTCCCGAGCACCTTCCGGGCAAATACGAGGACATGATCCACGGCTTTCACGGTATGTTCCGTGTCATCCTGGATATGCAGGTCCCCCTCCTGGCGGCGGTCCGGGGACAGTGTCTCGGCGGCGGTCTGGAACTGGTGACGGTTTGCCACCGGATCTTCGCCGCTCCTGACGCGAAACTGGGGCAGCCGGAAATCATGCTGGGGGTGCTGGCGCCGGTCGCCTCGGTGGCGCTGGCCGACCGGGTCGGCCGTGGCGCGGCGGAAGACCTCTGCCTCTGCGGGCGCAGCCTCGATGCCGTCGAGGCCCTGCGGGTCGGCCTGGTGGACGACGTTTCCGACGATCCCGGGGAGGCGGCGATCGAATATTGCCGGGAATACCTCCTGCCTCGCTCCGCTTCCAGCCTGCGGCTGGCGGTGAAAGCAGTACGCGCCGGATACGCCAAGCGGTTCCGGAAGGAACTGGCCAAAGTGGAGAAACTCTACCTGGAAAAGCTGATGGCGACCCACGACGCGGCGGAAGGGCTGAACGCGTTCATGGAAAAACGGAAGCCGGAGTGGAAGAACCGCTGAGTCAGATCCCCAGGATCCCCGCCTGTCCGAAGTAGAACACGCCGGCCAGGGCGCCGGTCATCAGGGTGGCCAGGGTCGCGCCGGCCAACGCCCGGGCCGCCAGGGCCGCCAGGTCGTTCCGCCGATCCGGCGCCAGGGCGGAGACGCCGCCGACGAAGATCCCGACCGAGGCCACGTGGGCGAAACCGCTCAGGGCGTAAGAGAGGATCAGCACCGTCCGGGGTGAAACGGCTCCTTCCGCGGCCAGGACCCCCAACCGCTGATAGGCGACCACCTCGGTCAGCACTGCTCGTTCTCCCAGGAGTCCCGCCGCCGCGGCGATATCGCCGGAATCGAGCCCCAGGAGCCAGGCGAGGGGGGTGAACAGCCAGGTAAGGAGCTGCCCCAGGGAGAGGGAGACCGTTCCCAGCAACAGGTCGGCCGCGGCCACCAGGCCGAGGATGGCGATCAGAAGAGTGGCGATCCCGGCGGCCAGCTTCAGGCCGTCCATCGCGCCGGTGGAAAGGGCGGCCAGTACATTCCCCTCCCGCACCGTCGCGTCCCGAGGGACGGCGGCGGCGACGGCGCTTTCTTCGGGCAGGATCAGCTTGGAAACCATCGCCGCCGTCGGGATCGATAGAACCGACGCCGAGACGATATGTCCGGCGATGAGAGGGAACGAATCTTTCAGAAACAGCACGTACAGGGCCAGGGTGGACGACGCCACGGTGGACATGCCGCAGGTCAGGAGGGTCAGCAGCTCCGACCGGGAGAGGGAGGCGAGGTACGGCCGGATGGTCAGGGCTGATTCCACCCCTACGAAGATGTTGGACGCCCCGGCCAGGGATTCGGCGCCGGAGAGGTTCAGTGTCTTTCGGAACAGGCGGGCGAACAACCGGATCAGCGGCTGGATCGCCCCGAGATGGTAGAGCAGCGCCATGACCGCCGAAAAAAAGATCAAGGCGGGGAGAACCTGGGTGGCCAGGATGAACCCCACCGACGGGTCTCCCGCCCGGGCGCCCCTGCCCGGGGCCGCGTCCCGTGGGCCGCGGGCCGAGGTCGTCCGCCAGGGCCGGTCCTTCGGTGCGCTGAGCCGCGTGGCGGAGGTCCGCCCGGTCGCGGTGATCCTCGACGTGACCATGCCCGGGCTCGACGGCCCCTCGATCGTCGAGCTCCTCCGGGCCGATCCCGAGCTCTCCCGCACGCGCGAGGAACTCTTCCAATACGACGGCCTGATTTTGGGCAGCGTAGAGGCTTCGTTCTTCACACCTGACCAGCTTCGAATGATTGCGGACTTCGTGAGTCAGCGCGGTGGTGGTTTGCTCGTGCTCGGCGGCCGACTCGCTCTCTCCGAAGGCGGCTATGCCGGAACCCCGGTCGCGGACGTGCTTTCCGTCGGCCTCTCTCCCGCTCAAGAACGGGTCGT
>CAZZIV010000249.1:0-4742 GCA_964654385.1 uncultured Acidobacteriota bacterium | reverse complement strand
CGTCCGGGGTACGGCTCCTGGTTGAAGGGAATGTCGGCCTGGTCGGAATCCTGCAGGGATACGGTCGGTATGTCTACATGCCGGACATGTCCGATCTGGAAGGGGCGACCGACGGAAGTGGAACCGAGTACGAATTCGGCGTGGAGTTCAAGATGGCGGTGGTCGCTTTCTATGCCGGCTACCGGGCCCACGATCTGTCGTTCAACGACTTCGGCATGAACGCGGACCTGAACACCGACGGTTTCGTCGCCGGAATCGGGTTCGAGTTCTAAACGGTTTCGACGATTCCTTCGAACGCATGGCGCGCCACCCGTTTTCGGGTGGCCGTCATGTCGTCTCCACGCAACTCCTTCAGGGCGTAGGTGACGAAGCGGGTCGCCACCTTCTTGCGCCAGTGCAGGGTGAAGTCGGCGTTGTCCATCGGCTTGGCGACCTTGGAGGCTTCCTCCGCCGCTTCGGCGATCCGGTCGTCGGTCAGTTTCCCGCCGATCAGAATCGCGTCTGATTTCGGCGCCCGCCTCGGCGCGGAAGAGACGGCACCCAGCACGATTCGGGCGTCCTCCACCGTTCCGTCGCCGGCGAACTGTGCCGCCGCCGCCACCCCCAGCACCGGAAAGTCGATGGAGCCCCGCCGCCGGAGTTTCCAGTAGGTGCTTCTCCAGCCTTCGACCTGGTCCAGGTCCACCGACGTCAGGATTTCGTCCGGCTCCTTCTTCAGGTAGTGGATTCCATCGTTGTCGTAGAAATCTTCCAGCCGGAGCATCCGGTCGCCCCGGGTGGAGGTCAGCTTCACCTTGGCCCGCAGCGCCACCAGGGCGGGGGCGGTGTCGGTGGAGGAGACGGCCAGACAGATCGAACTGCCGGGAGCGACCCAGCAGGTTTCTCCGTCTTTTTTCATGCAGAACCCGATCGCCTCTCGCCATTCGTAGGTCTGGTTGTAGTACGAGCAGCGGGTGTCCAGGCAGAGGTTGCCTCCCAGGGTGGCCCGGTTGCGAAGCTGGGGAGAGGCGACCTGGGCGGCCGCCTGCCAGAGTCCCCGGTGCTTCTCCCTGACCAGGTTGGACTGGACCAGTTCGGTCAGGGTGATCCCGGCGCCGAGGGTCAGCGCCAGGCCCTGGTGGAGGGAGCGAAGCCGTTCGATCCCGCCCAGGGAGACGACGGTTTCGGGAACCTGCTGCCTGCGCTTCATGTTGGGAAGGAGATCGGTGCCTCCGGCCATCAGCATCGCCTGGGGGCCTTCCTCGGCCAGGATTTTCGACGCGGTGGTCAAGCGTGTGGGCGCGCGGTAACGGAACGAAGGTAATCGGAGCATCAGCGTTCGACCCCCTTGTTCCGGAGCGCTTCCGCCTCCAGGCGGGCGGCGCTGACCCGCTTCGGATCGTTGGCCGCCCGGCCGTCTCCCCCCTCCCAGGGCGGTGGAACGTCCATCTCTTCCGGCCACGGTACGTCGGGAAAAGAGGTCGGACCGAACCTCGGATCCTGGCCCTTGGCCTTCCGCTCCAGGGCGCGCAGGACCTTGTCCGGCGTAATCGGGACCTGGTCGATCCGGATGCCGACCGCGTCGTACACCGCGTTGGCCACCGCCGGCATCACCGGCAGCAGCGGCCCCTGCCCCACCTCCTTCGCCCCGAACGGAGCGTTCGGGTCCGGGTCTTCCACCAGTTCCACATGCACCTCCGGCATGTCATGAGTGGTCGGAAGCTTGTAGTCCAGGAGCGAGGGAGCCCGGTGAACCAGGGCGTCGGACAGTTTGGGGGGAAGGCGCCGGAAACTCTGTTCCTCCATGAGCGCTTCCCCCAGCCCCATGTAGACGCCGCCGATCACCTGCCCCCGGACCAGGACCGGGTTGAGGGCCCGTCCGATGTCGTGGGCGACCCAGATTCTCGGCACGGTGATCCAGCCGGTTTCCGGATCGATCTCCACCTCGGTGACACAGGCGGTATAGGAGTAGGCAGGGGACGGGCCGACGCCGCCGCCTTTGAACTTGGCTGCCGGACGAGGCGGCGCGTACGATCCGACCGTTCCCAGGGTGCCGTGCATCTCCTCCCCGGCCCAGACCGCGTCTCTCCAACTCATCCCTCTCTCCGGGTCTTCATGGTCGAAAACCGTCTCGTCGGCGAAGACCAGCCGGTCGGCGGGGATCTCCAGCTTCTGCGCCACCGCGGAGGCGATCATCTCCCGGGCCCGCTCCGCCGCCTGGATCGCCGCGTTCCCCATCATTAGGGTGACCCGGCTGGAATACGAGCCGAGGTCGACCGGGGTCAGCTCGGTGTCGCCGGTGACGGCGGTCATTTTCAACGGATCCAGTCCGAGGATTTCGGCGACGATTCCCAGGAGCACGTCGTCGGATCCCTGGCCGATCTCGGTGGCGCCGCAGAACAGGGTGACCCGGCCGCTCCGGTCGATCTGGAGTTGGACGCCGGATTGAGGAAGCTTGTTCCAGTAGATCGCCAGGCCGGCGCCGCAGAGATAGGAAGAACAGGCCAGGCCGACCCCTCTTCCTTCCGGCAGCTTCCGGAACTTGGTCTTCCACCCGGAAGCGGCGGTGACCCGGCGGATGCACTCCCCCAGGCCGATCGTCCCGACCTTCAGGAAGTTGGCGGTCAGGCTGTCCGGCTGCACGAGGTTTTTCAGGCGCAACTCGGCCGGATCGATTTTCAGGGTTTCGGCGATCCGGTCGAGTTGGATTTCCTGGCCGAAACGGGGCTGAGGCGTGCCGTGGCCCCGCTTGGGGCCGCAGGCCGGCTTGTTGGTGAAGGTGCGGACTCCACGGAACCGGTAGGCAGGGAGGTGATAGGTGACGGTGGAGAGGGCGCCGGTGTAGAACAGGCTGGCCACTCCGTACGAACCGTAGCCGCCTCCGTCCACCACGGTTTGCAGGTCCATCCCGCGGAGGGTGCCGTCGCTGTCCACGCCGGTGCGAATCTTCATGGTCACCGGGTGGCGCCCCCGGTGGGCGTAGAACACCTCTTCCCGGGTCAGGCAGATCTTCACCGGCCGGCCGAGCTTCAGCGCCGCCGCCGCCACCACGATCTCGTGGTTGATGATGTCCGACTTCCCGCCGAACCCCCCGCCGTTGGGGGTGGCGATCACCCGGATCCTGTCCGCCGGGAGGTCGAGGGCCTTCTGCAGCGCCCGGTGGACATAATGGGGGCACTGAGTGCTGGACCAGAGCGTGATTTTCCCGTTCCGGTCCACGGCGGCCAGGGAGGCGTGCTGCTCCATGGCGGCGTGGGTGTTCCCGGCGTAATGGAAGATGTCTTCGAACAGGTGGTCGGCCCGGCCCAGGGCCTGGTCGATGTCGCCGAAGCGGAAGTGGGCCCGCTTGTGAATGTTCCCTTCTTCGCCGTAGTCGTGGATCCTGGGTTCCGGTGTGGCGAGAGCCTGTTCCGGCCCGGCGATGGTGGTCAGCGGTTTGTAGACCACCTGGATCTTGTGGACCGCCTCGGCGGCGGCCCGCTCGTCCAGGGCGACCACCGCCGCCACCGGGTCGCCCACGTACCGGACCCGCCCGGTGGACAGCCCTGTTTCGTCCTGGCTCACCGGGAGGATGCCGTAGTAATGAGGTGTATCCTCGCCGGTGAGAACCGCCAGCACGCCGGGGACCGCCATCGCTTCGGAAGCTTCGATCGATTCGATCTCCGCGTGGGGATGGGGGGATCGTAACAGTTTGCACCAGGCCATCCGGGGAAGGACCAGGTCGTCGGCGAATGAAGTCTGGCCGATCACCTTGGCCCGGCCGTCCACACGGCGCCGAGGCTTCCCGACCAGGTTGAAATCGTCCGGGCTCATCCGGCCTTCCCTTTCTTCCTGCCCTGCTTGCCGGTCGGTTCCCGAAGGATCTCCGCGGCCCGCTCCACCGACTCGTAGATCTGGGTGTACCCGGTGCAGCGGCAGAGGTTTCCGGAGAGCGCTTCCCGGATCTGTTCCCGAGTCGGATCGGGGATGTTCTGGAGAAGGGCGGTGCCGGTCATCAGGAAGCCCGGTGTGCAGTATCCGCACTGGGAGCCCCCCATGTCGGCGAACGCCGCCTGGAGAGGATGGAGTTCGTTCCGGTCGGACAGCCCTTCCACGGTGACGATCTCCAGCCCTTCGCATTGCCGGGCCAGGAGCAGGCAGGAGAGCACCGGCTCTCCGTCCAGCAGCACCGTGCAGGCGCCGCATTCCCCCAGCTCGCAGCCATGCTTGGTTCCCGGCAGGTTCAGTTCCTCGCGCAGCACCTCCAGGAGAGTGGCGGCGCCGTGGATCAACACCGGCCGATCCTCGCCGTTGACAGTCAGGACGACCGGGATCTTTCGTTCGGCCTCCGGTCCGTCCTTCTCGGGCCGGGGCCCGCCGATCTGGACCAGGGATGAACGGTCATGGTTGATCATTGTTTGTTGCTTTCTTGCATTCCATCGTTCCGGAGGGAGGATGTCCACCGGCGAACCGGCGGTGCTGTCGGATTTTACACGGTTCCGTGCCCTATTCCAAGTGGCGGCCCTCCGCCCCCATCTGATACAGAGTAGGCTGGATTCGGCGGAGGAAACCCGCAGGAGGACGTGGAACGATGAAGACCATTATCGAACCGTTCAGAATCAAGACCGTGGAGCCGATCGGGATGACCACCCGGGAGGAGCGGTCGGAGATTCTGAAAGAGGCCGGTTGGAACCTTTTCAAGATCGACGCGGACCGGATTCTCATCGACCTGCTGACCGATTCGGGAACCGGCGCGATGTCCTCGGGACAGGGGGCGGCGATGG
>CAZZIV010000248.1:0-4748 GCA_964654385.1 uncultured Acidobacteriota bacterium | reverse complement strand
TTCATGAAGGCTGGCGACACGAATGTGACTGGAAAACCGGGCCCATCGGGCAATGCCGTGACGCGCAGCGCAGCGTACACCCGCGCTTGGCGGGCCTGTCCACGATTCCCTCCGGGTTTGTTTCGGAGAGCGTGATCGCGGCGGCGGCGGATCTCAAGATCTACTCGGACGAACTGATCAAGCCGGTGGAGACCACCCTGATCTACGGATGGGACAAGGGAAAGAACACGCCGGTCTCCTCCTTGACACCGGAGGCGTATCCGACCATCGGCGACCTGATCGCCGCTTCCACCTGGGACTTTTCCCAGAACACGTCGGGCACCATCGTCGCCCAGGTGCAACGGGACGTGACCTCCGGGGAGACCTGCAATTACAACCAGTGTGGATACAATCTTCCGGGAGCGAAGCTGGACCGGGAAGACCATGATTTCAGCGGACCGAACCGGGTCACCAACAACCAGGCGACCGAAGTGACCCAGGACGCTTCCGGCGTCACGGTCTGGCTGCGGGCGGGACGCCAGAAGGAAGGGGTGACAGGAGGGTTCGGGACCGGGGAAACCGGCTTCTGTTTCACCACCGACGGCGGGGTCACGCGGACGCCGGTCGCCCTGTGGCGGTTCGGCCACCAGGATCCGAACGGATGGTACATGCAGGCCGGAGACACCTGGACCGACGGGCCGTTCCAGTGTGAACAGAACCTCTACAACTACAGCAACGGGTGCGGATCCGGAACCTTCCCGACCAACCTGTATACCAAGGCCTGTTCCGGCTTTTCCGGCACCCAGTCGGTGGAGGTGATCAAGGGAGGCGTCGTCACCCTTCCGTCGGGGCATACGCTGAACGCGCTCCTGGCCCGGACCATGGCGGAGTATTGCGTGTACACCGGTTCCAGCTGCTTCCTTCCGACCGACGATGTGCGGACCGTGGTGTACCTCTGGCAGGTGCCGGAACTGGGAACGGTGGTCAACCTGCAATCGTTCCAGACCGTTCCCGATGCCGCCTCCTTCACCGAACTCCAGAACACGAACATCGCCTTCGGCCTGTTCCCGCCTCTATCCATCACGGCCACCGGTTCCGATACCGTCTCGGTGGACCTGTCGTGGAACCCGGGGAACAACACCACGTACATCGACGGGTACAAGGTCTACTGGGACACCGATTCAGGCGCGGCGACACCGTATGCCTTCAACTCGGTGGACAATCCCGGCCAGGCGGCGATCACCGGGACCCAGGCGACGATTTCGGGGCTGGACCCGGACACCCTGTACTATTTCACCGTGACTTCCCTGTCGGACTACACGTCGCCGGACAGCGGCCTCACGGTCCGGCATGAGAGCATCGTCTACCCGACGCAGGTTTCCGGCGACCCCGACCATGTCTACCCGGTGGAAGTGACGGCGCGAACCGCCGCCTCCGGCTGTGTGCCGACCGAGGAAGTTCAAAACCTGGTGTTTTCCAAGGTTGGAGCCGACCAGGAAATCTGCTGGGACGCTTCCATGGACCCCTGTCTGCAGGGGTACGACGTTCTGGGGTCGGATACCGCCGACAGCGCCGCGGGGTTCAGCACCGTCGGAAGCACCGACGCCGCCACCACCTGCTGGACCGGGAACCCGGCAGGGAAGTATTTTCTCGTGACCGTCCGTGGGTCGGGCGGAAACGGTCCATGGGGGCATTACGGGCAGTAACGGGAGAACCGCAGTGTTTCCTGTCACTTTGCGAACCGCCGCCGCCTGGCTGCTCTGCCTGCTTCCGGCCGTCACCCCGGTTCTCTCCCAGAGTACTTCGGGACGGTTGACCGGCAGGGTGACCGGCCGCTCCGGAGCCGCCGTTTCCGGCGCGGTGGTACAGATCCGGTCCGAAGAGACCGGGAGGGTCCGTACCGCTCTCACCGATGATGCCGGCCGGTTCAACGTGCAGGAACTCCAGCCCGGCCGATGGACGGTGGTGGCCCGGACGGAAAAAGGTGGCGCCAGCGCGTCCCGGAGCTTCCGACTTTCCCTGGGGCAGATCGTCCGGATCGACCTGGTGATCGGGGAAGGGTTGACCGAATCGGTGCGCGTGGAGGCGGACGCCGTCCTGATCAATCCGAAACGGACCGGAGGGGAGTTTCGGATCGACCACATGGCCGCCGATGCGCTCCCCCTGGCCGGCGACGCGATCCTGGACCTGGCCCTGCTGGACGCTTCGGTCAAGCAGTCCACCGCTAACCAGTTTTCAGGCGAGGTCGGGTCGGCATTCGTGATCAACGGGCAGTCCGGCCGGTCGAATACTTTCCTGGTGGACGGAATGGACAACAACGATCGGACCTCCGGCACCAATCTGAACGCTTCTTTTTCCCAGCAGGCGGTCAGTGAGTTCGTGGTGCTCACCGACAGCTACGCCGCGGAATACGGCCAGGCAACCGGGGGAGTGGTGAATTTCATCACCGAGAGGGGGACCAACGAGGCCGCCGGATCCCTGCGCTTGAGCGGAGTCTCCTCCGACTGGGGCGAGCCGGGCTCGATGATCGAACGTCTCCCGTCCCCGCCCGGGCAGCGGGACGGCTCCAGCCGGTTTGAAGCCGGTTTCAGCCTGGGGGGGCCTTTGAAAAGGGACCGGGCGTTCTATTTCCTCAGTGTCGACCATGCGGAAAACGACCAGGTGACGCCGTACATCGGGAGAGACCGGAACGGCGTCGCCGGCGGTTGGACGGTGGCGCCGAACCGGAACGACAGCCTGTTTTTCCGGACCGATTTCAACCTGGGAGACTCCTCGTTCCTGATGACCCGGCTCTCCCTGAACGACCGGAAGACCTCGGACCTGCTGGTCGGCGGCCGGGTGACGCCGGAATCGGGGTTCCGGGTGAACGAGCGGGACGTCCAGTTCGCCGCTTCCCTGAAGACGATCCTCTCACCCGGCCTGATCCACGAGATCCGGTTCCTGGCCGGAGACTCTTCCTTCCGCCAGCAGGCGAACTCGGACCGCCCCGGTGTGGAGCGCCCAGGCGGCCTGTTCGGCGGGAACAGCCTGAACCGCCAGAACCGGGACGAAACCCGCTTCCAACTGGTGGAAAACCTCACCTGGCTTCACGGCGACCATACCTTCAAGTTCGGGCTGGACGTGATGCGCTCGGTCACCGATTTGAGCGCCCGGTTCAACCCGAACGGAAATTTTCTGTACGAAACCGATCAACCGTTCGAGCCGGGAGACGGGTTCGAGCTATTCGTGACCGATTGCCTGCGGGCCAGCGGTCCCCGGCCCTGCGACGGAATCCCGGGCGTGGACGACGACGGCGACGGTTTGATCGATGAGCCGGCGGACAAGACCACCTACCCGGTCGCTTTCGTCTTTATTGACGGCCGGCCGACCGCGCGGCTCCGGGACTGGCGCATTTCCGCCTTCGCCCAGGACGGATGGCAGGTGAACCCGTCCTTCCTGATCGATTACGGGGTTCGGTACGAGTTGAGTACGTTCACCCTTCCCGCCGACCTGGCGGTTCCCAGCGTGATTCCCAACGGCGGCGCCGGAAAAGATACCAACAACATCGCCCCGAGAGCCGGTTTCACCTGGCAACCCGAACGGAACGGTCGGTGGGTGGTGCGAGGCGGCGCCGGGATTTATTACGACAAACTGGTTCTGGCGTTCCCCGGGGTCGCCGCGATCACCTCCGGCACCCGGGTCGGGATTCTTCCGATCCAGGGGCTGACCTTCGAGATCGACGAAAACCTGGTGGAGGATCTCGGTGTAGAGGTCCTGATACCGGAACTGGCGTTTCCCGACGAGTTCGTGATGCGGTTCTCCACCGGCACACGGCTGGATACGCCGTACAGCACCCAGTACAGCCTCGGCTTCGACCGGCGGATCGGCCGGGGCGCGGCGGTTTCCGCCAAGGTGATCCGGCAACTCGGCTACCATCTGCCGCTGATGCGGGATCTGAACCCGGTCGTGAACATCCTGCGCCCGCCGGACGATCCGGAAGGGTCCGGAATCCCGATCCACCGGGACAGTTCGTTCGGCTCGATCGCGGCGGTGGTGACCGAGGGAAGGAGCTGGTACACCGGGGTGAACCTGGGGGTTAAGATGCGGACCCGGAACAGTTGGGCGGCCCTCTCCTACACCTGGTCCCGGGCGGAGGATATGGGGCCGGACCCGCTGAAGGGGGGAATCTACCTGCCTCCCAACTCGGACGATCTCGGCCTGGAAAGGGCGCTTTCCGACTTCGACGCACGCCACCGGGTGGTGCTTGCGGCGGACACGCCTCTCCGGGTCATGGGGATTCGCGGATCGATCATCCTCCAGTACTCCTCCGGCGTTCCGTTCAACGTCACCACCGGGAAAGACGACAACCAGGACGGAATCCTCTCTGACCGTCCTGCGGGGCTGGGCCGGAACACCGGTGAAAGGACCGACCTGGGGGACGGCCGCCGTTTCCACCAGCCCGCGTTCGCCCAGGTCGACTTGAAGCTGACCCGTCCGTTCCTCTACGGGAACCGGGAGAACGAGGCGGAGGTGTATCTTCAGGTCGTGAACCTGCTGAACCGGGAGAACGGCGGCCTGGTGCAAGGACAGCTGAACAACCCGGCGTTCCTGGGCCGGCCCGGCCTGCTGGTCGGGCCTCCCCGCATCGTCGAACTGGGCCTGCGCCTGGGGTTCTAGCCCCCATGGGACCATCATTCGCGGCCAAAACCGCTGAAGCTCGCGTCTTGGCACGCCGTTCCCGGCCGTACTCGCCTCCACCGATGCTCCCATACGATCGGGTATGCTGCGCT
>CAZZIV010000247.1:0-4776 GCA_964654385.1 uncultured Acidobacteriota bacterium | reverse complement strand
AGGAGGGTTCGCTCGCCGGTATAGCGGGCCGAGGGAGTCTTTCCGGCACCGGCCCAGGGAAGTCTCCCCGGTTTGGACTGAAGACTGCAGGCGCCTTTCGAACCGGTCCTCCAGGTCCGGGTTCTCCGGGTCGTACAAGAGCTGCCAGTAAGTGATAAATGCCTTCAAATAGGCTTTTTCGATCTTGTCATGGGGAGAGGCCGGCTGAAAAGTGTCCAGAACGGCTTCGGCCCTCTCGAAACGCCCGTCATGAAGAAAGCTCAGAACCGCAGGGAGGGGAGCGCCGATACCCGCCGGGGGGGCGGCCGGTGTTCCCGCCGAAAGTGGGGAGAAAAAAAGTTCGATTATCAAGATAATCAGGATCCGAGGCTGGAGAATAGCCACGCGCTTTCCTTTCGTGGAAGAATCACTATATTGTTCACCGTAGATTCTATTATAGGGATCGCTCGGAGGACGGAGGAACCCAGACCGGAATGCAGACCGCCTTCAGCAGTCATACGCTCGCGGAAATTTTCCGTGATATTTACCAGGCCGAAAGATCCGGCGTCCTGTATCTTTCCCGCCAGGAAGAGGAGAAGCGGATCTACTTCGACCGGGGAATGATTCTTTTCGCCGAGTCCGACCAGGAAGAGGAAGATCTGGGGCCGCGGCTGGTGAGCGAAGGGAAGATCTCCACCGGGGCTCTCGCCGAAGCCCGGCGGAACGTGACCGAATCCAAGGATCTGGCCCAGATCCTGGTCAACCGAGGGCTCATCGGCAAGGAGACGCTGTCCCACACGGTTAAATTCATTATGGAGCGGGTCGTCACTTCCGTGTTCACATGGGAGGGCGGAACGGCGTGGTTCAGCGAAGGGTGGCTGCTGCAGGAGATCTTCGAGAGCGATATCGTTTCGACCTTCGGTGTGATCCTGCGGGGGATTTCCCGGATGACCGGTTTCGACCAGTTGCAGGAAGCCCTGAAAGCCCAGCAAAGCAGCATCAGGGTCCAGGAACCGATGCCGCTTCCCCTGGAGCAACTCGCACTGACCCCCTCCCACGGTTTTCTCTTGTCCAGAATCGACGGGAAGACCAGCATCGGGGAGATCATCTCGACACTTCCGGCCGCGGAGGAGACGCAGGCGTGCCTTTTTCTCTATGGGCTTCTGGTGATGGGGGCGCTTCGCTTCGATCCTCCGGTGTGCGAGGGGAAGTTTTCCATCGGGACGTTCATTCGTGAACATGAAGATCAATCCACACGGGAAACCGCCCAGGAGGCACTGATCCGGGAAACCTATCGGAGACTCCTGGAGGCGCGAGGCCCGATGGAAGTGCTGGACGTCTCCGCTCAGGCTTCCCGGGAGGAGATCGAGAGGGCTTACGCGGTTTCGCGGGATCTCTTCAGCAGGGACAGGATCCTCCCGCGGGTTCGGGAAAAGTTGAAATCGGAACTGTCGATCATCGAAAACCGGCACCTCGAGGCGTATCTTTCCCTTCTTCAGCATCGCCAGCATGAAGCGAACATCCAGGCACAGGAGTCCGCCTCGGAGGTGGTCAAGGAGGATGTCGGCGTCGACGACCTGCTGGTCCGGGTCGAGATGGATAAGACCAAGACGAAAATGGCGATCGAAGCGAGCGGCAAACAGGCGGAACTGTACTTTTCCAAGGCTCGCAAGGCGAAACGGGAAGGGGATTATCACAACGCGATCCAGTACGCCAAGCTGGCGATTTCCTACAACGAACAGGATTCGCGGTTTTACTTCCTGCTGGCGGAATGCCAGGTGCTGAATCCGGAGAGCAAATGGCAGCGGATGGCAGAAAAAAGCTATCTCCGCGCCACCGAACTCAACCCGTGGGAACCGGATTACTGGTATACGCTGGGGAAATTCTACCGGAAGCGAGGCCTCTCTCTACGGGCGAAGAAACAGTTTTTGCAGGCTCTTGAGATCGCGCCGACCCACGAACCCTCTCAGGAGGAGCTGGCAACCTTAAAATAGCCTCCCCGCATTCCCGCCGCCCCGCCCCTCCCCCGAATTCTTGACAGTCGCCTGCCGGATGCTATAATCCGGGTCTTTCCGAACGCAGATGTTCATTGATATTAACAAGATAGGACCTGAAGGGGCGGTCATAGACGCCCGGCTGGATCTGCCCGACCTGGAAGAGAGGGGAGTGGATCCGGTGCAGGTGCATTCCGCGCATCTGCGGGGAACGCTGGACAAGGGAGACGGCCGCACGAAACTGGAGGCTCACCTGGAAGCCCTGCTGGGGGTTTTCTGCAGCCGATGCCTGGCGCCGGTGGAAGAGCCCGTAACTGCGGGCATTTTCCTGATCCTGGATGCCGGATCGGACGAGCCGGGTGAAAGGTCGGAAGGAGAAGATGCAGGGTTTCTATACCCTGTGGAAGACGGAGTTTTGAACCTGGACAGGTTGGTGTTGGAGCAACTGTACCTGAGCCGCCGTCCAAAGCCGATTTGCAGTCCGGAATGCAAGGGCCTCTGCCCCTTTTGTGGAACGGATCGGAACCGGGTGGATTGCCGCTGCGCCGGCGAGTCCGTGGATCCGCGGATGGCTCCGCTCCTGAAGTTGTTGAAAGGGAAGAAAAGCTGAGATATGTTCCGGGACCGGTGAAGCGGCCGATCCCGCGCCGAAGGAAAATCGAGAAACGCCATGCCGAATCCTAAAAGACGTCATTCCAAGGCACGGAAAAACAAACGAAGAGCGCATGACGCCCTCCCCTCCGTAGGTCTTTCCGTATGTACCAATTGCCAGGAGAAAAAGCTCCCCCACAGGGTCTGCCCTCATTGCGGATATTACAAAGGGAAAGAGGTCGTCGAGCCTCCGGAGATCTGACACACTCCCGCCGCCCGGACCTTCTCCCGACCTGGGTGTCGGGTTCCGGAATCGCGGGCTTCCCGGGATAATCTGGGTTATGATCTGACTCGATCCGGGGGGAATCGGTCCTTCCGGGTCGGAACGATTCGGCCGCAGGGTGGAATGCCCCGGCGGTTCCGAACTCGTCGCACCCTGGAGGGGCCCGATGTCCACACCAAGCGCCGTGATTACCGGAACCGGGATGAGTGTCCCGGAGCGGATCGTTACGAATCAGGACCTGGAGAAGATCGTCGATACCAGCGACGAATGGATTCGCACACGAACTGGAATCCGGGAGCGGCGCGTGGCGGCGGATGGGGATAAGCTCTCCGACTATTGCTACGACGCGGCCCGGGCCGCCATGGACGCGGCGGGAATCGCCCCCGAGCAGGTCGGGCTGATCATCGTCGCCACGGTGACGCCGGACCACCCGATCCCTTCCACCGCCTGTATCCTGCAGCACCGGCTCGGATGTAAGAACGCCGCGGCGTTCGACATGCAGGCCGGCTGTTCCGGGTTCATCTACGCCCAGTCGGTGGCCAAACAGTTCGTGGTTTCCGGCCGGTGCAAGCATGTGCTGGTTATCGGCGCCGAACTCCTGAGCAAGTTCCTGGACTGGGAAGACCGTACGACCTGCGTCATCTTCGCCGACGGAGCGGGCGCGGTGGTGATGAGCGAGGGGGAACTGCCCCGGGGAGTACTCAGCTCCGAGATGCATACGGACGGAGGGATGTCCGATTTCATCACTCTTCCGGCAGGTGGATCAGCCCTTCCTCCGACAGAGGAAACGGTCCGCGGGAAGAAGCATTTTATTCAGATGCGAGGGAATGAGACCTTCAAAATGGCGGTTCGCTCCATCGTGGGAGTGTGCAACGAGGTACTGAAGAACGCCGGTCTGCAGTCCGGCGACGTGGACTGGTTCATTCCCCACCAGGCCAACCAGCGGATCATTACCGCGGTGGGTAAACTCCTTGGGATCACCGACGACCGTTGCTACGTGAATATCGACCGTTTCGGAAACACGTCGGCGGCCTCGATCCCGATCGCTCTGGACGAACTGGTGCGAGCCGGAAAAATCCGCCCGGGCCAAATCGTCCTGATGGGCGCCTTCGGAGCGGGACTCACATGGGCCGCCTCGGTCGTGAGGTGGTGATGAAACTCGCTCTGCTCTTTCCGGGACAAGGATCCCAGTTCTCCGGAATGGGGAGGAAACTCGCCGAACAAGAGCCTGCGGCCCGGGAAGTCTTCCAGGAAGCAGGGGAAGCCCTCGGCTTTGACCTGGCGAACCTCTGTTTTCACGGGAAAGAGGAAGATCTGGCGCTGACAGAAAATACCCAGCCGGCGGTTCTCACCCATTCCATCGCGGCTCTCAAATCCTTGCAGGCGCGAGGGCTCCCCGCGCCGGCGGCGGCGGCAGGTCACAGCCTGGGTGAGTACAGCGCCCATGTCTGTGCCGGGACCCTCTCGTTCGCCGATGCGGTTCGCACCGTCCGCGCCCGCGGTCGATTCATGCAGGAAGCGGTGCCGGTGGGAGAGGGGTCGATGGCGGCGGTGATCGGCCTGGAACCGGAGCAGGTGGAGGATCTTTGCCGCCGCGCGGCTGAAGGGGAGGTCCTGTCCCCTGCGAATCTGAACAGCCCGGGCCAGATCGTTATCGCCGGCCACAGGGGGGCGGTGCGAAGGGCCGTGGATTCGGCCGGGGCGGCAGGGGCGAGGAAGGCGATTCTTCTCCCGGTGAGCGCGCCGTTCCACTGTTCCCTGATGCGGCCGGCGGCGGCATCTCTACTTCCGGTTCTGCGGAGCGTCGATTTCGGCCGATGCCGGCTCCCGGTATACACCAACGTGGATGCCCGGCCGGGCCGGACCGCGGAGGAAGCCAGGGACGCCCTCTATCGGCCGGGGTGTCCGCCGCGCGCCTGGCGCGAGACG
>CAZZIV010000246.1:3707-4778 GCA_964654385.1 uncultured Acidobacteriota bacterium | reverse complement strand
CATGTGTGGATTTTCTGCACAACTGTGTCGGACCGCTCCGTTTCCGCTTCCTGGGGGGAGAAGCCGATGCTGGCGGTCCTGGCGGGAAACGCCTCGCCGTCGAACTCGTTGTCCAGGCCGGCCATGATCTTGAGGAGGGAACTTTTCCCGGCGCCGTTGGCCCCGAGAACGCCGATCTTGGCGCCGAAATAGAAGGACAGCCAGATCCCCTTCAAAATCTCCCTCTTGGGAGGGACGACCTTCCGAAGGTCTTTCATGGTGTAGATGAATTCGGGCATGTCGGCTCCCTGTGCGAAAATGTCCCGCCGGGGTGAAGATCCGGCGAGCGGTTAGTTATAGCAGAAAGGATCGGTTCCGATGCTCAGGATCCAGGGCCTGGTGAAAAAGTACGGTTCCTCCGGCTCCCGGGCCCTGGACGGCATCGACCTGTCGGTTCCCGCCGGGGAGGTGGTCGCGGTCATCGGTCCTTCCGGCGCCGGGAAGAGCACTCTGATCCGTTGCGTCAACCGGCTGGTGGAACCGTCAGCCGGGCGGATCCGCCTGGACGGCGTGGAGATCACCGGCCTCTCCTCCCGGGAGCTTCGCCGGGCCCGGCGGGGAATCGGCATGATCTTCCAGGAATTCGCCCTGGTGGAACGGTTGACGGTGATGGAGAACGTCCTGTCCGGCCGTCTTGGTTCGGTCGGGTTCTGGAAGGCCTGGTTCCGCCGGTTCCCGCAGGAGGATATCGACCAGGCGTTCCGGTTGCTGGATCGTCTCGGGCTGTCCGGAATGGAGAACAAGCGGGCGGACGCTCTCTCCGGCGGCCAGAGGCAGCGGGTGGGGATCGCCCGCGCGATGATGCAGCGGCCCAGGCTGCTGCTGGTGGATGAGCCGACCGCCAGCCTGGATCCGAAGACCTCCCGGCGGATCATGCGGCTGATCGTGGAACTGGCGGAAGAGCGGGGCCTTGCCGCCGTCATCAACATTCACGACGTGCCGCTGGCCGCCCGGTTCGCACGGCGGGTGGTCGGCCTGAGAGCGGGGAAGGTGGTTCATGACGGGACCCCGGAGACGCTGACCCGGGAGACC
>CAZZIV010000246.1:0-3607 GCA_964654385.1 uncultured Acidobacteriota bacterium | reverse complement strand
GGGACGAGGACGTCGAAGGCCCCGGTGAGAACGACGTTGGCCTCGGCGAATAAGATGACCACGGACGCATCCAGCCGCTGGCGCCGGCCCCGACGGATCTCCGCTCGCCGGAACCGCTACGCCCTGTGGGGGGCCGGGACGGTCTGGCTGGTTCTGGCGATGCGCGGCTTGGACGTGAACTGGGAGCGGCTCCGGGAAGGGGTGCCCAGGGGGCTGGAGTTCCTGGCGGCGTTCGTCCGGCCGGACTTCGCCTCCCGCTGGTCCGAAATCTCCAGTGGGATGGCCGAAAGCCTGGCCATGACCGTGGTCGCCACCGTCCTGGGAATCCTGGTTTCCCTGCCGGTCGGCCTGGGAGCGGCCCGGAATCTTTCGCCTCTGCCGGTCTACCTTTTTTCCCGGGGGATGATCGCCCTTTCCCGGGGGTTGCAGGAGGTGATCGTCGCCATCCTGTTCGTGGTGATGGTCGGCTTCGGGCCGCTGGCCGGCGTGCTGACCCTGGCGTTCGCCACCATCGGCTTTCTGGGCAAGCTGCTGGCGGAGGCGCTGGAGACGGTGGACCGTTCCCAGGTGGAGGCGATGCAGGCGACCGGCGCTTCCTGGTGGAAGGTGCTGGCCTACGGGTACCTGCCGCAGGTCCGGCCCCGGTTCATCGGCCTGGCCCTCTACCGCCTGGACATCAATTTCCGGGAATCCGCGGTGATCGGTGTGGTCGGGGCCGGGGGGATCGGCGCGACGCTGAACACCGCGTTTTCCCGGTACGAGTTCGATACCGCCGCGGCGATTTTGATCCTGATCATCGCCATCGTTTTCGTGGGGGAGACGGTCTCCGGACGTCTCCGGGCCGGGTCGGTATGAACTGGCGCCTCCAAACCGCGCGGCAGCGATGGTTCCGGTGGTTTCTCCGGCTGGTGAGCCTGTTGATCCTGGCCGCCTCCTGGAGGTACATTTCGGGCCTGACCCTCTGGGAGTTCGTCGGGGACGCGCCGGCGCAGGCCAGGGACCTGTTCGGGCGAATGACGCCGCCGGACTGGGGCTCGACGGCCGGCCTGCTCCACCCCTTGTGGGATACGATCACCATCGCCACCTTCGGGACGCTCCTGGCGGTGATCGCCGCAGTGCCGGTGGCGCTCCTGGCCGCCCGGAACACCGCGCCGTTCCCGGCGGTCCGGCCGTTCGCCCTTCTCCTGATCGTCTCCTCCCGGTCGATCAACGCCCTGGTCTGGGCGCTCTTGCTGGTGGCGCTGTTCGGTCCGGGGCAGGTGGCGGGAATCCTGGCGATCGCCTTTCGCTCCATCGGATTCATCGCCAAGCTCCTCTACGAAACCATCGAAGAGAGCGACCCGGCCCCGGCGGAGGCGGTGGCGGCGACCGGCGCCGGCGGGCCCCTGGTCCTGGCTTACGGCATCTGGCCCCAGGTGCTGCCGGCGTTCGCCGGGATTACCCTGTTCCGGTGGGACATCAATATCCGGGAGGCGACGATCCTGGGCCTGGTGGGGGCGGGCGGAATCGGGCTTCCCCTGGATGCCGCGGTGTCCGCCCTCCAGTGGCCCCGGGCGGCGATGATCCTGCTGTTGATCGTCGGCCTGGTCCTGGCGGCGGAGGTGGTTTCCGCCCGGGCCCGGCAGGCGGTGACTTGAAGCCCAGAGGATTCGGGTTATGTTTTCTTGAGGGGCCGTTCCGGTCTCATGAAAAGGGAAAGCATGGTGACGAAACCACTTTTTCGCGCGGGGCCGGCCGTTTTCCTGGCCGCCGGGATCCTGGGAGCTTCTGCGGCCGGCCCGGGTCAGGCGCCGGCGTTGTCAGGGAAACGGGAGCAGGCGGTCCGGCAGGCGGCGTCGACCACCTGGATCCATGGGATCACCGAAGAAATCTCCCTCCGGGAGATCGGTACCGACGGGGAGCCGTATCTGCTGGAACTGCTCCAGGACCCCTCTTTTCCCCGGCGGGACAACGTGGTCGCCCACCTGGCCTGGCTGGGCGGGGAAGAGGCCGCCGCCGCGCTGATGAACTTTCTGAAAAACCCGCCGGTGAACCGTTGGATGCCGGAGGAAGACCGGGCGCTCCTGATCGCTCCCCGGGCGTTGGGTCACCTTGCGGCCCGGGGCAGCGCCACGGCGATGAACGGCCTCCTCGAACTGACCGGCCCGGCCCGGCCCGACTCGATCCTGGGAACCGCCGCCCGGAACGGCGGGTACACGGCGTCGATGGTGGCCGACCTGGTGGAGGAGTCGATCTACGGGCTCCGGATCGCCGGATCCCAGGAGGCTTTGGATCGACTGGAGAGCCTGGCTTCCGGGAAAGATCGACCACCGCTGGACGGGTTGGATGTACAGGCGGCCGCCCGGAAGGTGCTTCGTTCCACCGGAACGGGATCGCAGAAGGCCGCCGGTTTTCAACGGGACGGCGTCGAAGGTCCGGTGGCCCAGGCGCCGGCGACCCTGGACACCAGCAACCGGGCGGACGAGGCAGGCCTGACCTACGCCAACCATGTGGACACGTTCTTCAAGATGGACGATGCGACCCTGGACGCTTCCCTCCGCCTGGCGACCCTGGCCGTCGGCCGGGTCGATTTCCAGGCCGGCGGCGTCAACACTGAGGATGACGTGGCCTGCTGCCTCCGGGTCGTCCGGTCCGGTACGGCGCAAGAGTTCGGAACCGCCGGTGACGGCTTGGACACCATCGATGATGAAACCGAGCTGAACGCGGTCTTGAACAACAACGTCGCCCGGGTGAAGGTGGTGCGGGCGATCAACGAGTGTGGCGGCCCGGGCATGAACATCCTCGCCTGTGCCCATACCCCCGGCGCCAGCATCGCCATGACCAACAGCGGCATGACCTCCGAGCAGCGAGGACTGGTCTGGATCCATGAGTACGGCCACAATACCGGGCTTTCCCACAACACCATCTCCCAGGACTACCTGATGTTCGCCTCCTCGGCCTCCGGCGGCAACCGGGGATTGACCCAGGCCGAGTGCGACAGCTACCACAACCCTCCACCGTTCACCCAGATGGTGAACGTGGACCTGGGCGCGTGCCATGACAACGACCTGGACGGGCTGGTCACCGGCGCCGACAACTGCCCGGATCTGGCGAACCCGGACCAGGCCGACGGTGACGGGAACGGGATCGGGGATCTCTGCGAGATCTGCAGCGATGCCGACGGCGACGGGTTCGGTCTGAACGGCGCGACCGGTTGCGCCGGCGGAACGGTTCCGGACTGCGACGACCTGAACGCGTCGGTGTTTCCCGGCGGCATGGAATATTGCGACGGCATCGACAACGATTGTGACGGAACCCTGGACGTTTTCGCCTGCGGCGATATCGACGACTCCGGGGACGGGTCGGTGGACGGCACCGAATTGAGCCGGATCGGCCGGGCGTTCGGTCTCTGTTCCGCGACACCGTCGGCCGAGTGGTGGTACGGCGTCGATTACACCTTCGACGGCTGCGTGGACGGAGACGACCTGGCGGTTCTGGGCGGTTTCTGGGGTTGCACGGGTACGACGACCCTCTGTAACTGAGACCGGTGCGGTTCAGCCGGCGGCGACGCCGGGCAGTTCCAGTTCCAGGTGCCCTTTCAGGGTCGGGAGACGTTCGCTGACCTCAG
>CAZZIV010000245.1:0-4781 GCA_964654385.1 uncultured Acidobacteriota bacterium | reverse complement strand
CCGGCCCCAGTTTCCCCACTCCTTCCACAGGTCGGAGGAAAGGTGGGGGAGGTTGGCCCGCCTGGCGGCCGGCGCCGCCGGGTGGCCGCTGGTGGCGGAGTTCCGGCACCGCTCCTGGGCCGGGAAGCAAACGCACGACCGGTGCCGGAACCTGGGGCTGGGGTGGTGCGTGGCGGATCAACCCCGGGCCGGCGGATCCACCCTCCCTCCCGACCCTGTGGTCACCGGCGAAACCGCCTATCTTCGAATGCACGGCCGCAACGAAGCGGACTGGTTCCGGCGCTCGGCCGGCCGGGACCAACGGTACGACTACCTCTATTCCGAGGAGGAGATCCGGGCACTCGCCTCCCTCGCCGAAACCCTCGCGGACAACGCCCGGCAGGTGGTGGTGATCCAGAACAATCACTTCCGCGGGAAGGCGTTGGCCAACGCCCTTCAGTTCCGCCACGCCCTCACCGGCGAGCGGGTGGAAGCTCCCGCGGAACTGGTGAGCGCTTACCCGGCCCTCTCGGGCATCTGCCGTTCCGTCCCGGATCGCTTATTTTGAAAAACCTGCGAACGCCAGGATGAAAAGCACCGTGAACAGGATGCTGACCGCCAATTGGCGCCCGCCGATCGCCGACGGGCGCGTTCTTCCCGCCGGACGCAAGGTCCCCAGGATCCCTTCGAGCCATTGGACCAGGTACGGAGCCACCAGCCATTCCGGGACAATCCCGGCCATGGCGAGAATCGCGACGGCGACCAGGTTGAGCGTGGTCCACCGGATGACGCCGATCCCCAGCCTCGCCCTGCCTGGAAGATCGGAAGGGGCCCCGTCGATCCGTTGCCGCAGCCGGAGATGCACATGCAGGATGGAGGCGATCGACTGGGACCAGACCAGCGCCCACAGGAGCCAGCCGTAGGGAGCCGCCTCGCCTCTGCCGATCCAGTACGCCGCCGGGGCGGCCAGGGCGAGGAAACCGGTGGCGAGGACCTCCACGGGCAACTGCCTCCGCTCGTGTCTCCTCCGGACCAGGGCCAGGTGCCAGGCGAACACGCCGATTCCCGGGAGAGCCAGCCAGAGCAGGAATCCGTACCCCCGGAGGACGAACCCGATCACATGGAGGCCGCCTACCGCCCCGTAGACCAGGCTCCAGAAAACCGCCGCCGGCCGTTCGCTCGCCGGCCGCCGCCCGGAAGAGATCTTCACCAGGTGGGTCACCGGTTGCCTCAGGAGAAACCCCATGAGAGAGGCGACCACCAGGTAAAGGGTCACTTCCGTCCACCGCCCACCCAGGAACACGCCGATGGTGAGAGGGCTCAGGAGAAAGACCCAGGATCCATGATCCGAAGGAAGCGCGACATGCTTTAGAAAGATCGAGCGCCTAGTCATCCTTCCGCCGGACCTGCACGCCTCGGTTTTCCAGTTCCTCCAGGATCCTGCCGGCGATCCGCTCGTCCGCCCCCAGGATTTCCGGCGGCGAAACCCCGGGACGGCTCCATTCCCCCGCCGCCACCAGCCGGGCCACCACCGCGCACGGGAAACCTGTGGTCCGGGCCATGGAACTGTCCCCGGTCTCCTGGTCGCCGTCGTCCCGCAGGTCCCAGGTGATCCGCCGGGAACGGCCGTCCGACTCCCCCTTCGCCTCCACCCGGAGGAGGGTGAACTCCTGCTCACCAGGCGACCGCTCCCAGGCCCGGAAAAGGAGTTTCTCGGTCAGCGCCCGGGGGCGGACCGCCACCCCGTCGATCTCCAGGGGAGCCTCGTCGAAGAAACCGGTTTCCCGAAGCATTCGCATTTTTTCGGCATGGCCCGGATAGCGCAGAGTCCTCTCCCGCATCTCCGGAATCGAGGTCATCTCCGGAGCGTCGAGGAGGGTGCGCAGCCCGTCGGTGTTGAACGCCTCCAAGGTGCCGATCCCGGGAAAATCGACCGGTTCCAGGCCGGAGAGCGCCTCCACGGTGACCTCCTTTCCACCCCGTCGCATCCGGCAGGGACGGGTGTACTCCTCGATCACATCGGTAGGGGAGAACACCGACCGGTACTCGAACGGCCACCGGCGACAGGCGGGCAGGCCTCCGACCAGGATCGAAATCGAATCGGTTCGATCCAACTCGGCTACCGCCCGGCCGGCCAGGAGGTTGGAAAGCCCCGGGGCCACACCGCAGTCCACCACCACAGGCAGGCCGGCGTTCGCGGCAGGTTCATGAAGGGAAAGCGGGCTTTCCGGGCTGAACGAGATATCGACCATCGGCTTCCTGGACCGGATCCCGGCTTCCAGGATCCGGAGGCCGAGCCGTCCGGGCACCGCTCCGACCAGGAGATCCGCCTCGGAGGCAAGACCTTCCACCACCTCCTGCCTGGCCAGGTCCGCCTCGATCCCCTGAAGGGACGCTCCGCTCCGGCCGCAACCGGCGGCCTTCAACGCCCCGGCGGACCGGTCGGCGACCGATACCTGCAAGCCGGCGTCCGACGCCAGGTCCCGGGCGATCAACCCGCCGACCCGGCCTGCGCCGAGCACCAGGATCTTTGTCACCGGTTCCCGCTCTCTTTCTCCTGCTCTCCTTCTTTCTTCTTCTTGGCCTGTTCCTTCGCGAACCGTTTCCGGGCCTTCGCCACCTGCTTCTTCCGCTCATTGATCCGGCTTTGGGCGATCTTGTCTTCCTTCCGCTTCCGTTTCGCCTGCTGCTTGTGAATATCGGCGACGGCGTCTTTTTTCATCAGCCGCCGGGCGTCTTTCAGGTACGGGCTGTTCGGCCACTCTTCGATGAGATTCCCCAGCCAGATCCGTCCTTCCTCCATGTTGTCGTTGTACACCTGGGCCTTGCCCAGGTAGTAGTAGAGCTTATCCATCCGGGGATAGGCCGGGTAGTTTCGAACCACGTTCCGAAACCGGTTTTCGGCAGCCATGTACACCTTTTTTTTGAGGTAGAACTTGCCGATCAGAAATTCATGCTCTGCCAGGTGAGCCTTGGCATTATCGATTTTCACCTGCGCCAGGCGGGCGTAAGGCGAATCCGGATATCTCCGGAGAACCTCCTCCAGTTCCCGGATCGCCTCCCAGGTCATCGCCTGGTCCCTGGAAGGGTGGTTGACCTGTTCCAGGAGGCAGACCCCCGCCTGCATCTTGGCGTAAGGAGCCCTGGGATGGTCTCCGTACAAGACCACGAAGTCTTCATAAAGCGGTTTGGCGTCGATCAGGGAAAGCTCGTCGCCGGCGAAGAAGGTGGCGTCGGCCATGGCCAGCCGGATCAACGGTTCCAGGGTTCGGTCGCCCGAGGTCATGTCGATCTTTTCCAGGATCTGCCGGGCCTTCCGGAGTTCGTGCTCCGCCAGGTGTTTCATCCCCTGGTCGTAAATCTCCCGGGGGGTCAGCGGCGCCTCGTCGGCGGCTTTGCGCTTTTTCCTCCCGGCGCACCCGATCGCGCCTGCGAGCAGAACCATCGCCAGGACGACCTGCGCCGCCCGGATCCAACGTTTCTTCCTGTTCAAGAAGCCAGCTCCCTTACCATCGCCGCCGACAGTTTTTCCCGGATCTCTTCCGGGAGCCTGCGCGGTTTCCCTTCGGCGCCGACCGAGGCGTGCACCGAATGCCCGGTGGCGAGGAGATCCTCGTCCTCGTCGCGGATTTCATAGTCGAACCGGACCCGCGCGCCGGTCACCGAAGTGAGCCAGGTACGGATCTCCAGCACTTGGTCGTACCGGGCCGGCTTCCGGTACGCCGCCGCCAGGTCGATGACCGGAAAGAACAAGGCGTGCCGGTCTTCCAGGGAACCGTAAGGGCATCCCAGGCTCCGCATCAGCTCGGTCCGGCCCAGTTCGAACCAGACGACATAATGGGAGTGATGGGCCACGCCCATCCGGTCGGTCTCCGGGTAGCGGACCCTGTGGGTGGTCCTTCCGGCCGGCTCAGGCACGATCGCCCACCCTCGCGTCGGCCAGGATCTGCACCATTTTCCGGGTGGTGCCCGGGACATCGCCGGAACCGAAAATCGCCGAACCGGAAACGATCCAATCCGCTCCGGCGGCGGCGACCTCCGGCAGGTTCTCCACGGTAACGCCGCCGTCGATTTCGACGGCGCAATCGAGACCGGCTTCATCCACCTTCCTGCGGAGCGCCCGAACCTTCTCCAGGACCGGGCGGATCAGCGTCTGGCCGCCGAAACCGGGATTCACCGACATCAGGAGTACGAAATCGGCTTCCGGCAGAACCGCGTCCAGGACGGAGAGCGGTGTGGCCGGGTTCAAAACGACTCCCGCCTTCGCTCCGCCGTTCCGGATCTGCTGCAGGACGCCGTGAAGATGCCGGGCCGCCTCCACGTGAACCGAAATCATCGACGCGCCGGCCTTCAGAAATGGGTCGACGAACCGTTCCGGGTTCTCGATCATCAGGTGGCAGTCCAGGGGAAGGGCGGAGGTCTTCTTCAGCGCGGCGGCCACCGCCGGGCCGAGGGTGAGATTCGGCACGAAATGGCCGTCCATCACGTCCACGTGCAGCAGGCCGGCGCCGGCTTCCTCCACTTCCCGTACCTGTTCACCCAGGCGGGCGAAATCGGCGGATAAAATCGATGGCGCAAGGACCGCTGGCATCTTCCTCACCTCCCCGGTTATTGAGCCACGCTCAGGTCGACCACCTGCCGCGCACGGACAGGATACCCGGCCGGCGGCAATTGTCCCACAACCGCCCCGGAACGCCGTCCCCGGGTCCTGATTTTCCGGGTGGTCCCCAGCCGGAAACGGTATCGGCGGCGCCACTTTTTCCACGCCGGTCCCCGAGGGCCCCGCAGGGCAGGCCACTCGG
>CAZZIV010000244.1:0-4795 GCA_964654385.1 uncultured Acidobacteriota bacterium | reverse complement strand
GTGTGGCAGTCGAAATACGGCTCGGCCGGGTGAGGCTTCACGACCAGGGGCCGGCCGGGAAACGACCGGCCCAGCACCTGGAACATCCGGCCCAACAGATCCCTCCAACGATCCCGGTCGAACGTGAACGGACCTCCACCCAGGAAAGAATGATTCTGGCCGGCAATAAGGATGCTGCCTTCTCCGAACCGGTGCCGGTCGGCGGCGGCGGCTTCCTGGTAGGCGTCGTACTGGGGGCAGCCGGTCACCACCAGCCGCTCCGGCGGCACGCCGGCCTGCCTGTACATCTTCCGGTCGTATTCGCCGATCAGCGCCATCCTGTCCGCTTCGAACAGGACATCGTCCCCGAATTCGTTCCGCGAGACCGAAAACGGCCCGTGCTCCAGTGTCAGGGTCGGGATCTCCTGCTTTCGGCAGAGCCGGTCTATCTGCATTCCCAGGGCGTGCACCGGAACCAGGTCGGCGCCGTTCAGGAAGATCCGATCTCCATGCCCGGTGAGGAAGCGGCCCAGGCGATCGTTCAGATCCTGGGTACACCGGATGCCGGCCGCCGCCAGTCGTTCGGTCCGGCCGTATTCGCAGACCAGCGTCTCCACATGGAATCCCCTGCCGAACAGTTCCAGGATCACCGGCAGGAACAGAATGTCCAGGTTCGGATGATTCACCAGGACCAGGGCGGTCCGGCCGGCGGCGGCGCCCATCGGCTACCCGGCCTTCCGCTTCCGCCGGGAAGGCTCCTCGGCCCGCCACGGCGTCTCAAGCAAAAGCTCCGGTACATAAAATATTTTCCAGCCCCGCTTCCGGACCTCTAAGCTGAGCCGTTCGTTCCACCGAAGATCTCCTGCGAACAGGCCCGGCTCGCCGGAAGCTCCCAGGATCTCCCGGGCGGTCTCCTTCTCCAGAAGGCACAGCTCCGCAGCCACCGTTTCCACTTCCACAGGCTCCGCGCCGGAACCGTACCGGTACTTCCGATCCCCGGTGGACGGATCCTGCACCTCTCCTCCCAGCAGCGCCACGCCGGCGACCTTCCCCAGCAGGCGGCCCGCAAGCTTCTTGTAAAGGCCGAGCCGGGGCCGGGCGCATCCGACCATCACCAGGATCGTGGAACCTTGTGCGATCCGGATCGCTTCCAGGACCTCCCCCCCTCGGTCCCCCCGGTCGATCACCGTCACCGTTTCGGCGAGATGTTCCTTTTCCTGTCTCGAGAGCACGCTCCGGGTATCGCAGAACAGGATCTCGTTGTTGAACGGACCGTTCCCTTCCTCTTTCAATCCGTCCAGGAGATTGAGCGCGGTTCCGTAATCCGGCAGGTCGTGAACAACCAGGGTAGTGAGGATCTCCCCAGGAGAGACCGCCGGCGGCTCGATCCCGTAGGCGCGAAGGCGGCCTGCAACGATTTTGCGGAGCTGGAGTGTGGTCTGGTTGGTGACGCTCTGGAGAAGCAGGTTCCGCCGGACCGTTTCCGGCCCTTCGACTTCGATCGCCTCTTCCAGGTACCCTTTGGCCCAGGGGCGCAGGAGAAGCCTTTCGTAACATTCGAACAGGCCACGGACCGTTTGCAGAACCTGCCGGTCCGAAGGTGCGAATCGGTCCAGGGGAACACCGGTCTCCAACGCTCTGCTCCACAGTTCCCGGTAACGGTCTCCCTGCTCCAGCACCCGGGACTCCAGTTGCCGTACCAGGATCTCGTCCCGGTCGATCTCGCAGGCGCCGTACCCCAGGTACCGGGTCAGCACCATATCCCACACCGGCGTCTTCGAAACGAACTCCGGGTGTTTTGCCTGGAGCCGATGCCGCGCCCGTCCCACCTTTTCTTGCCGGTCCTTGTACGATTCAAGGGTGACCGGATGGTCGTGGTAACCGATCGCCTCCGGCTCGAAAACGAACCGGGCGCCGTTCATCGCCAGGCGGATCCCCAGGTCGATGTCCTGGCATCCGTACGGAAAGCTTTCATCGAAAAGACCGGTCCGTTCCAACAGGCCGGCCCGCGCGGAGAAGTTCGGCGCGTACAGGAAGTTCGCAGGCGTCCGCTCCCGGTCCTGGATCATGAAATGCCCGAACTGGAACCCGCCGTTCACCAGGTAGAACATGAACGGCGTCACATCCAGGCCGTCCGGGTACGGCAGGGAGCCGAGGACCACCAGGTCCTCGTCCGGAGCCGCCTGGTGCCGCCGCAGGTGGCGGTTCAGCATCTCCGGGTGGAACAGGATGTCCTGGGCCGACCCCAGGATGTATTCCCCTTGAGCCATCCGGATCGCATGATTGGTGCCGGCGGACTGGTTCCCTTCATCGATCCTTTCCGAACGGAGAGGGAACGGAACCCGGCACTCCTGAAGGAAGGCCCAGGTGTCGTCGGTGGAACCGTCGTCGACCACCAGCACCTCCAGCCGGGACAGGTCGAAGTTTAAGCCGGCGATGGAACGGAAGGTGTTCTCCAGTCGCCGGCGGCCGTTCCGGGCGGGAATCGCGATGCTGAATACCGGACCGCTCATCTCCATCGACTTTCTTCAATCGAACCGGGCACGGAGTTGGGCCGCCGCGTCCGGCTGGCCGACGGTCTCCAGCCACCGGGCGGCGTCGTCACCCAGACCGGGCAGCCGTTCCAACGCCGGGTCCAGGTTGGCGAGGAACTGATCCAGCGGCTCGTACGCCTCCTGCTGCATCCACTTTCCCATCCATCCCAGGAGGAAGCCGGTCACCTCTCCGGCCATCTCCCCGGGAACCTCCGGAAGAGGCGCTTTTCCCAAGATTCCGGCGGCCACCCGGCAAGCCAGCGCCGCCGATCCGAAGCCGGGCGCGCCGTCCCAGATCTCCAGCGCCTTCTCCCCCTGGCCGCAGGTCAGGTAGGCGGCGGCCAGCCGGTTCCTCAGGTCTCCCCGCTCCGGGAAACGGCGGACCGCCTCTTCCAGCCAGGAACAGGCGGCCTCGCCCATGCCGGGCATATCTTCCAGAACCGTGGCGCCGACGGACCAGACCCTCCCGTTGTTCGGTGCGGAGGTGATCAGCGAATCCAGATCCTGCAGGACCTGTTCGTACCGGTTCAAACCGGCATGAACCACCAGCATTCCCAGGGCCGCTTCCATGTTGGCCGGGTCCCGGCCGAGGGCGGCTTCGAAAGAGTTCGCCGCCCCTTCGAAATCGCCCAGGTCGATCCTGGCGGCTCCCAAAATATTCGGCAGGCCGGCGCCGGCCGCCTCCGGCAGGGCGCCGAAATGTCTTCCTCCTCCTTTCCGGTCCAGGGCGGTCCGAAGAAGCTGCTCCGCCTGCCGGGAGTCTCCCAACGCTTTCACCGCCATGCCGTGGAGGAACAATGTGTTGGTGGTAGGACGATACCGACAGGAGAACCGCTCCATCCGCTCCCGCAACTCCTGGAACCGTTCCAGGCGCATCAGGCAGTACCCTTCCACGGTGGCCGGCCCTTCCACTTCCAGTTCCAGGGAAGTCGACAACGCCTCCGCCTCTTCCCGCAATCTTGTTGACCGGTCCAGGGCCTCGGCATAGCGTTTTTCCCGAACCAGCGCCCAGGCCGCTTTCAAATCCTCGTTCCGGCCGGCGGCCGGGCCGTCCCGGTCGTCCATCGCCGGCTCCAGCACCAGGCCGGAGGAGCCCGCGGTCACCCGCCAGGCCCTGCAGAGTTCTGCCACGCTGCGGGAAGGATCGGGTTCACCGGTTCCCAGGAAGACGATCTTGGAAAGGTTTCGGACCAGCCGCAGGGGTGAAGCAGGACCGACCGCCACCGGATGGGCGATCGCCTCCCGGTCCGACAACCGTTCCGCCAGAACCTCTTGGAAACGGGGGCCGACTTTCTCCCCGGCGTTCAGAAACAGGATCCAGCCGGTTCTGCAGACCGACAGTCCGTAGTTGAACAGGTCGGCCGGTTCCCGGCCCCAGGGAACCGGGTGCACCTCTTCTTCGGCAGCGCCGTCAAGCGTCGGCGCTTCACAAGATTGCGCGCCCTTCACCAGGAAGAGCCGGGAGGCGTTCATGGAACGGAACGGCTCCAGGGTCTCCTGGACCCTTTCGTCTCCGAGGAGGCCGTTCTCCCCATCGCACAGAACACAAACGGTCAGGGAAGCCGGCTCCCCCTCTTTTAGGCTACGTATTTTTTCATCGGGGAACGACGCTCTTCCCCTGGAGTTGGAACTGCCGCCGGAACGACGAAGCCGTCTCTCCTCCTTCCGGGCGTCCTTCAGGTTTCGCCGGGCGACCTTATGCCCGGGAGCCAGCCGGATCACCCGGCGGAACAGCCCCTGGGCCGATTCCGGCCGGCCCGCGTCCATGCAGATCACGCCGAGCAGGTTCAGGGCGGCCGGGTTCCAAGGGCGGATCTCCAGCGCCGCCAACGCCTGCTCCGCGGCCTGGTCGAAGTTCCCGTCTTCCTGGAGGATCATCGCCGCCATCAACGGAAGTTCGTCATTGGAGGGGTTCTGCCTGAACGCCTCGTCCAGGCGGGCCAGGGCCTCTTCTCTTTCCCCTTTCGCGAGAGATTCTCCAGCTTTTTCCAACAGATCCCGGCTGGTCTCCAGCGCTTGCCTTCCGATCGGTCGATGATTCATCGATACATTCCTCCACGTACCTGTGGAACGAGAGCAAGAGGGATGCCAGGGAAGAAAGGGCGGATTGAGGAACTTTTGTGCGGAGGTGTCGAGATTCCGACCCCCCCAAGGTGGAAGGGAGAATGTTGATTCCAAGGCTCGATCCCGTCGCTGACCGGTTCCAATCCTGCGTTTTCCAGAACCACTAGCCCGATTTATGCATGAGGGACCGTAGCGAGGAGCCGAAGATGCCAGTCAGG
>CAZZIV010000243.1:0-4803 GCA_964654385.1 uncultured Acidobacteriota bacterium | reverse complement strand
ACCACGTCGCCGTCGCGCGCCACCTCGGAGCGGCCCGCCGCGGCCGCCCCAGGCCCGCCCCCCAGGCCCGGAGGCTCCGCCTTACCCCGCCGGCAGGCCCGCAGCAGCCGATGCACCACCAGGTCCGGGTACCGGCGGATCGGCGAGGTGAAATGGCAATACACCGGCGCCCCCAGGCCGAAGTGCCCCTCATTCACCGGGTGGTACTTAGCCTGCTTCATGGAACGAAGGGCGACCTGGCTGATCAGGTCGTGCTCCGGCTTCCCCTCCACCTGCTCCAGGACTTCGCCGATGGCGCCGGGCAGGATCTCACCCCGCCGGGTCTTCAGCTCCAGGCCGAACTGGCTCACGAACGAGGCCAGCAACTCGATCCGCTCCGGGTCCGGCTTCTCGTGGATCCGGTAGAGACAGGGCCAGTCCTCCTCCTCCAGGCGTCCTGCAACCACTTCATTGGCCAGGAGCATGAACTCCTCGATCAGCCGATGGGCCTGGTTCCGGGGGGTGATGGTAATGCCGGTCATCTCGCCCTCGATGTCCAAAAGAATCTGGGGCTCCGGCAGGTCGAAATCCACGCTCCCACGGGCGTGCCGCCGTCTCTCCAGCACCTCCCGCAGCTTCCCGGCGGTGAGCAGCATCGGCACCACCTTCTCCGGCACCCCTTTCACCCGTTTCCCGCCCTCCAGCACTTCGTGGACCTGGGCGTAGGTTAGCCGGCCGGCCGACCGGATCACGCCGTCGGCAAACCGGACGCTCTTCACGCCGCCCCTGGGCCCCAGGTCGATGATCACCGACTGCACCAGCCGATCGACCCCCGGCCGCAGGGAGCACAGGTTGTTGGATAGGTTTTCGGGGAACATCGGCAGGACCAGCCGGGGGAAGTAAACGCTGGTCCCCCGCTTCCGGGCCTCATGGTCCAGGACGCTTCCGGGCCGGACGAAATGAGCCACGTCGGCGATATGGACCCAGAGCCGGAACCCGCCCCCTTTCAACCGGGCGACGGCAATCGCGTCGTCGAAATCCTTGGCGGTCTCCCCGTCGATGGTCACCGGCGCAGGATCGTCGAAGCGCTCCCGCCGCGCCGCCTCCTTCGCCGGGATCCTGAACGGCAGCCGTTCGGCCGCCTGGACGACTTCATCGGGGAACCGGTCGGCCAGGCGGAATTTGCGGATAATGATCCTGGTATCGGTGCCGGGCTCCCCCAGCCGTCCTAGCCGCTCCAGGATCTCCCCCCTGGGCAGTCGTTCCCGTCCGCCGGTCTTCTTCAGGTCCACCAGGACGATCTCGCCGTCCCGCAACGGTTCCCTGGTAGGAGCGTCCACCTGGATCGCCTCGCCGATGGAAGGGTCGAACGGTTGCACCCGGCCGCCTCCCCGCCCGGTCTTCCTGAATACGCCGAGCAGCTCCCGGCTCCGCCTCTCCACGGTTCGGACGATCCGCCCGTCCCGCCGGCCGTCCGGCCGCTCCCGGAGGATCTCCACCTCCACTATGTCGCCGGTAATCCGGTTCCCCACGAACGGCGGCGCGATGAAGACATCCTCTCCACCGTCATCGGCCGGGACGAACCCGAACCCGCGGGGATGGAGCTTCAACGGCCCGGTGATCACCGCCGGTTCCCTGGGGGGCGCCAACCGCCCGCGGCTCAGTTTGACAAGCTTCTCCTCGTCGAGGAGCACGCGTACCGTCCGGCGGAACGGCGGCCGGTCCTCCGGGCGGATCCGCATGGCATGAATCAACTGCCGCTGGGGAATAGGTTCGTATCCTTCACGGTTTACGAATTCCAGGATCGCTTCTTCCAGGCTTCGGCCGGGCCGGGCGCGTTTCCTGTTGCGGGTTCCCATAGGCGGCTCGCTTTCCGAGGGGAGATTCCCCTCAAGGCGACATAATACAGAAGAGTATCCTCCATGAGCGCACTTTCAACCTTCTTCTCCGGTCTTTTCGCGCCGAAACCGATGGAACCGTCCTACCCGGCCCTCCCGGAAGTGGACGACCTGGGGCAGACCAACGTCCCGGGGATCTACGCTGCAGGGGAACTGGCCGGCACCCCCCTGGTGAAGCTCGGTCTGAACGCCGGCCACGACCTGGTGGGAAGGCTCCACCGGGAACTGGGCGGCGGTTCGGAGTCTTCCGGTGAAAACGGCGATCTCCTGGACCTGGTGATCGTCGGGAGCGGCAGTTCCGGCTACGGCGCCGCCCTTCACGCCAGGAAGCTTGGAATGAAATTCGTGTTGTTGGAGGCGGCGGCGTTCGCCAACACCTTCGTCACCATGACCAAAGGAAAGCTGCTCCTGGCCGAGCCCGAGGACGTGGAAAACCGTTCCCTGGCCTGGTTCGAGGAATGCACCAAGGAAGAGCTCCTGGAGAAATGGCGCGACGACGTCCGCCGGCGGAACCTCCCGATCCACGAGCAGGAGAAGGTGCTGGACGTCACCGGCGCCATCGACCGGTTCACCGTGAAGACCGATGTCGGCGAATACCGCGCCCGCCGGGTCCTGCTCTGCCTGGGAAAGGCCGGCAACCCCCGGAAGCTCGGCGTGCCCGGCGAGAAGGAACACGCCGGCCGGATTCACCACCGCCTGCTGGACCCGGACGATTTCCAGGGCGAGGACATCCTGATCGTCGGCGCCGGCGACGTGGCCTGCGAGGCGGCGGCGGCCCTGGCCTCAGGCGGAGGCAACCGGGTCGTTCTTTCCGCCATCGACCGGGAATTCACGTTCCCGAAGAAGCGGAACATCGACGCGGTTCGGAAGCTGGAATCGGAAGGAAAGCTGGAGATCCTCCTCGGTTCCTCGGTACAGGCGGTGGAGGCGGACGCGGTGCAGGTGAAGACCGCCGACGGCGCCGTCCGCCGGATCCCGAACACGGTCCTGTTCGAGATGATCGGCGCCGAACTGCCGGTCCGGTTCCTGAAAAAAATCGGCGTCCGCCTGGCCGGAAGCTGGCACGCGAAGAAATGGATGTACCTGGCCGCGGTCTTCCTGTTCGTGTACTCGTTCGACGCCATCAAGAGCTACGGCCGGGGGATCACCGGCTGGCCGTTCGAAAACCTGATCGCGCCGGCGACGTACGACGGTGCCCTCCATGCGGTCTTCCGGATCGCCTTCGCCCCGTTCGCGTGGCTGTTCGATTCGGGAGCGATGACCGACATGCTGTCCGACCGGGGTTACCAGCAGGGCTACCTGTACAGTCTCCTGTACACGATCGTCATGCTGGTGTTCGGGGCCGAGGCGTTGCTCCGCTGGCGGAACAAGGCCAGGCACAAGAGCTACCAGACCTGGCGATACGCCTCGCTGATCGGCTTCCAGGTCGGCTTTTTCTTTCTCGTCAACATTCTCGGCGTCCAGGCGTTGAGCGTGAAATACGCCTGGCGGGCCTGGGGCCTGTACCAGCCGTTTCCCCTGTTCTTCAACACGTTCTTCTGGTGGTATCCAGGCGATCCGGCTCACATCAAGTGGCTCTTCATCGGCGCCGGCCTGCTGCTCACGTTCGGCCTGATCCCCTGGATGGCCCGGTACCACGGCAAGCGGTTCTGTTCCTGGATCTGCGGCTGCGGAGGCCTGGCCGAGACCCTGGGGGACCGGTGGCGGCACCTGGCGCCCAAGGGGGTTCGCTCCCGGCGCTGGGAATTCCAGGGAGCGGTGGTCCTGGCCGCTTCGGCGATCGTCGCCCTGGTGGTGGTCGGCATGTATCAAACCGACGGAAACAACCCCTGGTGGCGGGCTTACAGCTACCTGGTCGATTTCTGGCTGGTGGCGGTGATTCCGGTCGCCCTGTACCCGTTTTTCGGCGGAAAGGTCTGGTGCCGGTACTGGTGCCCCCTGGCCGCCTACAACCAGATCCTTTCTTCCTGGTTCGGGAAGCTGAAGATCGTTTCCAACGAGAAATGCATCACCTGTACCGAGTGCTCCAAGTACTGCCAGGTCGGCGTGGACGTGATGCAGTTCGCGAAGAACGGGGCGCCGTTCGACAACTCCAACTCCGCCTGCATCCAGTGCGGCATCTGCATCGACGTCTGCCCGATGGACGTGCTGTCGTTCGAGACCGGTTCCGGTACGGCGAAGAAGCTTTTTTCGATCGGCGATGGCCGGGCGCCGTCCTGATCGGGCCGGGAGCGGGCGGGCGCGGAACTCCTTTGGCCCCCGATGGATACCGGGCCTGCCGGGCCCGGGAGTCCGCGACCCTGTAGAATGCCGCCGGACGGTTCCAAAGAAAAGGGAGAGGTGCGAACGATGAAAGTCCTGGTTGTTTCCAGCAGTCTGCATCCCGACAGCAAGTCCCGGCGCCTGGCCCGGCGGGCGATGAGCCGCCTGGAGGCCGCACCGGTCGAGGCCCGGTTCATCGACCTGGTGGAGCATCCCCTTCCTCCTTGCGACGGCGGAGCTGCGTACGGCGACGCCACGGCCGTCGCGCTGAAGGAGGCGGTGCAGGAAGCGGACGCCGCCCTGCTGGCGTTCCCCGTCTACAATTACGACGCCGGCTCGGCATGCAAGAACCTGATCGAGCTGACCGGCGACGCCTGGACCGGCATGACCGTCGGGTTGATGTGCGCCGCCGGAGGCAAGGGGAGCTACATGGCGCCGATGCAGGTGGCCAATTCCCTGATGCTCGACTTTCGCTGCCTGATCGTGCCCCGGTTCGTCTATGCCACCGGCGAAGATTTCGAAGGCGACGGCTCGCCGGCGGAGGAGATCGCCCGGCGGGTGGACGAACTGGCGGGAGGACTGGGTCGGGTCGGGGGGGGGGGGCGGCGCCGGGGGGGGGGAGAGGGGGGTTGCTCGCGGGGCGCAGACACACGCACGGAATGAT
>CAZZIV010000242.1:0-4825 GCA_964654385.1 uncultured Acidobacteriota bacterium | reverse complement strand
AAAGAACGCCACCCGGGACATGGCGGCCGGCGCGACCACGGAAGGAGCCGGACAGGATACCGGCGAGGCGCACACGCCCCCGGAAACGACGGCCTCTTCCCCGGCAAGGACGGACCGGGACCGGCCCCAGGCGCCCGGCTTCACCCGGCGGGAAGGGGCCCCGGAGATCGAAGACCTGCTGACCCACATGGTGGGGATCGGCGCCAGCGACCTGCATCTCTCCGCCAACCAGACGCCGATGCTCCGCCTCCACGGGGAGATGATCCAGGTGGAAGGCCGGAATCCGTGCTCTCCGGAAGAGACCGCCCGGCTCCTGTTCGCCATCATGCCGGCCAGGAACAAGAAAGAGTTCGAAGAGTGCAACGATACCGACTTCGCCTATGAAATTCCCGGGGTCGCCAGGTATCGAGCCAACATTTTCATGGACCGGAAAGGGATCGGCGGTGTTTTCCGGGTCATCCCCAGTGAAATCCTGTCGGCGGAGAAGCTCGGCCTGGCCAAGCCGATCCTGGATCTCTGCCACCTTTCCAAAGGGCTGGTCCTGGTAACCGGTCCGACCGGCTCCGGGAAATCGACCACCCTGGCCGCCATGATCGACTACGTGAACCAGGTTCGCACCGATCACATCATCACGATCGAAGACCCGATCGAGTTCGTGCACCCGAACAAGAAATGCCTGGTGAACCAGCGGGAAATCCACACGCACACCGAGGGATTCAAAACGGCGCTCCGGGCCGCCCTGCGGGAAGACCCCGACATCGTCCTCGTCGGAGAGATGCGGGACCTGGAGACCATCGCCATCGCCATCGAGACGGCGGAGACCGGGCACCTGGTGTTCGGCACCCTCCACACCACCACCGCCGCCTCCACCGTGGACCGGATCATCGACCAGTTCCCCGCCGACCGCCAGGGCCAGATCCGCACCATGCTGTCCGAGTCTCTCAAAGGAGTGATCTCCCAGACGCTCCTCAAGAAAACGGGCGGCGGCCGGGTGGCGGCCATGGAAGTACTGATCGGCATCACGGCGATCTCCAACCTGATTCGGGAGGGGAAAACCTTCCAGATCCCCAGCATCATGCAGACCGGCAAGAAACACGGCATGGTTCTTCTGAACGATGCCTTGCTGGACCTGGTGAAAAAGAAACTGGTGGATCCGGTGGAGGCGTACCAGAAGGCGGTCGACAAGGCCGGTTTCAGCGGCCTGATGCGTTCCGCCGGCCTGAAGCTGCCTGACACTCCCGACTAGGCCGGCCGGCCGAATCGGGTGCCCGGGGGTATCCGAGCGACACCGGCCGGTTCAGAGAGGTGTTCGAAAACGAGAGAGGCGGATCGAAGAACCGATCAGTGCCGCACCTGCAGATCGACCAGGTCGATCAGGTCGATCCCCAGTTCCCTCGCCACCTGCAGGCTTCTCTCGTCCCGGTAAAACTCGCCGTAGTAGATCGCCGAGATCCCGGCGTTGGCGATCAGCTTGAAACAGCTCCAGCAGGGGGACGCGGTGGTGTAGATCTCGGAGCCTTCGATCCGAACGCCGTTCTTGGCCGCCTGGATGATCGCGTTCGCCTCGGCGTGGACGGTGGCCACGCAGTGCCCGCTTTCCATCAAGTGTCCCACGTCGTCGCAATGGGGCATTCCCCGGATCGAACCGTTGTAACCGGTGGAGAGAATCGTTTTGTCCCGGACGATGACGGCGCCCACATGCTTCCGGTCGCAGGTCGACCGGGTGGCCGCCTGCTGGGCGATGTTCATGAAGTAGGTATGCCAGTCGACTCTGCCGGACATCGTGTCTCCTCCCCTGGAACGGGAAGGCTACCATGTTCCGGGGAGGATTACCCGACCATCTTGTTCTTGCTCCAGCGCGCGTTTTTGATCTCGTACTTGGAGACCTTGTAGTTCATCACCCGGGAGGAGATCCCAAGGAACGCCGCCGCGTCTTTCTGGACCCAGTTGTTGATCCGCAGTGCTTCCAGGATCGCCTGCTTCTCCAGGTCCTCCAGATCGATTCCGGTCGGGGGAAGTCGGAGACTGATCGGCGATCCGGTTTCGTCGGACATCCCGTCGCCGCCGGTGACGTTCAGGTCTTCCAGGGTGATGATCCGGTCTTCCGCCATCAGCACCGCCCGCTCCATGGTGTTTTCCAGTTCCCGGATATTTCCCGGCCAGGTATGCCGCCCGAGGGTTTTGACCACCGCCGGGTCCATCCCCCGGATGTCCTTCTTCATCTCCTGGGCGTACTTGTCCAGGAAGTGCTTGGCCAGGGGCAGGATGTCTTCCTTCCGCTCCCGGAGAGGCGGCACCTGGATGCAGACCACGTTGAGGCGGTAGTACAGGTCTTCCCGGAACTCACCCCGGGAAATCGCCGACTCCAGGTCCCGGTTGGTCGCCGCGATCAGGCGGACATCCACTTTCAAGGTGCGGGTGCCGCCCAGCCGCTCGAATTCCCGCTCCTGGAGAACGCGAAGCAGCTTCGCCTGGGTGGAAAGGGACATATTCCCCAACTCGTCCAGGAACAGCGTTCCTTCGTTGGCCAGTTCGAACCGGCCGATCCGCTGCTTGTCGGCGCCGGTGAACGACCCCTTCTCATGGCCGAACAGTTCCGATTCCAGGAGATTTTCATGAAGGGCTGCACAGTTCATCTTCACGAACGGCCGCTCGCTGCGGGCCGAATTCAGGTGCATCGCCTGGGCGACCAATTCCTTCCCCACGCCGGTCTCCCCCAAGACCATCACCGTGGCGTTGGAACGGGCGACCTTTCGGATAGTGCTGAAAATCTCCTTCATCTGGGGGCTTTCGCCGACGATGTTCTCGAAGCTGGGAACCGTGACCGTTCGGTCGAACGCCTGCACGCGGGCCATCAGCCTGCGATGCTCCAGCGCCTTGTCCACTTTCAGTTCCAGCTCTTCCAGGTTGAACGGTTTCTGGACGTAGTCGAACGCCCCGGCCTTCATCGCCTCCACAGCAGACTCCACCGTTCCGTGGGCGGTCATCATGATGCAGGGGGTCCCCTCGTTCACCATTTTGGAGTGCTTGAGCACGTCCAGGCCGGATTTGCCGGGCATCATGTAATCGGTCACCAGGAGGTCGAACTGCTCCTTCTCCAGGGACCGGATCCCCTCGGCGCCGTCGGACGCTTCGGTCACGTCCCATCCACGATCTCGAAACGCGGTCGCGATCCCTTCCCTGAGTGTCTGTTCATCCTCGACGACAAGTATCCTGGTCATGTGTGGCTATTCCTCCGACTCTTGAACGACCATGGGAAGATGCACGGTGAACACCGCGCCCTCGCCCGGTTTCGATTCCACATCCAGAAGACCGCGGTGACGGTCCACGATTTTTCTCGCCATGGAAAGGCCGACTCCCGACCCGTTTTTCTTCGTGGTGAAGAACGGGTAAAACAACTTTTCCATCGCATCTTCCCGAATGCCGGGGCCGGTGTCGGCCACCTGGATCACCAGGAAACGGTCGAACCGGCTCCAGGGATCGCTCCCGCGACTCTCGTCCGGTTCGTACGGGGTCATGGCGGAGGCAGGGGCCTCCCGGGTGAAGGTCCGGATCCGCAGGGTTCCTTCCTCCCCCATCGCCTCGAAGGCGTTCAGAAACAGGTTTTCGAACACCTGGCGGAGCTGGTCCCGGTCCACGAGACAGCAGGAAACCGGTTCCGTGAAATCCCGCTCCACGGCGATCGCCGGTTTCCCCCTGCGGCCGACCGCCGTTTCCAAAGCGCTCTCCAGGATTTCCTGCAAGTCGTGATACCCCAGGTTCAGTTCCAGGGGACGGGCGAACTCCAGACTCGAAGTAATGGTCCGGTTCAGTCGCCGGACCTCTGTGATGATCTTCTCCAGCAACTCCCGTTCTTCGGGGCCGTCGCCAAGACGCCGTTTCAGCAGAGAGCAGGTCACCTCGATGGAGGCGAGCGGGTTCCGGATCTCGTGGGCCAGGTTCGCCGCCATCTGCCCCAAGGCGGCCAAGCGGTCTTTCAACCGCTCTTTTTCTTCCTTGTGCTCCACATAGGTCAGATCCTTGAAGAACACCGCCGCTCCACAGATCTCTCCCGCCGTACCGGGAACCATCGACAGGGTCATACCGACGATCTTCGTTTCCCCACCCCGGCAGGTCAGCTCGATCTCCGCCCGGTTCGGAAGGCTGGCCATCGTGAAAGATTCCTGCAGGACCTGGGCCAGCTGCGGATGGCATTCCAGGGCCAATTCCACCGGGAGGCCGACCGGCGGCGCGGCTTCCAAGCCCAGGATCTGCAAGGCGGGCTCGTTGATCAACATCAGGCGGCCGGACCGGTCGATGGTCAGAACACCGCACCGCATACCGCCGACCAGGCCCCGGAGGAACTCGTATTCGCCGGCCGAATGACGGTCCGTCCCGGACTCCAACTGCGTCATCTGGTTCGACAAACCGTACCTTTCGCATGCCGTCCACAAGGGTTGCCGGGACCGCACCCGGAGCAACCAAATCATGACAGCATTACCAAGACGGAATTTAGGGTTTTAGAAATGCAGAATCAAGCTATATGCATCTTTATATTGGATATTATGAATATGCATTACTTCGGATTACAGTACTGTAAGACGATTGGACAAGCAGGCGCCCTCAGCATCCGGCCGTCGTCCCTCTGGCATAGACGCCTACATCCCCTATCAACATTCTCCCTGCCACACCTTTCCAGAGCAAGGTGGAAGGAAGAATGTTGATAAAGCCGCTTAAGTAAGTGTAAGTACAGGGGTAATTCTGTTTCCAGGAAGTATGCGCGCGAAATTTGGCTAACCGGTAGCAGGAAGAGAGGGTTGCCTCGACGGGAACAACATTCTCCCGT
>CAZZIV010000241.1:0-4986 GCA_964654385.1 uncultured Acidobacteriota bacterium | reverse complement strand
GCGCCCGGGGCAGATCCCCCCCCAACGTACTCATTCGGAACTGGAGAAAATCCTCCACAACGAAACGCCGCTCGTCAGGGGTCAAGCTCTCCGCAGGAGTGGCGGCGATCCGCAGGTACGGGTCCGGCGGCCCCACCTTCCGGGCGAACCGGTCCAGCTGGTCCAGGAGCACCGGGCTGACCGAAACCGTGGCCCGTACCGACGGGTGGTTCGCCAGGAGTCGAGCCATATCGCCGTAATCCTTCAGGGCGTGGAGACGGGCCCAGGGCATCACGGGAGCCTCCGGCTCTCCCAACCCGTAGGCCGGCTGATGGAAGTGCCAGATCAGCGCCAGGCGCACTCTTGGTTCCGATGGTTCCGCCATAGGGTGATTATAGGGAACTCCACCTGTTTTCCCACCCGCCGGAACCTTCTGGATATGGTAAATTGACGGTGCAGGAGGCACGGGGTGAACGACGAAGTATCGGCCATCTGGCCCGAAATCGAGTGGATTCGCGACACGCAGCTCCGGGAATCGGTGCGGAACTGCTGGGCGCTGGCGTTCGAACGCAGCCCGCTGACCCCGGAGGACCTGGAGCGGATCCCTTTCACCCTGCTGATTCCCGACTGCCCGGCCACGTTCATGCAGCATAAACGGTGCGTGGTGCACATCGCCCGGAAATCGGCGGAGGCGATGCAGGAGTTCCTGGGGCACGCCCTGTCGATCGATATGGACACGGTGATCGCAGGCGCCATCCTCGCCGACGTGGGAAAGCTCCTGGAATACGAAACCGTCGGCGGGAAAGCGGCGCAGAGCGATCGAGGGAAGATGCTGCGCCACCCGTTTACCGGAGTGGCCCTGGCCATGGAATGCGGCATCCCGGACCCGGTGACTCACATCATCGCCACCCACGCCGGCGAAGGCGACATGGTGAAACGGAGCACCGAGGCCTATATCGTCCATCACGCCGACTTCATGAGCTACCTTCCTTTCAAAAACCTGGCCACCTGAATCGCGGCGCGGATCCGGCGCCCAGGAGAACGCCCCATGCCCGTGAACACGATGAGTAAGGAACTGATCAGCGGAAGGTGGGCGGCCTGGGCCGAATCCCTCACCTTCGACCAGGTCCCGGCCGAGGCCGTCCGGGAAGCCAAGCGGTTCCTTCTGGACACCCTGGGATGCGCCCTGGGCGGCTACATGCAACATGATGTGAAAATCGCCCTGGAAGTGCTGGGAGAACACGCCGGCCCGGGAAACACCACGGTGATCGGCACCGGGAACAAGACCGACCCGGTCACCTCCTCCCTGCTCAATGCCCTGATGGTCCGTTGCATGGACTACAACGACATCTACTGGAAACAGGATCCGTCCCACCCGTCGGACATCATTCCGGCCGCCCTGTCCATCGGCGAATACCGGAACCTGGGCGGGAAAGACCTGATCCTGGGCATTCTGATCGGCCATGAAACCGAGATGCGGCTGTGCGAGGCTGCGTTCCCGGGGATCCGGGAGCGGGGCTGGCATCACGCCACCCTCACCGGTTTCTGCTCGCCGGTGGTGGCCGGCAAGCTCCTCGGCCTGAACGCGGAACAGCTCCAGCACGCCATCGGCATCGGCGCCTGCCGCCACGCCACCTTCGGCGCCGCGGTGGCCGGCAAGCTGACCATGATGAAGAACACGGTTTCGCCTATGGCGACCCAGAGCGGCGTCCTGGCCGCCCTGCTCGCGGAGAAGGGGTATACCGGACCGGAGCATATCTTCGAGGGGAAAGAGGGGCTGGTCCACTGCATGGGCCCTGAATGGAAACTGGAACGGCTCACCGATCGGCTGGGAGAGTCCTGGAGGATCCTCCAATGCGGCATGAAGGCGTACCCGACCGAGGCGCTGACCCACGCGCCGATCTCGGTCACCCTGGACCTGGTGAAAGAACACGATCTGAAGCCGGACGAAATCGAGAAAGTGCACATCCGTTCCCTGGCCCGGGCCGCCGATATCCTCTCCGATCCGTCCAAGTACGACCCTCGCACCAAGGAAACCGCCGATCACAGCCTGCCGTACGTGATCGCCGCGGCGATCGTCGACCGGCAGGTCGGTGTGGCCCAGTTCATGCCGGAGAAGATCATGGACCCGGTGATCCGGGCCCAGCTCAACAAGATCGAGGTGGCGGCGGATGAGGAGATCGAACGGTTGTTCCCCGAGCTGCAGCGAGTGGTCGTCACCATCCACACCACCGATGGGAGGAAGCTGACCCGGCAGATCGACTACCCGAAAGGAGATCCCCGGAACCGGCTGACCGACGGTGAGATCGAGGAGAAATTCGATTCCCTGGCCTCGCCGGTGCTTTCGGATCGGGCCCGGGACCGAGTCAAGGAAGCGGTGTGGAATCTTGAGAACCTGGGATCGATCACCCGGCTGATCGAAATGACCCGTTCCGATACGGGAGTCTGACCGTGGGACGCACCGTCGCCGAAAAGATCGCCGGGACCCACCAGGTCTCCGGCCCGGAGGGCCGCCCGGCGCGGGCCGGCGACTTTCTAACCCTTCGACCGGATCACGTCATGACCCACGACAACACGGCGGCGGTGATGCTCAAGTTCGCGTCGATCGGGGCGGGGAAGATGGCGGACCCGGCCCAGCCGGTGTTCATCCTGGACCACGACATCCAGAACCGGAGCGAAGCGAACCTGGCCAAGTACGCGGAGATCGAAGCGTTCGCCGGGAAGCACGGGGTCGATTTCCATCCGGCAGGCTCCGGCATCAGCCACCAGGTGATCTGCGAACAGCTGTACGCCCGCCCCGGCGCGCTGGTGGTCGGTTCCGATTCGCATTCGAACATGTACGGCGCCCTGTCCGCCCTGGGGACGCCGGTGGTCCGCACCGACGCCGCAGCCATCTGGGCGACCGGCGAGTTCTGGTGGCAGATTCCTCCGACGGTGAAAGTAACCTTCACCGGGGAACTGTCGCCGGGGGTGACCGGCAAGGACGTGATCCTCACCCTGTGCGGCCGGTACAACCGGGGCGAGGTGCTGAATACGGTGCTGGAGTTCCACGGCGACGGGGTGCATCGGCTTTCCATGGATGCCCGGTTCACCATCGCCAACATGACCACCGAATGGGGCGCGCTGGCAGGCTGGTTCCCGGTGGACGACGTGACGAGGGAGGTCATCGCCGGGCGGCTGGAGGCGATGGAGGCGGCCGGATCGCCCAGGGCGGGGCGGGGTCCGCTGCGAACCTGGGCGTCGGGCGTGAGAGAGCCGGACGCGGACGCGGTGTACAAGGCGGAGATCGAACTGGATCTCGCCGGCGTGGTTCCGTTTGTGGCCGGGCCGGACCTGGTGCAGACCGGCACGCCGCTGACCGGCCTGGAGGCGAAGGAGATCCCGGTCCAGAAGGCGTACCTGCTCTCCTGCGTCAACTCCCGCGTGGAAGACCTGGCCGCTGCTGGAGAGGTTGTGCAAGGGAAGAAGATCGCCCCGGGGGTCTCGTTCTACATCGCCGCCGCTTCCCGGGAGGTGCAGGAAACCGCGGAAGAGAACGGCTCATGGCAGGCGCTCCTGGACTCCGGCGCGACTCCGCTGCCGCCGGGGTGCGGCCCGTGCATCGGCCTGGGAACCGGGCTGCTGGAAAAAGGAGAAGTCGGAATTTCGGCGACCAACCGGAATTTCAAGGGGCGGATGGGCTCCCGGGACGCCCGCTGCTACCTGGCGAGTCCGGCGGTGGTGGCCGCCTCGGCCCTGGCCGGAAAGATTTGCGGACCGGGGCGGGCGAAGCCGGCCGAAGGACCGCTGGCGACAACCTGCACCCTGTTCGACACCGTCCCTGCCCCGGCGGAACCGGTGGAGATTCTCGACGGCTTCCCGGCCCGGGTGGAGGGCCGGCTGGTGTTCCTCCCCGCGGACAACCTGAACACCGACGGGATCTACGGCAAGGACTACACCTACCGGGAAGATATGACGCCGGCGATGATGGCCGAGGTGGTCATGGAGAACTACGATCCCGAGTTCGCTTCCCGGCGGCGGCCGGGGGACGTCCTGGTAGGCGGTTTCAATTTCGGGACCGGCTCCAGCCGGGAGCAGGCGGTGACCGCCCTGCAGGCGGCGGAGATCGGCCTGGTGATCTCCGGGAGCTATTCCCAGACCTACCTGCGAAACGCGTTCAACAACGGGATGCCGTGCATCGCCTCCCCAGCGCTGGTGGAGGCGCTTCGCGACCGGTTCTCCGGAGAAATCGCCGCCGGGGAGAAAACGATCATCCCAGGCGAAACGGTCGTCGTGGACTACACGAGCGGAAAGGTCTTTTTCCAGGGGGAGGCGTTCCGGTTCCCGCCGCTGGGAGCCGTTCCCCAGGCGCTGGTGCTGGACGGAGGCGTGGAAGCGCAGGTTCGAAAGCGGCTGGGACGGTAAATAAATCTGACCCTATTTAAAATGGGAGTTTGACCATGGCGAAACATACGATTGTGGCTATGCCCGGCGACGGGGTGGGGGCAACGGTGCTGCCGGAAGCGGTGCGGGTGCTGGAGGCGGCCGGGTTCGATGCCGAGTATGTCCACGGGGATATCGGGTGGGAGTTCTGGAAGACCGAAGGGAATCCGCTGCCGGACCGGACCATCGAACTGCTGGAGAAGCACAAGCTCGGCCTGTTCGGGGCGATCACGTCCAAGCCGAAGCCCCAGGCGGCGGCGGAACTGGGCGAGGAACTGCAGGGAAAGGGGCTGGTCTACTTCAGCCCGATCGTCGCCATGCGCCAGCGGTTCAACCTGGATATCTGCATCCGTCCCTGCCGGTCGTTCCAGGGGAACCCGCTGAACTTCATCCGGCGGACCGCCGACGGCGGTTTCGAGGAACCGGCGGTGGACGCGGTGATCTTTCGGCAGAACACCGAGGGGCTGTACGCCGGCGTGGAGTGGACGAACCCTCCGGCGAAGGTGCTGGACGCCATGGCGACCCACTCCAAGTTAGCCAAGTTCGCCGATACCGACCCGGAAGATTTGGCGCTCTCCACCCGGA
>CAZZIV010000240.1:0-5032 GCA_964654385.1 uncultured Acidobacteriota bacterium | reverse complement strand
GAGCACGCTTGGAAAGCGTGTGTGCGTTTACGCGTACCGAGGGTTCGAATCCCTCTCTCTCCGCCAGCACGATTCCGGGGCCCGAGCCCTGTGCACTGCGGTCCGGTGAACCCCGCCAGGCCCGGAAGGGAGCAACGGTAAGCCGATCGCCGCAGGTGCCGCAGGATCACTTGGGCCCCACCAGATCTTCCGGACGTTCCGGTCGGTGTGGCATACAATCAGGGAGCCGCGATTTCCGCTCCGCGGCGAAAGAGTGAGACGATGTACCAGGTGCTGGCCCGAAAGAAAAGGCCCCAATCGTTCGACACCCTGGTCGGCCAGCAGCATATCGCCCGGACCCTCCGGAACGCCATCGACGCCGGGAGGCTCGCCCACGCGTACATCTTTTCCGGGCTCCGGGGAACCGGCAAAACCTCCGCCGCCCGGATCCTGGCCAAGTGCCTCAACTGTGAAAAAGGTCCTGTGGCGGAGCCGTGCCAACAATGCGACCCCTGTACCGAGATCACCCTGGGCCGGTCCATCGACGTGCTGGAAATGGACGCCGCCTCCCGCACCGGCGTGAACGATATCCGGGAACTGCAGGAGGTGGTCTCCTACGCCCCGGCGCGAGACCGGTACAAGGTCCTGATCATCGATGAAGTGCACATGCTTTCCAAGCAGGCGTTCAACGCGTTGCTGAAGACCCTGGAGGAACCGCCTCCCAGGGTGGTTTTCATCCTGGCCACCACCGAGTTGCAGAAAGTGCTCCCGACCATTCGCTCCCGCTGCCAGGTCTTCGAGTTCCGGAGGGTGCCGCCGGCCGAGCTGATCGCCCACCTGGAACGGATTTGCGCCGAGGAAGAGATCAAGATCTCCACCGCCTCCCTGGACCGGATCGCACGGGCCGGGGAAGGATCGGTCCGGGACTCCCTCTCGGTGCTGGAGCGGATCCTGGCCTTCTGTGGAAACGAAATTTCCGACGAAGATGTTCTGCAGGTTCTGGGGGCGGTCCGCACGGAAATCCTGGTCCGGATGATCCAATCGATGGCCGCCAGGGACGCGGCCGGGATGCTGGAATCCCTGGACAACGTGCTGGCTGAGGGACGCGATCTTCTGCATTTCTGGAACGAACTGCTGGCGGTTCTCCGGGATCTCCTGGTCGACCGTGTGGCGAAAGGAGACACCGGGCGGGCCACACGCTCCAAGGAGGAGATGAACGCCCTCCGGAAAGCGGCGGACCGGCTTTCCCCGGAAGATCTGAACCGCATTTTCGGTGTTCTCGCCGCTCTGGAGGCCGGATTGAAAAGTTCGTCCCAACCCCGATTCCTGTTCGAGGCGGTGCTGATCCGGATCGCCTCCCTGGGGGCGGTGGTTCCGATCGAGCGGTTCATCGAAAAACTTTCCGAAGGCGGCGGCGGCATTTCCCCCACCCGGGGGCAAAAAAAAAATCTAACCCAGGAGCCGCGACATCGGGTGGAAGCGGCCCGGGCCACCGGTCGTGATTTCCGGCGGGACTTCGAATCCGCACTGGAGAACCAGACGCGGCCGATGCTCACCGCCTTGATGAAACACGCCCGGAAAATCTCCCTGGGGGAGAGCGGAGTGGTCATCCGGTTTCCGCCGGACGGCTCCTCCCTGAAAGCCCAAGCCGAAAAAAAGGAATCCCTCTCGGCACTGGCCGCCTGCGCCGAACAGACTGCCGGGAAGCCGGTGCCGATCCGGATCGAAATTGAACCCGACGGAGAAAAGGTGGACCCGGCCCCAGGCGGCCGACCCGGGTCCGGCGGCGACGCTTCGCTTCCAGGGTCTGGAACGACCGGAAGCAACCGTCCGGCGGACCGGCGGTCGCTGGATGCGGAGGCGAAGGCCGACCCAGCGGTCCGGCATCTCCTCCGGGAGTTCGGAGCCCAAATTCTCGACATACGCCCCCTGGAGTCGCCGGTCCCCACGCCGGCATTCCAGGAGGAATCGCCTACGGAGGATACAGAATGAACATCGGTAAAATGATGAAAGACCTGCAGAAGATGCAGGGGCGTCTGCAGGAGCAGGTCGACGCCCTGGAGGTGGAAGGGACTGCCGGCGGCGGTGTCGTCACCGCACGGATGAACGGCAAAAAGGAGCTTCTCGGCCTGAAACTTTCCAAGGAGGCGATCACCCCGGACGACACCGAGTTGATGGAAGACCTGATCGTCGCCGCCGTGAACGATTGCGGGAAAAAAGTGGACGCGGAAGTCCAGGGGATGACCCAGGGACTGACCGGGGGGCTGAACATCCCCGGTCTTTCCTGAGAGGCGGGCGTGGGAGCCCTGGCGCCGCCGCTGGAGCGGGTGATCGCCGAACTTTCGAAACTTCCCAGCATCGGCAGAAAGACGGCCCAGCGGCTGGCCTTCCACCTGCTGAAAGCGGGAACCGCTGAAGCCGACGCGCTGGCGTCGGCGATCGCCGAACTGCCGCGCAACATCCGGTACTGTTCCACCTGCTTCCATCTCACCGAGGAAGATCCCTGCCCGATCTGTTCCGATCCGTCCCGGGATCGGACCAGGATCTGCGTTGTGGAAGAGCCGGTAAACATCCTCGCCATGGATCGAACCGGCGCCTATCGCGGCCTTTATCATGTCCTCGGAGGCGCCCTCTCACCCCTCAAGGACATCGGCCCCGACGACCTGAATATCGCCTCTCTGCAGGCGCGGGCAGGGAACGGAGAGGTTCGGGAGGTGATCCTGGCGACCAATCCGAACGTGGAGGGAGAGGCCACCGCGGTTTACCTGGCCCGCCTGCTGGCTGGAGAAAAGGTCCGCGTCACCCGGTTGGCCCAGGGGCTCCCGGCAGGCGGAGACCTCGAATTCACCGACGATTTGACCCTTCTTCGGGCCTTCGAGGGCCGCCGGGAATTCTGACTTGCCTGGAGACCGGTTCGAGCGTTACATTACCTGCCGGGCGAATAAAAAGTCCGTCGTTTTAAGAAGTTTGAGGATTCTCAACCGGGTTTCGCAGGCGTATCCCGCCCCGCGGGCCCGACGGGGCGACAATGCCGGCAACCGATCTGGTCATCCAGGAAGAAGATCACCTCAGATTCAGCGCCTCCCTGAAGCGCCTCTGCGAGGAGGCCAACGCCAAGCTGACCTTCCTGCTGGATAAAAACGGGCAGCAGATCGCCTCCGCCGGGGAGCTGAACGGGATCGACGCCACCTCGCTGGCCTCCCTCACCGCCGGAAACGTGGCCGCCACCGAAGGCCTGGCCCAGCTGATCGGCGAAAAAGAGTTTTCCATTCTTTTCCATGAGGGCGAAAACGATCATCTCCACATCAACGTGGTCGGCGGCCGGGGGATCCTGGTGGTCCTGTTTGATGAGCGATCCTCTCTCGGCCTGGTCCGCCTGCGTGTGAAAAAAGCGTCGGTGGAACTGGCGGAGACCCTCCAGGAGATCCTTTCCCGGGAACAGGGCCACCCGATGGGCGCAGGCGGTGCCGCTTCCCCGTTCTCCGAAATCACCGATGACGACATCGACGCCCTTTTCAGCTGACGCGCCATGACCTTCATCAACTACGCCGCCCGGGAGATCAACTGCAAAATCGTTTACTACGGCCCCGGTCTCGGCGGAAAAACCACCAATATCCAGTACATCTACAATAAGACCAACAACGGTTCCAAGGGAAAAATGATCTCCCTGGCCACCGAAACCGACCGGACCCTCTTTTTCGATTTCCTGCCGATCGAACTGGGTACGATCCGCGGCTTCAAGACCCGCTTCCACCTCTACACCGTTCCCGGCCAGGTGTTTTATGACGCCTCCCGGAAACTGATTCTGAAAGGAGTGGACGGGGTGGTGTTCGTGGCCGATTCCCAGGAAATCCGGATGGACGCCAACCTGGAGGCGATCGACAACCTCAAGTTCAACCTGAAGGAAAACGGCTTCGACCTGATGAAGGTCCCTTACGTACTTCAACTGAACAAGCGGGATCTGCCGACAGCGCTCCCTCCGGACCAGATGGCCCGAGACCTCAGGGTGAAGGATGAGCCTGTTTTCGAGGCGGTCGCTTCCGCCGGAACCGGGGTCTTCGATACGCTGAAAGCTGCGGTCAAGCAGGTCCTCGTCGACCTGAAAAGCCGCTGAATTCAGCCTTTTCCGCCGATTCCCGCCCTTGACAGCCGATACAGGGCTGCTATAGTGTGCGTTTTCCCATTGGCAGGGGAGTATCTCCATGTTCGCAGTGATCGAGAGCGGCGGCAAGCAGTACCGCGTGCAGCAGGGTGATGTAATCCGGGTCGAGACTCTCTCCGGCGATGCCGGGGATACCGTCGAGTTCGAGAACGTGCTGATGATCGGAGACGGAGAATCGTCCAAGGTCGGCTCCCCCTCCGTAAGCGGCGCCAAGGTCAGCGGAACGGTTGTCGGGCAGGGACGGGCCAAGAAGATCCTGATCTACACGTATAAGCGGCGCCAGAACTCCAACAGGAAGACCCGGGGACATCGGCAGGACTTCACCGAAGTCCGGATCGAATCGATTCAAGGTTGAGCGAAATTCCCGGTGAATCCACCGGGGACGAGGTCGTCATGGCACATAAAAAAGCAGGTGGCAGTTCCAGGAACGGGCGCGACTCCGAATCCAAGCGGCTGGGCGTCAAACGGTTCGCCGGCGAGTTGGTCAACGGCGGCACGATTCTCGTCCGTCAGCGGGGAACACGTCACAAGCCCGGGCGGAACGTGGGTAGAGGGAAAGACGATACCCTTTTCGCCCGGATCAGCGGAAAGGTCGACTTCCAGGACCGTGGACGGATGGGGCGGTTCATCCATGTGGACCCGGTGGACGGAGCCGAGAACTAGCCCTGTAAACAGATCGACAAGAAACCATGAACGACCGGCCGGGCAAACGCCCCGCCGGTCGTTTTTCTTTGTGCGCCCTCCTGGTGCCTCTTCACGGATAGAGGTCGAAGTGGTGCCCTGGGGAGGTGGCTCCCGGGGCTGAAGATTCTCGGAAAGGCGAGAGGTCGAAGGGATCTCCGGGGGAGATCGGTTCCGGGGCTCAAGATTCTCGGAAAGGCGGGCATCCGG
>CAZZIV010000239.1:0-5041 GCA_964654385.1 uncultured Acidobacteriota bacterium | reverse complement strand
CCGATTTAGCACGCGATGACAGACACGCACACACACCCTGCAGACCCGCGCTGCGCGCGCCAGGTCGGAGCGACCCGGGGGCGACATCGGGGCGCCCCGCTCCAGCTCCGGCACGCTCAGGCCTGCGTTGCACTTTCCGCGGCCCGGCCTCCTCTCGCGGGAGCGCGCCTCCTGGATCCTGCGGGCCGTTTCGACTCTACCGCGGACGGTCTCGGAGCTTTCTTCCTTCCGCTCCCCCCCCGCCCCCAGCACCGATTCGGACGGTACTTCCACCACCAGGTCGAATCGGTCCAGCAGAGGCCCTGAGATCTTCCCCGAGTAGCGTCGAATCTCCCGGAGACTGCAGCGGCAGCGATCGTTCCCCCCTCCCAGGAATCCACAGGGGCAAGGGTTCATCGCGGCAACCAGGGAAAACCGGGCAGGGAGGACCGCGGTTCCGGCGGCGCGGGCGATCTGGATATGACCGTCCTCCATCGGCTGGCGCAGCGCTTCCAGGGCGTCCCGACGGAACTCGGGCAGTTCGTCCAGGAACAGGACGCCGTGGAGGGCCAGGCTCACTTCTCCGGGACGGGGACGGACGCCTCCGCCGGCCAGCCCTGCACAGGAGATGCTGTGATGAGGTGCCCGGAACGGCCGGCGAGTCACCAGCCCCCGGCCCAATCCGGCGGCGCTCCAGACCCTGGAAACCTCCAGCGCTTCCGCCGGCGTCATTCGGGGGAGGATGCCGGGCATTCGCCTCGCCAGCATGGTCTTTCCGGCTCCCGGAGGGCCGATCATAAGCAGGTTGTGCCCTCCTGCGGCGGCGACTTCCAGCGCCCTTCGCGCCAGGGCCTGCCCCCGGACTTCCCGGAGGTTCTCTCCTTCAGGGACCTCGAGGGTCTGCTCCAGGAGAAGGTCGACCTGGGTACGCGCACGGGGGATCGGACCGCTGCCGAGCCCGGCAGCCTCGCTGAGGGAGGCGACAGGCACCACCTCGATCCCGTGGACCATCCCCGCCTCGACCGCGTTGGCGGACGGTACCACGATCCGCGCGCGTCCTTGTTCCCGCGCCGACATCGCCGCGGAGATGCCCCCCCGCACCGGCCGGACGGCCCCGTCCAGGGCCAGTTCGCCGATCAGCACCGTCCCTTCCGGGCCGGGCCGCAGGATCTGGCCGTCGGCGGCCAGGATCGCCATGGCGATCGGAAGATCCAGGGCCGCCCCCTGTTTGCGGAGTCCGGCCGGAGCCAGGTTCACCACGACCCTTCGCTGGGGAAGCTGGAACCCGGAATGACGGATGGCGGACCGGATCCGGTCCACTCCCTCCCGGATCGCAGGATCGGGGAGCCCCACGGTGGTGATCACCGGCAGGCCTCCTCCTAAATCGACTTCCACTTCCACCAGGGTCGCATCGATCCCGAAAAGATCGACGCCGGTCGCACGTCCGAGCATAGGTCCATCCTGGGGAGGCGGAGCGGGACCTGGATAAACAGCTTACCGGACGCGCAGTTTCATGCCGGGATACAGCGTAGAATTCCGCGTGATCCCGTTAAGACTGCAGAGGGTCCCTACGGTGGTGCCGTGGCGACGGGCGATCTTCCACAGGGATTCTCCTCGACGGACGGTGTGGACCGAACGACCAGACGCGACCGCGGCGCCGCCGTTCCGCGCCAGTTTCCGGGCCTGGGAAATGGAGCGGACTCCCGGCGCTACCTTCAGACGCTCTCCGATGGAGAGAATCTTGTTCACCCGGATCCCGCTGGCAGCGGCGATCGCCGGGGCGGTGGTTCGATATCGCCGGGCGATCTGGGAGAGCGTGTCGCCGCGCCGCACCCGGTAGGTCACCACCGGCCCGTTCCCTCCCGGATCGGACCAGGCGGTCGCAGGTGCGTAGTCGTAACTCCCGGCGGCGATGGTCGGGATGACCAGGGTCTTCCCGGCCCGGATCATGGTTCTCCGCCCCAGCCGGTTGGCCCGCTGGATGGCGCCGACCGATACCCGGTACCTGCGGGCGATCACGGAGAGGGTCTCTCCCTTGCGGATATGGTGCCGTATGTAGAGTACCCTTTCTCCGGCGGGTATTTCCGCCAGGGCCGCCAGGGCCGCCTCGCCGGAGCCGACCGGAACACGCACCTCCATCCGTCCGTCCGGCGGGGTCTGGAACCGGCGCAACGCGGGATTCAGAGACTTGAGAGTCTCGAAATCCGTCCCGGCACACCGGGCCAGAACACGCAGGTCGGCCGCGCCCTGCACTTCGATGGAGTCATAGCGAAGCTCTTCCGCCGGTTCGAACGTGATGCCGTATTTTTCCGGTTCCTTGGAAATAAGGATCGCCGCCAGGATCGCCGGCACATAGTTCCGGGTTTCCCTTCGCAGGGAACGGCCTCTGGAGATTTTCCAGAAATCCTGGCTGCCGGTCCGCCGGATCGCCCTGCGCACCCTTCCTTCCCCGGCGTTGTAGGCGGCCAGGGCCAGGTACCAGTCTCCGAACTCTGCATATAGATCCTTCAAGTACGCGGCGGAGGCCCGGGCCGATTTTTCAGGGTCGGCGCGCTCGTCCACCCACCAATCGATCCTCATGCCGTATCGGCGACCGGTGGCGGCGATAAACTGGAAGATCCCCTTGGCCCGGGCGCGGGAGTAGGCGCTGGTTTTGTACGCGCTCTCCACGTGCGCCATATAAACCAGGTCCTGCGGGACTCCCGCTTCGGCGAAAATCCGCCGGAACATCGAAAGGTATTTGCCGGAGCGGACCAGGCCGGGAGTAAACGTGCTCCGGTTGCGGTGGGCGTAGTAGTCGACCCAGCCGAGCACCTTCGTATTCAGATCCACGTGGATATCGAATACCGGCGCCCGCTGCTCAATTTTCTCCCGCTCCCGTTCCGCATCCTCCCGGCTGATCTCGGCGCTGGTGGTCTCGAGGATATCCAGGGGCGATTCGGACAACGGCTCGCCGGCGGGAATTTCGGCGTCGTATTCGAGAACGTTTTCTTCCTGAGCCGGACCCTCATCTTCTTCAAACGGGTCCGCCGTCACCGCGTCCAGGAGTGGAATCACCGGGTCCGGCCTCAAGGTGCTGGGATCGGCGGCGTGCCGCTCCGGCACCGAATCGGGTGTCGGTTCAGGGCCTTGCACCCTGGAAGGGCCGCAGCCGGTCGCCGAGAAGAGGGCCGCCACGATCAGGATGGAACAAAATAATGTGCTTCCGAAACATACCGCAGCCTTGAGGCTGCCCGGGCGACCGTTCATTGATTCTCCTCTTCCTGGATCCGGCGATCAGGAAGCTTTGCTCCGCCATACGGCCCCCCGACGGCGGAAATGCCGGGACAAGAGTTAATATAAGTAGGTCGGTCTTTCCATGTCAAGGGAACCGGAGACCTTCCTGAAAAGCCTTTTCTCCTCTTGACAGGAACCGCCGCTTTCGCCTAACCTTCACTTTCTTGCGAGGTGGTTTTTCCCTCCGGCAAACGGCCCCGAAGGCCTCCTATGGAGCATTTCCTATGAGAACCGAGAAGGAAACGAAAGAGAGAAACAAGGCGATGGATTTGGCGATCTCCCAGATCGAGCGCCAGTTCGGCAAAGGGTCAATCATGAAACTCGGCGGCCGAACCACGATCGACGTACCGGTCATTTCCACCACCTCCCTTTCCGTCGACTACGCCCTTGGAGTCGGAGGGGTGCCCCGCGGGAGGGTGGCGGAAATTTACGGCCCGGAATCCTCGGGGAAAACCACCCTGGCCCTGCATCTGGTGGCCGAAGCCCAGCGGCAGGGAGGCGTTGCGGCGTTCGTCGACGCGGAACACGCTCTCGACCCGGTCTACGCCGGGAAACTCGGAGTGGACGTGGACAATCTAATGGTTTCCCAGCCGGACTCGGGAGAACAGGCCCTTGAGATCACGGAAATTCTCATCCGTTCCGGCGCGGTGGACATCGTAGTGATCGACTCGGTGGCCGCCCTGGTGCCGAAGGCCGAATTGGACGGTGAAATGGGCGACTCGCACGTAGGCCTTCAGGCCCGTCTGATGTCCCAGGCCCTCCGGAAGCTCACCGGCATCGTCTCCCGCAGCAAAACCTCTCTGGTGTTCATCAACCAGATCCGAGAAAAAATCGGCGTCATGTTCGGATCCCCGGAAACCACCACCGGCGGAAGGGCGCTCAAGTTTTACTCTTCCATCCGCATGGACATCCGCAGGATCGGCGCCTTGAAGGAAGGCGACTCGGTGGTCGGCAACCGGACCAAGGTGAAGGTGGTGAAGAACAAGGTCGCTCCTCCGTTCCGCATCGCGGAGTTCGACATCATATACGGTGAAGGGATCTCCCGGGAAGGCGATCTCCTGGACCTGGGGATCGCCCACAAAATGGTCGACAAGTCCGGCTCCTGGTTTTCCTACGGAGAGATCCGGCTGGGCCAGGGACGGGAAAACGCCCGCCGGTTCCTGAAAGACAATCCGGACCTGGCGGATGAAATCGACGGGAAAATCCGATCGATCCTGGGACTGGTCAAACAGGATGCATCCGGACAGGCCGCCGAGGCGGAAAAGAAAGTTCCGGAAAAGAAAAGCACCGCCACGGGGGAGAGAAAACCGTCCGGCCGGTCTCCCCGAGCCACCGGCGCGGCCGTGCGCGGAGCCCCTTGACGGGTCCGGTTCCTGATGCGATATTGAACGGTCTTACGCCTCGGTAGCTCAGTTGGTAGAGCGATGGACTGAAAATCCATGCGTCGGTGGTTCAACTCCGCCCCGAGGCACCAGCGTCTTCGGCGACCCTTTCGCGACCTCTCTTCCTGATCCATCCCTGCCTGTCTTCGAACTTCCGAGCGAAGCGATCGGGCTAGTGTCCTGAGCCGGAAGTTCGGTTCCTTGCGCGGAAAGGACTTTTTCAAAGGGCTGCTAGCCCGATTTATGCATGAGGGACCGTAGCGAGGAGCCGAAGATGCCAGTCAGGTCGGGCACCCGCAGCGATTCGCGGCCGCAGGCGTACCCGTACCGTACGTCAAGGTCGCGAATCGCGAGGACGCCCGAGATGACGGCAGTTTCGGCTCCGCAGTAGGTGCTTCATGCAT
>CAZZIV010000238.1:0-5048 GCA_964654385.1 uncultured Acidobacteriota bacterium | reverse complement strand
CTGGAACCGGTCGCGCGCCCGCCCCCCCCCCGGCCCCGCCCGGGATGTGTCCCCCGCTGCCGGTCTGCCCCTGGCCTTCGACCTTGAATCCCTGCCTCTCCTCCCCGGCGTCCGAAATTATTCGGAGGCTGGGATGATCCCCGGCGGTCTCCGCCGGAACGCCTCCTATTACGGAGCGTTCGTGGAGGGCGAGGAACCGTGCGGCTGGGCCCGGAGCGCCATCTTCGATCCCCAGACCTCCGGCGGCTTGCTGGCCGCCGTGGACCGGTCCGAGGCGAACCGGTTGATCGCCCGGTTCGAAGAGGCGGGAGAGTTCTGCGCGGTCGTGGGGGAGGCGCTGGAAGGAGAGTCCGGCCGGCTACGTTTCAGGTAGCCTCCTCCCAATCGGTGTGCGGCGCCCGGTTCCGCACCAGGTAGTTCCAGAGCAGTTCCCTATAGGTTCTAGGTTTCAGGCCGATCTCCGCGTAGAACGGCCGAAGCAGACGGTGGAGAGCCGGCAGGCGGTAGAACGGCACCCTGGGAAAATAATGATGCTCCAGGTGATAGTTGGAGAACAGGAAGGCGTAGTCCCAGAACCAGGACGGTTTCATCAGGGTGCTCCACTTGGCCGGTTCGGCCGGGTCGATATCGTAGTGCTGCCCGAGTCGGTTCAGCACGAAGGCGATCGGGAACACCACGAAAATCGGCAGGATGTAAACACGGAGGAGCACGCCGGGACCGCCGGTCCACCATAAAACAGCCGCCACGCCCAGCTGAAACAGGATCGTCAGCGTCCGCTCCACGGCGATCCTTCGCCGGATCGGGGCCGGGTAGCCGGAAGTCTCCCGGGCGGCGGCCCGGAAATAGATCCAGAACAGGACCGGCGTGAAGTACAGGAGCTTGTACCAGCGCCTGTTGATCTTCGGAGAAAGATGGAACCGCTTCGGGTCTTCAGTTCCGGAACCGAGTTCCGCGTGGTGGTCCAGGTGCCACCGGGTGAACTGGCTGGCCGAAATGCCGCTGGGAAAGGCGTACAGGTAGCCCAGGGCCCGGTTGAGCCTCGTGTTCCGCTTGCGAAGAACCGAATCGTGGACCACTTCATGCAGCAGAACGGTGAAATTGAAGATCGTAAACCCCATCACCAGTGCCAGGACGGCGACCGGCAGCGGGTCGGCCAGTCGCCAGAGGCCGTAGCCGGCGCCTGCGACCAGGAGAAACTGCCAGGCAACGATCAGGAAATGAAACGCCGGCCGCCGCCGGTGCAGCTTTTTTAGCTCGGCGGCGGGGAGTTCCTCCCCCAGCCGGCGGCGCAATCGGGCGCTGGCGGCGGCGTAGAAATTCCCTTTCGCCGAAGCGGTGTTGTAGAGCCCGTCCATGGTGATGAATATGCCACGAAAGGGTCCGGCGGGCCACGGGCAATGGATAAAAGCGGAGCGTTTCGCTCCCGGAAAGGCCGGAAAACCGATTGATGCCGGATCTCGATAGGGCTATGATGCGAGTTCTACGGTCTTGCCGGGGTTCCCGGCGTTCAACGGCCAGCCAGGAGTGATGATGAGTTCGGTATTCAGTCCGTACCGTTCCTCCGTCGGGAAAAAGATCGTCATGGCGATCTCCGGCATTCTTCTCTTCCTCTGGGTCTTCGCCCACATGCTCGGGAACCTGAAAGTTTTCTTCGGCCAGGAGGCGTTCGATCATTACGCCCACGGCCTGAGGACTTTCGGTGCGCCGTTCCTGATGGAGGGTCAGTTCCTGCTGATCACCCGGATCGTGATGGGGGCGATCGTCCTCCTGCACATCGGGTCAGCGCTGATGGTCTGGTCCCAAAGCCGGGCGGCCCGGAAAATCGGGTACAAGATGCAGGAAGATCTCACATTCACCTACGCTTCCCGGACCATGCGCTGGGGCGGAGTGATCCTGCTCCTGTATATCCTTTACCACCTGGCCCACTTCACTCTCGGCTGGGTCCATCCGGACTTCAGGGAAGGGGAGGCGTACCGGAACCTGGTTCTCGGGTTCCAGGTCTGGTGGGTCAGCGCCCTTTACATCGTGGCGATGCTTACCCTGGGCTTCCACCTTTACCACGGCCTGTGGTCGGCCTGCCAAACCTTGAACATCAACAATCCGCTGATCCGGGATCTCCGCCGCCCTGCGGCGCTGGTGATTTCGCTGATTTTCGTGGTCGGCTTCTGTTCGGTCCCGGTCTCGGTTCTGGCCGGAATCGTGACGCTCCCGTAGCTGGAGGTAGGTGAAATGGAACTGAAATCCGGAGTACCTTCAGGACCGATCGAGGATCGCTGGACGAAGCACAAGTTCGACATGAAGCTGGTCAACCCGTCCAACAAGCGGAAGTTCAAGATCCTGGTGGTCGGAAGCGGCCTGGCCGGAGGCTCGGCGGCGGCGACCCTGGCGGAACTGGGCTACAACGTCGAATGCTTCTGTTACCAGGACAGCCCGAGGCGGGCTCACAGTATCGCCGCCCAGGGCGGGATCAACTCGGCCAAGAACTACCAGAACGACGGGGACAGCATCTACCGGCTCTTCTACGACACGGTGAAGGGAGGCGACTTCCGCTCCCGGGAATCGAACGTCTACCGGCTGGCCGAGGTCAGCCTGAACATCATCGACCAGTGCGTGGCCCAGGGGGTTCCGTTCGCCCGGGACTACGGCGGCATGCTGGACAACCGCTCGTTCGGAGGAGCCCAGGTTTCCAGGACGTTCTACGCCCGGGGACAGACCGGCCAGCAACTTCTACTAGGGGCGTATTCGGCCCTTTCCCGGCAGATCGGCGCCGGGAAGGTGAAGATGTTCTCCTACACCGAAATGCTGGAACTGGTGGTGATTGAAGGCCGGGCCCGGGGACTGGTGCTCAGAAACTTGAAAACCGGCGAAATATTCACCCGCACCGGTGACGCGGTCCTGCTCTGCAGCGGTGGTTACATGAATGTTTTCTACCTCTCCACCAATGCCAAGGGCTGCAACGTCACCGCCGCCTGGCGCGCACACCGGAATGGGGCCGGTTTCGCCAACCCCTGCTTCACCCAGATTCACCCGACCTGTATCCCTCAGAGCGGGGACTACCAGTCCAAGCTCACCTTGATGTCCGAATCTCTCCGGAACGACGGCCGGATCTGGGTGCCGAAAAGCGAAGGGGAGACCCGTTCCGCCGACCAGATTCCCGAGAGCGAGAGGGATTATTACCTGGAGAGGCTCTATCCCAGCTTCGGAAACCTGACTCCCCGGGATATCGCCTCCCGGAGGGCGAAAGAGGCGGTGGACAGCGGCCGTGGGGCGGGGCCGATGAAAAACGGCGTCTACCTGGATTTTTCCGACGCGATCCAGCGCTTGGGCAAAAACGTGATCGCCGACCGGTACGGCAACCTGTTCGACATGTACATGAGAATCACCGGGGAGGATCCATACGAAGTCCCGATGCGGATCTACCCGGCTCCCCACTACGCCATGGGAGGTCTCTGGGTCGATTACAACCTGCAGAGCACCATCCCCGGCCTGTTCGTCCTCGGGGAGGCGAACTTCTCCGATCACGGATCCAACCGGCTGGGGGCCAGCGCCCTGATGCAGGGGCTGGCCGACGGCTACTTCATTGCGCCGTACACCACCGGGAACTACCTGGCCCGAGGCGGGCTGACCCAGGTCGATCCGGACCACCCGGCCTGCAAGGAGGCGGAACGGAGAGTTCGGGACCGGATCAAGAAACTCCTGAGCATCGGAGGAAAGCGAACCGCGACCTCCTATCACCGGGAACTGGGGAAGATCCTTTGGAATCACTGCGGTATGGCCCGGAACGCCGAAGGCCTGCAGGTCGCCCTGAAGAAGATCCCCGAACTCCGGGAACAGTTCTGGAACGACCTGATCCTGCCCGGCTCCGGAGACTCGTTCAACGCCGCCCTGGAAGAGGCGGGGCGGGTCGCCGACTTCCTGGAACTGGGTGAACTGATGTGCCGGGACGCCCTGGCCCGGAACGAGTCCTGCGGCGGTCACTTCCGGGAGGAATTCCACACCGAGGAAGGCGAAGCCCGCCGCGTCGATGAAGAGTACAGCTACGGCGCGGTCTGGGAGTACACCGGCGAAAACCAGGAGCCGGTGATGCACAAGGAACCGTTCGAATTCGAGTATGTCATGCCAACCCAGCGGAGCTACAAGTGATGAACTTCATCCTGCATGTATGGCGCCAGGCCGGTCCGGACGCTCCCGGCAAGTTCGTCCGCTACGAGGCCCATGAAATCAGTGAACACTCGTCCTTCTTCGAAATGCTGGACGTGGTGAACGAGCGCCTGGTGGAAAAAGGAGAGGAGCCGATCCATTTCTCCCACGACTGCCGGGAGGGGATCTGCGGCACCTGCGGCATGGTGATCAACGGCACGCCTCACGGGCCGGATCCGGGGATCACGACCTGCCAGTTGCACATGCGCCGGTTCCAGGAAGGGGACGAGATCTGGGTCGAACCGTTCCGCGCCACCGCCATGCCTGTGATCAAAGACCTGGTGGTGGACCGTTCGGCCCTGGACGCCGTCATCCAGGCCGGCGGGTTCATTTCGGCGAACACCGGTTCCGCTCAGGATGCCAACGGGATGCCGATCGCCAAGGAAACCGCCGACCAGGCGATGGACGCCGCCGCCTGCATCGGATGCGGCGCCTGCGTGGCTGCGTGCCCCAACGCTTCGGCGATGCTGTTCACTTCGGCCAAGATCAGCCACCTGGGCCTTCTGCCCCAGGGGCAACCGGAACGGTTCCGACGGGTCAGAAGTATGGTGGAAACCATGGAGGCGAGAGGGTTCGGGAGCTGCACCAACCACGGTTCCTGTCAGAACGCCTGTCCCAAGGAGATCAAGGTCGATTTTATCGCCCGGCTGAACGGAGATTTCCTGAAGGCCGGATTCCGGTAGACTCTCTTCCGGAGAAAGATGTTTCGATTCTACGGCCATCTCCGTAAGCCCGGCCCCTGGGCCGGGCTTTTGCTTTGCGCGGCGGCCTCCTCGTGGTTCGGTTGCTGTGCGCCGTCCCGGTCCGCGGCGGCCCTGCCGGGACACGCCGCCGGCGCCGCGGAGCCG
>CAZZIV010000237.1:0-5062 GCA_964654385.1 uncultured Acidobacteriota bacterium | reverse complement strand
GACCGGAGAGTGGGCGACGCCGCCCAGGCCTCCATCGTCGTCCACCGGGATCTCCGGCGCGTGGACCTTGAGGATTTCTCCCCTTCCCCGCACGCCCGGGCTGCCTACCACCACCTGCCGGTCGAAACGGCCCGGTCGCATCAGGGCCGGATCGAGCACGTCGGGGCGGTTGGTGGCGGCCACCAGGATAACGCCGTCGTTGGTCTCGAACCCGTCCATCTCCACCAGGAGCTGGTTCAGGGTCTGTTCCCGCTCGTCGTGTCCGCCGCCCAGGCCGGCGCCCCGGTGGCGCCCCACGGCGTCGATTTCATCGATGAAAATAATGCAGGGCGCGTTCTTCTTCCCCTGGTCGAACAGGTCCCGGACCCGGGAGGCGCCGACCCCTACGAACATCTCCACGAAGTCCGAACCGGAGATGGAGAAAAACGGGACGTTCGCTTCGCCGGCGATCGCTTTCGCCAGGAGGGTCTTGCCGGTTCCTGGAGGCCCCATCAACAGGACGCCCTTCGGGATCTTGCCACCCAGCCGCTGGAACTTCTGCGGTTCTCTCAGGAAGGCGATGATCTCGTCCAGTTCTTCCTTGGCCTCTTCCACGCCGGCCACGTCTTTGAACGTGACTTTTTTTCCGGAAGAAGAGGTTAACTTGGCCCGGGACTTCCCGAAGGAGAGGGCCTTGTTCCCGCCGGACTGCATCTGCCGCATGAAAAAGATCCAGATGCCCAGGATCAGGAGCATCGGCGACCAGGTGAGCAGCATGGTCAGGAACGATCCGTCTTTCGGCGGCTCCGCCTTCACCTTCACATGGTGTTCCTGCAGGGTGGAGGTGAGCGCCTCATTTTTCATGATGTAGGTTTTGAACGTGCTCACTTCCCTGTTGGCCGGGCCGACCTGCCGGGGCTCTTTGTATTTCCCTTCGATTTCGTAACCGATGCTGTCGCCGGTGATCCGGACTTCCGCGATTTCATCCGACCGGACCAGGTCGTAGAACTCCGATTCCACCAGTTCCCGGCTGGGGGCTCCGGCGGTGTTGAAGATCTGGTAGCCGATCACCAGGATGGCGAAGACCACCAGCCAGATGACGAAGGTTTTCAAATGCGAATTCAAGGATTGCTCCCTCCTGGGGTGGACCGTCCGGAACCTGAATGCCGTCGATTCACCTTTCAATATATAGGACCGGTCCTGGAAACGCCATTGGGAAGTAGGCTCTCCGGTCCTGGACGCGTGGGTGCAACTTGTTTGTCTTCAGTTGGATCCGCCGGATCAGGCAGTCGTCGGCGGCGGCTGTCGGCGGACGAGGCCATTCTCCGCCCCGCTTTGCCGTCTGCTTTGTGCGAAAATCGACCGCCCGGTGGAAAAACTCTCCGACAGGAACACAGGAGTTGGGAATGACAGGCAGGTACAGGGTGCAGGTGCTGGCCGGTGTGGCGGCAGTCACGTTTCTGGCCGATCTGGCAGCCAAGTGGGTGGCGGTTCGAACCCTCGCGGGCAAGCCGGCGGTGATCCTCCTGGGTGGGCTGGTGCGGTTGCAGTACGTGGAAAACAAGGGCGCGTTTCTCAGCCTGGGGGCGACCCTCTCCCCGACCCTCCGCGCAGTGATTTTCATCCTGGCGGTGATGGTGATCCTGGTGGCCATGAGCGTTTACGTCCTGCGCGGCGCCGGTGTGGCCAAGGCGGAACTCTGGGCCGCCTCCCTGTTTGTAGGAGGGGGGCTGGGAAACCTGGTCGACCGGCTCGCCCTGGGTTACGTACGGGATTTCGCCGTCCTTGGCGTAGGCCAGGTCCGCACCGGTGTGATCAACCTGGCGGACGTGGCGATCACCGCCGGGGCTGTCTTGCTGTTCACGCATATGTTTCGAAGCCGGAAGAGGAAGGGGAGCGGGGCGTGACGCGGAACTGAGGCGGGCGTTCCTTGTTCGGGGCTTCTTTGTCGCCGACGATCTGGCGGAGATGGTCGTGAATACGATCGCCGAAGCGGCTAACACCGGCCGGTTGGGAGATGGGAAGATCTTCCTGATCCACGTGGACAAGAGGGTGAAGATCCGTACCGGCGAACAAGGCGCCGACGCGGATTAGGAGAAGGACGGCGGAGCAGATGGCGGAGCAAAAACTGGTTTTCAAGATCCAGGGCATGGATTGTTCGGAAGAGGTGTCCGCCCTCAAGCAGGAGGTCGGTCCGCTGGTCGGCGGGGCCGAGCGGCTCTCGTTCGACGTTCTCACCGGCCGGATGACGGTTCGGGTGCCGGGCGGCGCCCTTTCTCCCGGCGCCGTGGAAAAGGCGGTGGCCAGGACCGGAATGCAGGCGGAGCCGTGGCGGGAGGACCGGCCCGAGCCGGACGATGAAGCGAAAAGGCTCCGGGATGGCCGGGGGATCGCCACCATGGTCAGCGGCCTGTCCACGGCGCTGGCTTTCGCCGCTCACGCGGTTCTGCGAGGGGGCGCCGGAGCTGCCCTGGGCATCCAGGGTACGGGGATCGGACACGAGGCCCCTGTCGTTTCCATCGTCCTGTACGGGGTCGCCGTCGTTGCCGGCCTTTGGTACGTGGCCCCCAGGGCGTGGCTCGCCGTTCGCCGGCTCCGCTCGGATATGAACCTGCTCATGACCGTGGCGATTCTGGGCGCGCTGGTCCTGGGCGAGTACTTCGAGGCGGCCACCGTCGCCTTCCTGTTCACTCTGTCCCTGGCGCTGGAATCCTGGAGCCTGGGACGGGCCCGGCGGGCGATCGCCGCCCTCCTGGACCTGGCGCCGCCGGTGGCCCGTGTGCTGGGTGAGGATGGAAGGGAAACCGAAATACCGGTGGCGGATGTCCCTGTGGGCTCGCGGATCGTCGTTCGCCCCGGCGAACGGGTTCCCCTGGACGGGACCATCGTACAGGGAACGACCGCCGTCAACGAAGCGCCGATCACCGGGGAGAGCATGCCCAGGGTGAAAGGGCCGGGGGCGGAACTGTTCGCGGGAACCATCAACGGAGGCGGGGCCGTGGTGGTGGAAACCACCCGGCAGGCCCGGGATACGGTGCTGGCCAGGATCATCCGGATGGTCGGCGAGGCCCAGGAACGACGGGCGCCGGCGGAAACCTGGGTGGACGGGTTCGCGCGGGTGTACACGCCGGCGGTCATGTTCGCCGCCGCGGCGACGGCGGTGCTGCCTCCAGCGCTGGCGGGGCAGTCCTGGGAGGAGTGGATTTACCGCGCGCTGGTTCTCCTGGTGATCGCCTGTCCTTGCGCGCTCGTCATTTCCACGCCGGTCAGCATCGTCGCCTCCCTGGCCGCTTCCGCCAGGAGCGGCGTCCTGGTCAAAGGCGGACTGTTCGCGGAGATCCCGGCCCGCCTCAACGCGATCGCCCTGGACAAGACCGGAACGATCACCCGAGGGGAACAACGGGTCGCCGAAATTGTTGCATGGAACGGTTGGAACGAGAAAGACCTGCTTCGCCTTGCCGCTTCCCTGGAGGCTCGCAGCGGCCATCCGATCGCAGGGGCGATCACGACCCATTCCGAGCGGGAAGGGGTTCCGGTGGAACCGGCGGCGCAGGTCCAGGACGACCGGGGAAGGGGCGTCTCCGGCGAAGTGGACGGAACGGCGTATTGGGCCGGCTCCCACCGGTTCCTGGAAGAGAAGGGGATCGAGACCGCCGGGATCCATGAACAGTTGCTGAAGAGCGCCGCAGGCGGGAAAACGGTCGTCGTCGTGGGAAACGATACGGAGGTTCTCGGGATGATCACTCTCGAGGACGGGATCCGCCCCGATGCCGCCCAGGTGGTCTCCGAACTGCACGCGCTGGGCATCCGACGGGTGGTCATGCTCACCGGCGACAACCGGGAGACCGCGGAAGCGGTGGCCGCCGCCGTAGGGATCGACGATGTGCGCGCCGAGCTTCTTCCGGAAAACAAGGTCGAGGCGGTAGAGGCGCTGTCGTCGGAGTTTCATCCGATCGCCATGGTAGGCGACGGAGTCAACGACGCTCCGGCCATGGCGATCGCCGGCCTCGGCATCGCCATGGGGGCGGCCGGAAGCGACGCGGCGATCGAAACCGCCGATATCGCCCTGATGTCCGACGACTTGACCCGCATCCCGTGGTTGATTCGTCACGCGAAGCGAACGCTGCGGATCATCCGGGAGAATATCGTCTTCGCCCTGGCGGTGAAGGCGGTGTTCGTCATCCTGACCTTCGCCGGCCACGCCTCGTTATGGGCCGCCATCGCCGCCGACATGGGCGCATCGCTCCTGGTCATCGGCAACGGGCTCCGGCTGCTGTCCGATCGTTCCTCCGGATACACTTCCCGCGGCGATTGAAGGTGTATGCTGGGCGTCTTGAGGAGTGGCGTCTTGATGAATCTACCTGCAGGTCCTCGACAACCTGGACAAGCCCGGAGCCGGTCTCGTCGTCGGCACCGTCGCCAGTCTTCTCGTCTTGCCCACCGCCGTTTTGCGTTCCAAGGCAGCCGATGCCTGATCAGACCCGTTCCAGGATCATGGCGATCCCTTGTCCCACGCCGATGCACATGGTGCACAGGGCGTAGCGTCGCCGGATCCGATGGAGCTGGTACAGGGCGGTGGTTACCAGCCGGGCGCCGCTCATTCCCAGGGGATGACCGAGGGCGATGGCGCCGCCGTTCGGGTTCACCCGGGGATCGTCGTCGGCCAGGCCCAGTTCCCGGGTCACCGCCAGGGACTGGGCGGCGAACGCTTCGTTGAGTTCGATGACATCCATCTGGTCGAGGCTCATCCCGGTCCTGGCCAGGAGCTTTTTCGTGGCGGGGGCCGGTCCCATCCCCATGACGCGAGGCGGGACGCCGGCGGTGGCCATGCCGACCACCCGGGCCTTCGGGGGGAGCCCCTGGTGGTTCGCCGGTGCTTTCGGTGACACGCGCAGGCCACAGGCGCCCTCGTGTGGTGCGCGGAAATTGGAGTTTCAATCCTGCGGACAGGATTCGGGGGGTTTGGACTAAGCACAGCATCTCCCCCGAGGGGGGAGATTATGTTTCAATCCTGCGGACAGGATTCGGGGGGTTTGGACGTCATCAGCTACCTGGACGACCTGCTTACCGATATTGTTTCAAT
>CAZZIV010000236.1:4967-5066 GCA_964654385.1 uncultured Acidobacteriota bacterium | reverse complement strand
GAATAGCTCAGTTGGTAGAGCATCAGCTTCCCAAGCTGAGGGTCGCGGGTTCGAGTCCCGTTTCCCGCTCCAGCGCTTCCGGTACCCCGATCCTCATAG
>CAZZIV010000236.1:0-4867 GCA_964654385.1 uncultured Acidobacteriota bacterium | reverse complement strand
CCGTAGGGCCTGGCCCTTCGGGCGCATCGTTTGGGGCTCGGCTTCGCCTCGCTGTTGCGGGTTCGAGTCCCGTTTCCCGCTCCAGCGCTTCCGGTACCCCGATCCTCATAGCCACGCGTATGCGGAGTCGGCAATAACAGAGGCCACGGGACTCGTTCCCGTAGGGCCTGGCCCTTCGGGCGCATCGTTTGGGGCTCGGCTTCGCCTCGCTGTCGCGGGGTCGAGTCCCCCAGGAACCGGCTTGTCTCACCCTGGACCGCCGGTCCGGCGATTCTCCCTCTCGTCGTTCAACGGGTAGGTGTTTGGGATTTCCACCGGCGAATCCGATGATGAGAAGATCGGAGGCGATCCAAAGCGAGCCGGTCTGCCCCGGGCCTGGTCCTTGAAGCCCGGAAACCGCCGATTTACCCGAATTCGCCCCTCCCTTTTTTCGAATAAATCCCGGCGACACAATGTTTTGACGGTATCTTTTCCCAAGGCGCACCTTGTTGATCCTGTGCGTTTCATCGTGGTAGTTTGACCGTCTTCCGGAGGGCGCCGTTTCCCGCCGTCCGGGGAAGGGGAAACTGTCGGAGACGGTAGCACAGGGTTATGTGCGCGGAGGTTGGAGTGCAGGAACATCCCAAAATCCTGGTCGTGGACGACCAGGAAGAGATTCGAAACCTGGCGGAGACGATTCTGTCCGCCGAGGGATTTCGTCTGAGAACCGCGGCCGACGGTCGGGAAGCCCTGGACGCCGTGTTCGAAGAACCGTTCGACCTGATCCTGCTGGATATCAACATGCCCCGGATGGACGGATGGGAAACGCTTCGCCTGCTCCGGGCCGACGAGGAAATTGCCCGGACGCCGGTGGTGATGTTCTCCATCAAAGGAGAGATCCGGGACAAGTCCCAGGGAATCATGCTCGGAGCGGTGGATTACATCACCAAACCGTTCCAGGTGGATGAGCTGGTGTCCCGGGTCCGGCAGGTCCTGGAAGTCGCCGGCGGCGCCGATGCCGGGGCGGGTGCCCGATGAATATGAGGGAGAGAACCGGGTCGGAGCAGGGCGGCGGGAATGACCTCCGTCACTACCGAACGGAGTACCTGCGTCTTAAAAGCGTCCTCCACGACCCGGCGACCCGGCTGCCGGCCTACCCGGTGCTGATCGCGGAACTGCAATCTTTTCTCGACGCCAGGAGGCAGGTCGGAGTCCTTCACGTGGAAATGGAGGGCCTGGACCTGGTCGAATCCCTCTATGGCTGGCAAACCTTGGATGGCATTCTCTCCCGGGTCTCCAACAGCCTCCGGGAGATGCAAGGTTCGATTCTCCCGGAAGGGACGCTCCTGGCGGTCAACGCGGTGGCCGGGGACCGGTTTATCGCTTTCCTCCCGAAGATTCCTGGAACCCTGGAAGTTCAGGCGGGGTCCTTATCGGAAATCGGCCGTACGGTCCGTGACCGTTTGACCGACACACTGGACCAGGAGGAGTTTATCGGCCTGAACCCGAGGCTGGAATTCCGGGTCGGGCATGCCCTCCTGTCCGAAAACCCTTTTTATCGCTTCGAGAGGCGGATCCACGCCGCGGTGCAGGAAGCCCGGTCCCGTCCGGGCCGAATGGAAGAGAACCGGGAAAGGGCTTCCGGGGACGAGTTGATCCGGATCATCCAGGACTCGGAAGTGCATACGGTTTTCCATCCGATCCTCGACTTGAAATCCGGCGAAGTGTTCGGCTACGAAGCCCTTTCCAGGGGACCGAAGGACAGCATCTTCGAAGCGCCGGTTTCCATGTTCACGATGTCCGGCCAGGTCGGTCAGACCGCCGAACTGGACCGGCTTTGCCGTACCGTCGCACTGCAAAGCTGCCGGGGAATCGCCGGAGCGGGTAGGCTGTTCCTGAACGTCACGCCGGAGAGCCTGACCGATCCGGAGTGGCGCAACGGCCAGATCCTGGCGCTCCTGGAGGAGGTATCCCTCGCGCCGGACGATCTGGTCCTGGAACTGCCGGAGCCGGGGGCCGACCGGGATTTGAACCGGGTGATCGAGGCGGTGGCGGCGCTCCGTTCCCGGGGATTCGGCGTCGCCCTGGACGATGTCGGGTCCGGGTACTCCAGCCTGGCGACCCTGGAACGGCTCTGTCCCGACTACTTGAAGGTGGACGCCAGCCTGGTGAGGGACGTCCACACCCACCTGATCAAACAGGAAGCGTTCGCCTCCCTGGTACAGATCGCCTCCCGCTTAGGGAGCGCTGTGATCGCGGAAGGGGTGGAATGCGCCGAGGAGGTCGAAGCGCTCGTTCGCCTGGGTGTCCGGTACGGACAGGGGTTTCATTTCGCCGTTCCCTCCGAGGCGAACGGCTTCGATCTGTCCCGCCGGGAAGGCGAACTGGACCACTAGGACGGGAGGAGATGACACCGCCGTGAACGGGAACTGGATCAACGGCATGCAGGGAGTCCCGGGGATCTCCCTGCCGGAAGGGATCGACGCCAACCTCCTGGGCGGCGCCTTGTTCCTCTTCCTCCTGTTCCTGGTCTGCGCTCTGTTCGCCCTGATACTCCTGGCGCGGCGGCGGCAGTCCCTGGAAGTGCGGGAAATCGTCCTGGCCCTGGAAGATCTGCGCTCCGGGCGGCTGCACCACCGGCCGGCCGTCGCCCGCCGGTCGGGGCTTTCCATGATCGCCGATTCTGTGCAACGCCTCAGCCAGGATATCCTGGTGATGAAAGGTGAACTTCAAAAATCCCGGGAACAGGTGGAGATCCTGGAACAGGCGATACCGGAGATGGCGATTATCACCACCGATCCGGACGGTCAGATCCGCACGATGAACGACACAACCTGCAGCATGTTCGGCTGGTCGGCCCGGGATCTGCAGGCCCAGTCTGCCTCCATCCTTTTCGACGAAGAGTTCTGGAAGGATCTGCTCCCCAAGCTGGCCAGGCGAAGTTTTCGGGAGTCCGGCTTGCAAATCCAAGGCACCATGTGCCGTTCCGACGGCTCGACCTTCGGAGCAGAACTGTCGATCCGGCTGATCCATCGAAAAGACCACGGCGACCTCCGCCCGTCCGGCTTCGTCCTCGGCGTTCGGGACCGGGCCGGGGAAAGCGGGCTTGCCGCCCGGCTGAAGGCGGCGGAGGAGCAACAGCGGCTCCTGATGGAAGGGATCACCGACGGCGCCGCGGTACTGGTGGGCGGGAAGATCGTTCAGGCCAACAAGGCGATCGGCCGGATGCTGGACGTCGATCCGGAGGAACTCCAGGGAGCCCCGTTCCATCTGTTCGTGTCGACTTGCGACCTTCTCATCGTCCGGGAAAAACTGGAGGAGATCGAACGTCGCCGGTCCGGCGGTGACCTTTCCGACGGCCTCCGCTTCGCCCTCCGGGATATCCACCAGGAAATCGCAGGATCGGTCCTGATGAGAGCGTCCGGCCTGGTGTACCAGGGTGAACCGGCGGTCTTGATCCTCCTCAGGGACGTGACCAGGCAGGCCCGGCTGGAAGCGGAACTCCGGCGGAACGAAGCTCGGCTGGACGCGGTGCTGGAGGCTTCGGCGGAAGGGATCCTGGTTCTGGTCGAGACCGGGGAAGGGCCTGTCGTCCACCTGACCAACAGGGCTTTCTGCCGCCGCTTCAAGGTTGCCGCGAGGGATCTCCTGGGTGTTTCCGAAGGCGACCTGCTCCGCAGCTTGAGCCGACAGGGGGGAACGGGAAGGTCGGTGGCGGCGATCCTGGCCTCGGCGAACCGAAAACCGGCCCGGGAAACGGTTGCTGCCGTCGAGGACGGAACTCCGGACTTGGAGGTGGCGACGACACCCTTGCGGGACCGAAACGACAGGTTGCTGGGGATGGTGTTGACCGTCCGGGAGATCTCTGCGGGCCCTGGAGAAGCGGACCTGAAAGGGCTTCGCTCCTTGCAGGAAACGGTCCGTCGGCTGGATGAAGCGAATCGGAAGATGCAGCAGAATCTTTCGGAGTTGGAACAGTACAACCGGGAACTTGTGAAGCTGGACGAAATGAAATCCCGTCTTTTGGGGAATGTCTCCCACGAACTGCAGACGCCGCTGGTCGCCGTTCGCGGCTACACCGAAATGATCCTGAAACAGCGCCTGGGAACGATCACCCAGGAACAGAAGAAGGGGCTCACCCTCTCGCTGCGAAGTATCGATCGCATGATCGCCCTGATCGACGGGTTGCTGCATTTGTCCAGGGATGAACGGCTGAACCTCTCCTCTTTCCGCCTGCGGGGGCTGGTGGAGGAGTGCGTGGAGCTGATGGAGCCCAAAATGGCCTCCAGGAACCTCCACCGGAAGGTCGATCTTCCGGATCCGGATCTGATCGTCCACGGGGATCGGGAGAAGCTGTTCCAGGTGTTCGTGAACCTCCTGAACAACGCGGTGAAGTACAACCGGGACGGGGGCCGGATCGAGATCCGAACTCGTCCGTGGAAGTCCGGCATGGTGCAGGTCGATATCCAGGACACCGGCGTGGGAATTTCACCGGAAGAGCAAAAGAGCATTTTCGACCGGTTCTACCGGGCGGGCCGTGCAGGAACCCCGGTCGAGAACGAAGAGGGCGCCGGAATCGGCCTTTCCATCGTAAACAACATTCTCCGGCTCCACGGCTGCACCATTCAGGTTGAGAGCGAACCGGGAGTGGGGTCGACGTTCACGTTCACGCTGCCGGTGGAATCCGCCACCGGACCCGGTGCAGGAGAAGAGAACGAGGCGCAGCAGCCGGAGTCAGCCGATTCCTCTGGTCCCGGCGATGCCGACAACCCGGGCGATGGGCCGCCCCGGCTGCGAATCATCCGCCCAGCAGGTACGGGAAACAAAGACCGCTAACCCGATTTATGCATGAGGGACCGTAGCGAGGAGCCGAAGATGCCAGTCAGGT
>CAZZIV010000235.1:0-5066 GCA_964654385.1 uncultured Acidobacteriota bacterium | reverse complement strand
CCCGCCGTGCGCGGGCACTGGTCGACTCCTGTATCGCCGTGGGCGTGGTGGAACTGTTCCGGCGGTGGGCGCTGGCCACCGGGGGAGAGACCGCCGGCGCCCTGATCGCCCTGCTCGCCGGAACCCCCCTGGACGTTCCCAGGTCCGTGGCGCTGGCGGCCGCCGGTGTCCTGGTCAGCCTGATCGCCTCGTTCGTCGCCGTTCGCCAGGATACCGGGGCGCGGCAACTCTGACCGAACTGCCGGGAGGGTGATCTCCGTTCCCGCTTCATGGCGATCCTCGTCGCCAAGGTGTGAGTCCGCCGCTCCGGCCCCGGCCGCCTCTTCAGGGTTTCGGCCGGCCGAGATCGATCAGAAATCGTAAACGATGTAGAAGTCCATCCTGCTGCCGCCGGTGTCCGCTTTCACGGGCAGGATACCGGTGGCGAAACCGTTGACCGGGTCGAACTGCAGCTGGTACTGGGTGTAGGGAAGCCGGCGGGACCAGACCCAGTTCAGTTGAAGGCCCAGGATGAACGCTTTGAAACCGTACCCGTAGGATCCTCGGCCGTCCTGGAGACGGTTGTTGTCGCCGTCCCAGAAGGAGAACGTGATCGGTTCCCCGGTAACCGGATCGATGCGGAAGCCGCCCAACCCGATGTCCGCCCGGAAATCCGGGTCGTAGAACCGATCGTCGCCGAACCAGGCGGCGCCCAGGTCCATGAAAAGAAACCCCTGCACCGGCCCCATGTTCCCGAAGGCGAACGGAAGAGCATTGAGAAGAGGGAATCGAAGCTCCAGGTTGGCGATGGCGACCCTGGAGCCGAAAAATTCTCGGAAATCGTATCCACGCAGCTCGTTGATTCCACCGATGGCCCGAAAATTTTCCCGGTCGCCGGCGCTATAGGTCGTATCGAACCGGAAGGCGAGAGTGGACCGGGGCGTGATCTGCCTGTAGGCGCGGAATTCTGCGTCGTACTGGAGAATGTCCCCCTCGATATCGCCGGAGAGATGGTTGCCGTAGAAGACCGCCAGTCGAATTTTCTTTCCCTGGGCCGGCCCCAGGGGCATGTAGCGGGTCGTGTCTCCGGTCAGGGTGATTCCCGCGGTGGCGAAGGTGTCGCCGACGCTGGTGAATGTCGTCAGCCCGAACGAGTCGATGCCGGTGGGGATGTCCTGGGAGCTGTCCAGGATCCCCACGCTTCCCTCCAGGCGGTAGAAGCGGCTCAACGGCTGCTGACCGAACAGGTTCGCTCCACTGACCCGCTGGGCCTGGTCTCTTCGAAGGTTGCCGCCGTTGGACCGAAGGAAGTAATCCCGCTGGTCGAAAGCGACCGCCCCCCAGTTGTACCGGTGCTTCAGGTTCAGGTACTGGACCACCGAATTGGTGAAGTTGGAGACCGACTGAAGGGAGACCAGGACACGGCGGTCCCCCAGCAGGTCGGAGAACCGCACGAAGGAGTTGGTCAGGAACGTGCCGTCATTGGCCACCCCGACGGCGACGCTGGGAGCCTCGATATCCCACTGGTTCCGGAAAGGCTTTTTCCGGTCTTCGTCGAGACCGAGTTTAAGCGGCGGCTCGAAGATCTCCGCTTCCCGCGCCGTCTCCGGGCTCTCGCCTCCGGAGACCGGCGTGGAAGGAATGCGGTTTTCATCCGGCTGATCCACCGGCATTCTGTAGAGGCGGAATCCTCCCGCGTAGAAGGCGTTGAAGATGAGGTGGGGTTTTTCCTCCTCGTCCAACAGTTCGATCGGCGAAAGACATCCGCCGACCACGTCGGTGTGCTGAGTCAGTTCGCCGGTGGCGAGATCGATGGAGTAAATGTTGAACACACCGTTCGGATCCCGGTCCGAGGAGAAGTAGATCCGGGTATCGCCGTGATTGTAGGAAGGCTGGATATCGGTGTACGGGCCGAAGGTGATCTGGGTTTTCCTGGACGGATCGTCCCGGTCCACGGAGAAGATTTTCCAGAATTCACCGATCCGCCGATTGTAAAGAAGGCTTTTTCCGTCCGCCGAGTACCAGGGATTGGTGTCGAAGAAATCGTCCTGGGTCAGGTTGGTCAGCGAGTGGGAGTCCAGGTCGTATTCGAACAGGTCCACGACCCCCTTCCGGTTGGCGTGGAATGCGATTTTCCTGCCGTCCGGGGACCAGGCCGGGCTGCCGGACTGGTACAGATCGGGGAACGGGACGTTGTGAACGACTTTCCCGGTAAGGGCGTTGAACACGTAGAGCCGCCGCCGCCCTTCCTTCCGGACGAAGACGGCGATCTCGTCGGATACCGGGGACCAGGCGATGGACCGGCGCCCGCTGAACATATCGGTTTCCAGCTTTTCGTAGTGATTGGTGTATCCCTTGGTCAGATTGCGGATTACCTTGCCGTCGGCGGCGGAGAGGATGACCAGGTCCATCTCCGGTTTCGGTGTGGAAAAGGCCGCGATCAGTTCCCCGGACGGGGAGATCGCCGGGTTGAACGTGGACAGTTGTCGCCTCCCCTTCTTGACGCCGATCTGCGGGCCGTAATCATCGGGGGATTTCTTGTCCAGGAGGATCGGAAAGTATTTCTTCCGCAGGTAGCGGTTGAATCGCCGGTTGAATTCCTCCAGGTCGTACCCGAAGGTATCCTTCACCGCCTTTCCGAGGTTGTTGCTGAGAAGCACCTTCCTGTATTCGTAAATGAAGTTGTGGAGGCCTTCCTTCCCGTATTCCTGTTCGATGAAGTCGAAGGCCGCGTGACCGTACCGGTAGGCATAGAACGACTGGGACGAGAACGCCTGGATCGGCGGCAGGAAGTTGTTGACCACCGCGTCCCGGATCACCATTTTGTCGAAGTTGTCTTCGTCGTTGGACATGTAGGATGCCATGCCCTCGAACAGCCAGGTCGGAGGGTTGGATCGTACCGCGCGGCCCAGGTACCCCTCGAAGTAGATCGAATACTGGAAGATATGGGTCAGTTCGTGGCCGATCAGCTTGAACAGTTTGTCCGGCGGTTCGTCGATCGGAAGGACCATCCGGTTCTGCACCGGTTCGGCGAACGCCTGGACTCCGTCGGGAAGCTCCTGGAGAGTAATGTTGGTCTGCCGGAATTCCTGGTGGGTCTTGTAGATGATCAGCGGAACCCGGAAGCGCAGCTCATGGTCCATCAGGCCGCTGATCCGGTCGTAGTTGCTCTCGGCGTAGGAAACGACATCTTCCAGGAACGGCTCCTCTTCGTCGTAATAGAAGATGTCGAAGTGGGGGGATTCGTACATCTTCCAGTGGAACCGGTCGTAGGCGATCTTGTTCTGGCCGAACTGGGCCGCGGCCGGCAGGGCCGCGAGAAGGAGAAAGGCCACCGTGAAGAAGCGAAGGAGCGGTTTCATCTGGTTCATGGTTTTCGGTCCCTATAGATCATTCTAGGTTCGAAGCGTCTGCGCTTGCTGACGATGGACAACACATCGCCGGTGATGGTTTCGGCCAACTGGTGGAACCCGGTGATCGGATCGTTGGCCAGACCCTGGAATCGGCTCTTCCGTTTGACGGAATTCCGGAACAACAGTTCGCCGGTGGTTCCGCTCATGAAGAGCAGGTCGATATCGAAGGTGAATTCTTCCTGCTCCACGTACATCGACTGTCGGACTTTGTGGCCGGTGGATTCGCTGATCCGGTCCACGTCCTGGTACCCGGAGGCGTCCCGGCGGTCGAAGAAAACCCGCCCCGAGACGATCAGGTCCGCTCCGTATTCGTTCCCCACATGTTGCCAAAACTTCCTGTTGGCCGCCAATTCTTCCAGGGTCTGTTCGGGAATCGGCGGGATCGGAGTGACATCCAGGGACTTCAACGGGCTCTTGCGCCGGAATTCACTCCGGAGAAAATGGACTAGTTCCCGGTTGGTGTCCAGAAGGTCGGTGTCCCGGATCAGAAAGCTGACCACCAGGATATTGCTCATTTTCGAGACATCCAGTTGTGCCGGCACCGGCAGGGGAACATCCACGACGATGCGTTTCCTGGAACCGGCCGGCCGGCGGGGCAGCTTCTTCTTCGCCAGGTGGATCGGGATGTCCGCTTTCCAGAACCGGTTGTACGCCTTGATGTTGTATGCCGTTTCCGGCAGCTCGGTCGTGTGCTTCGCGAGACGGCTGTACATCTCGCCCGCCGCTTCCGCTTCTCCCCGTACCTCCAGGGCGACGGCCAGGTTGTTGAGAACCCTCGGATTGTCCGGATCCTGCTTCTCCGCCTGCCGCCACCGGAAGAGCGCTTCCCGCCAGTTCCCTTTTTCGGCCATTTCCGCGGCGAACCGGAAAGGATCGGTCGACTTTTTCCCAATGACCGAAACCGCCGGAAGCAGGACGAGAAGCAAGACCGTGAAAAGATGAAGCGACTTTCGCCCCGTTTCGCCCGCCCTGCTCCACCCTTTGCCGGGGGACCGATTCCCGTGCTTATCCCGCATGCGTCACCCTGTTGGGCCTGATCCCGCGTCCCCTCATAAAGTGATGCGGGTAAAAACACCCGCTACGGCTCCACCTATTCCATAATACACTCGGAAACCATGACCACGAGAGAAATTCAGCCGATCGAGGGCCCGGTGCGGCAAGTATGGGAAGCCCCGCCCTCCAAGAGTTTTACTCATCGGGCGCTGATGGCCGCGGTGTTCGCCCATGGAAATTCCCGCCTCCGGGCCCCCCTGGAATCGACCGACACCGAGGCGACGCTTCGGGGGCTCCAGGCGCTGGGGGTTTCCTGTGGAACCGGCCCGGAAGGGTGGTGGGTGCAGGGGTTGGCCGGCCGGCCGGTCCCCGGTGGCGGAACGGTCGAACTGGAGGAATCCGGCACCAGCATGCGGTTTCTCGCCGCCCTGGCCGCCCTGGGGGAGAAGCCGTCCACCCTTCAGGGTCGCGGGCGGTTACCCGATCGGCCGATGGAGGAACTGCTGGAGGTCTTGGAGCGGTTGGGGGCCCCGGTCCGCCGGCCGGAAGACGGCCGCTCCCTTCCGCTGGTGCTGGGCGGGGGGGGCCCTCTCTCCGCGGGAGGGGGCGGGGGGGTGCGGTCGGGGCGCAGACGCGCGTGCGCGAGCGCCCTGCGCGCGGTCCGGCGCGCGCAGGATCCCG
>CAZZIV010000234.1:0-5067 GCA_964654385.1 uncultured Acidobacteriota bacterium | reverse complement strand
GGCGGGAGTGCCGGAGGGCCAGGTGAGCCGGGACGAACAGGAAGTCTTCCTTGAGAAGCCGGCGGAAAATCGCCGTCGCCTCCCGGAAGTTCTTCTTGGCCAGGGCCTGTATGCCGATTTCGAACCGGATGCCCTGCCCGAACTGCCGGTCGGCCTTCACGCCGGGATCGTTCTTCCCGGCATACTTTTCCACCTGTTTCTGGGCGGCAAGAGCCTCTTCCCAGTTCCCTTCCTTGGAATGGAGGGCCCGAAGTTTGCGCCATGCGGCCACCGAATGCTTGTTCAGGGCGATGATTTTCCCCAGAACCGCCCTCGCCCGGTCCATGTCGTTCTTCGCCTCGTAATCCTCCACCAGGCCGTAAAGGGGGCGGTGATCGTCTTCCCTGAGATGGTGGGCTTTCCGGTGGTATTCGATCGCTTCCGCTGCTTTCCCTTGTTTTCGAAGCACTTCTCCCAGCTTGAGCAAGGTGTTGAAGTGCCGGCTGTCCAGTTCCAGAACGGCCCGGAAATGCCCCAGGGAATCTTCCTCCCTGCCCTCCAGAACGGCGACCAGCGCCCGGGAATACTCTTCTTCGATTTGGTCCGCCTTCCGGCCCGCTTTCCTCTGTCTCCGCCGTTCCAGCATCAGGCCGAACTCCCGGGCCATCTGGAAGGCGAGCATGATCAGCATCCCGGCGAACAGGAACAACAGCAGCGTCTGTCCGAGCGGAAGACTCGCGTCTCCCCAGAACCGGAAATCGGTCTGTACCAGTTCCCGGTTCCGGTTGTAGAGAGACGCGCCGCCGGCCGCGGCTGCGATCGCCAGGAGCAGGATGAGACCGGTGCGTACCCTCATGGATCCAGGTTCCCCAGTGGTGAAAGGAAACGGAGATGTCTCCCGCAGGCAAAGAGTAATTCAGCCCAGGAGGGCAGTCAAGGAGCGCCTACTTGTGATACGGCACCCTTTTGATCAGCGTGAGCGCCCGATAGACCTGTTCGGCCAGGATCGCCCGCGCAAGGTCGTGGGGAAGGGTCAGCCGGGAGAGGGACCAGCGGAAATCGGCCTTTTCCAGGAGCGATCCGTGAACCCCCAGCGGGCCGCCGACGACGAAAACCGCTTCCGGCTTCGCCCAGGATTCGATCCGGCGGGAGAGTTCGAGGCTGTCCAGCTCTTTCCCTTCCCGATCCAGGACGATCAGGCCGCCCCTGGGCGGGAGGGCTTGGAGCAGGGCCTTCGCCTCCCGCTCCATGGCGTGTTCCGGGCTGAACCGCCCGTCTCCGGTGGATTCCTTCACCCAGGCGGATTCCACCTGGACGCCGAACCGTTCGATCCTGGCGGTGTAATCGTCGAAGAGGGCGCCTGCCGGGGCGGATTTCGGCTTACCGACCGAGAGGAACCGGAGTTTCATTCCCGGTCATCCTCTCGAGACTCCCGGTTCCGGAGTTTCTCATGGAGGGTCTTGCGATGAATCCCCAGGATGGCCGCCGCGGCGGTCTTGTTTCCCCTGGTTTTTTGAAGGACTTCATCGATGTAGAGCATCTCCACTTCGGCCAGGCTCCTGCCTTCGCGGGCGAACCCGGCCAGGATCGGGCCGCTGCCGGCGGAAAGGGCGTGCGGGAGATCGGCGGCGGTGATCCGGTCCCCTTCGCTCAGGATCGCCGCCGACTCCACGGCGTGGAACAGCTCCCGGAGGTTTCCCGGCCAGGCATACAACATCATTCTTTTCATGGCATCGTCGGAGAATCGCTTCGCTTCGGGAAGAGAACCCCCGGCCGCCATCTCCGAAAGCCGCCCCTCAGCCAAGAGAGGCAGATCTTCCATTCTTTCCCGCAGCGGGGGGAGATGAAGCCGAACCACGTTCATCCTGTAGAACAGGTCTTCCCGCAGCCTGCCGCCGGCCACCAGTTGTTCCGGATCGCCCTGGGTAGAAGCCAGGATCCGGACATCCACGGAGAGCGTGCGGCAGCCGCCCAGCCGTTCGAACCGTTTCTCCTGGATCGCCCGGAGGACCTTTGCCTGCAATTCCAGGGTCAGCTCCTCGATTTCGTCCAGGAAAAGAGTCCCGCCGTCCGCCTGTTCGAACCGGCCGATCCGGGTGTCCACGGCCCCGGTGAAAGCTCCCGGCTCGTGGCCGAACAACTCGCTCTCCAGCAGGCCGGCCGGGAGGTTGGCGCAAGGGACCTGGATGAAAGGACCCGAATGCCGCGGGCTGTTTTCATGGAGAAACGCGGCCAGGCGGTTCTTCCCTGTGCCGGATTCTCCGGTGATCAGGATGCCAGCCTCGGTGGCGGCAGCCCGGCGGGCCGTCTCCAGCAGTCGCCGGAATCCACGGTTCCGGGTAGGGAAGTCCGGCACTTGTTCAGGGCACCGGAATCGCCAGGCGGGGAGCGTCGTCCCACAATCGCTCGAGACGGTAGAACTCCCGCTTCTCTTCCTGGAACACATGAACCACGAAATCGATGTAATCCATCAAAATCCACTCGGCGCCGGTCCGGCCTTCCACATGTTTCGGCTTGGAATGGAGCTCACGGGCCAGCTTTTCCTCGATGGAATCGGCGATGGCGGCCACCTGCCGATCGGATGTGCCGTGGCAGATAACGAAATAGTCGGTCACGTCGCTGATCCCCTTGAGATTCAGGACGCTGATGTTCTCCGCTTTCTTGTCACGGGCCGCTTCCACGCATGCTTTCAGTTCCGGTGTCAGAGCCGTACCTCCCTTCGGTAGAGTCGATGATCCTGAATATACTTGGCCACGGATTCAGGGACAAGACCGGCCAGGCTGTTTCCGGCCGCCGCCTGTTCCCGGATCTTGGTGGAACTGATCGCTACCGGCCGGACCGGGAGCCGGAAGATTCTCCCTCCTGTCCCCGGTGGAGGGTCGATGGCATCGATATCCGCCGGGAGAGAGACCAGGCGGCTCCGAACCATCGCCGGGAGTTCCGGTGGAAGGCCGGCGGTTCCCGCACCGGTCCTGTCCGGTCTTTCCACCACCGCCAGGTCGAAATCGGACAGGATCGCTTCGTACTCCTTCCAGGTGTCGATTTCCGACAGGGCATCGCTTCCGACCAGGAACACAGGCTGGTACGGCCGCGGGCCGTTCCGAATCTCCCGGAGGGTCTGGATCGTGTAGGAAACACCGCCCCGGTCAAGTTCCATGGTGGAAAGGGCCAGCCGGGGCCGGTCGGTGAGGGCCAGCTGCAGCATCGCCACTCGGAATTCCGCAGGAGTGATCCGTTCCGGTGCCTTGTGTGGAGGTATGGAGGACGGGATCAGGAAAACCGTATCCAGTCCCAGGCAGGTTGCCGCCGCCTCCGACAGCTGAAGATGGCCCAGGTGAACCGGATCGAAGGTTCCTCCCAGGATGCCGACTCGATTCAAGGTACCCATGACAACGAGCTCATGCCGGATCGTCGGAGCCGGTCGCGGACAACCGGTCCAGTTCTTTCCCGGTGACCTGGATCAGCCGGTTCAGGCCGTCACCTGTGACCGCCGAAATCACCAGAAGCATCGTACCGTTCTCCGCGGCCCATGCTTTTACCTTCTCCACCGGGTCCGGGTCCTGGTGGATATCCGACTTGGTCAGGACCAGGATCCGGGGCTTTCGCGCCAGTTCTTCGCTGTGTTTCTCCAGTTCCCGTCGAATGGCGGCGATATCGTCCAGGGGATCCCTGTCGGCGGCGGTCGGGTCGACCAGGTGGAGAAGTAGTTTGCATCTCTCCACGTGGCGCAGGAACTGGTGACCGAGCCCAGCGCCTTCATGGGCGCCCTCGATCAGTCCGGGGATGTCGGCCATCACGAAGGATCGGAAGTCGCCCCGGTCGACGACTCCCAGGTTCGGCACCAGGGTCGTGAACGGATAGTCGGCGATTTTGGGCCGGGCGGCGGAGAGGCGGGAAATCAGTGTAGATTTGCCGGCGTTGGGGAATCCTAAAAGCCCCACGTCGGCCAGCAGCTTCAATTCCAGGAGGAGAGTTTTACGTTCGCCTTCCTGCCCAGGTTCCCACCGGGTCGGCGCGCGGTTGACCGAACTGGCGAACCGGGCATTTCCCTTCCCGCCCCGGCCCCCTTCCGCTACGGTGTACCGGGCGCCGGGTTCGGCCAGGTCGGCCAAGAGCATCACCCGTTGTTCATCGAAAATCAGGGTGCCCGGAGGAACCTTCACCACCAGGTCCGGGGCGCTCCGGCCGGTTTTGTTGGATCCCTGCCCATGTTTCCCCCTGGCCGCCCGCCAAAGCGGTTGGAAGCGGAACGGCTGCAGGGTGTTCAACGCTCCGTCGGCCTCGAAGATGATCGAGCCGCCGCGTCCGCCGTCACCGCCGTCCGGACCGCCCCGGGGGACGTATTTCTCCCGGCGGAACGAGCAGCAGCCGTTCCCTCCGTTGCCGGCCTGCACCGTGACTTTCGCTTCATCGATAAACATGACAGGTGCAGGTTATCGCATTCTCCGCTGGGCGTCCCGGAGATCGAACCCTTGGGAGCCGAAGGCCGATCCGCCTCGCTGAGGGAGGATTTCCCTGGAGTGGAGGTTGAAGGTCGGTGGTTCCGCGGGCCTCCCCCCATTCTCCCGCACCGGGTGGGAGCTGAAGGCCGGTCCGCCTCGCTGGGGGAGGATCTCCCAGGGGCGGAGGTTGAAGGTCGGTGGTTCCGCGGGCCTCCCCCCATTCTCCCGCACCGGGGACGTTCGTCAGGCGACGTTGTGTCGCCTTCCTCTCTCCACGGAAGTCTTGGAACGGACGTTGTGTCCGTTCCTGCGACTTCCGAGGCCCCGTACACGGGAAATGGGGGGAGCCCCTTGCACCACCTCGCGTCGGACTTCCCGTGGGAGAACACTCGTTGGCTCGACAACCGAACTTCTAACTCTGTAAGCAGAAACCCCACCTGGGATCCCGGACGAAGGATTCTCCAGTATTGGGGAAATAGTGGGAGGCCCTTGTACCACCTCACATTGGACTTCTCTTGGGAGAACCCTCGTTGGCTCGACAACCGAACTTCTAACTCTGTAAGCAGAAACCCCACCTGGAATCCCGAACGAAAGGATTCTCCAGTATGGGGGAAATAGTGGGAGGCCCTTGTACCACCTCACATTG
>CAZZIV010000233.1:0-5141 GCA_964654385.1 uncultured Acidobacteriota bacterium | reverse complement strand
CTTTCTTGGCCTTGATCTTGATGGCCTCGCCGGTCTGCGGGTTGCGGCCGGTGCGGGCCTTCCGCTTGGTGACGCCCCAGGTGCCGAAGCCGACCAGCGTTACCCGCTGGTTCTTCTTGAGGGCCTTGGTGATGCCGGTGGTCATGCTGTCCACGGCGGTGGCGGCGGCGGTTTTGGTGATGCCGGCGTCTTTGGCGATCAGTTCGATAAGCGTTGCTTTGTTCACGGTTCACACCTCCTTCGATGCGGAAAGGAACAATCCCCGTGAATCTTCAACCGGGACCTTCCCGGTTCAAGAACCCTGGCACGGTTTTTCACGGAGTGGCGACGGAAAACCCGCGCCACCACGGGGATTACAGCGCGAACCTCGCGCCGTGTCAAGGAGGAAAGGCGTTTTCGAGGAAAATACTTTCGGGAAATGGATCAGGCCGGCGACGTCGCCTGCAGGTATTCGGAGAGCATTTCCTTCTGGGCGTCGCTGATGCTGGTGAAGAACAGGGCCAGTTCGAAACGTTCTTCTCCGCCGGAAGGGGAAGGGAGCTGCTTTCGGCGAACCACCACCGCTTCCATCTCCAGGATGCGGAACGCTGCGTCCTCGAGAGCCCTATGGGAAGGCAGCGGAATCCGCACTCCAAGCCGGGTCATCTCCGGAAAATCGGAACTCGAGGTACAATACACGCCGCCCAGGGAGAGATTGCTGGCTACCATCCGGGCGACGGTATCCTGCTCTCCGGCGATGCCCTCGAAGACCAGTCGGCTGTCGATTCGATCATGGGCGCGGCGGTCGGAAAGGTTGTCTGTCACTTGGTTTTTCCTCCCTGAAACCCGTATCCTACGGGGTTTTCATGGGAAGCGTCAAGGCGGAACCGCGGGGAAAACGTCTCCGCGAAGGAAAATGATTTGGAACGGGAAGAGCTGAGACAACTGCTCCGGAAGGTTCGCGCCGGGAAACTGGATGTGGGCGAGGCGATGGATCGGATGCGCCGGGGGCACGTGGAGCAACTGGAGTTCGCCACGGTCGATCTCCACCGGGCGATCCGCAGAGGCTTTCCCGAGGTGATCTACGGTCCTGGGAAGAGGCCGGAACAGATCGTGGAGATCGTCGGCCGGGTCCGGAAGGCGGGGCAGACCGTCCTGGTGACCCGGGTCGGCCGGGAACTGTTCGACCTGGTGGAGGCGAGCCACCCGGGAGTGGAGTTTCATGAAGACGCGTCGGCGATCGTCTGGCGGCCGAAGAGAAGAGGCAAAGGGCGGAAAGGGATCGTCGTCATGTCGGCGGGCACGGCGGACATCCCGGTGGCGTCGGAAGCGGCCCTGACCGCCGAGGTGATGGGGAACGATGTTCGGCGGATTTACGATGTCGGTGTGGCCGGACTTCATCGGTTGCTCGCCCACCAGGAGGCACTGACCACCGCCAGGGTGCTGGTGGTGGTGGCCGGTATGGAGGGAGCGCTCCCTTCGGTGGTCAGCGGCCTGACCGATTGCCCGGTGATCGGCGTTCCCACCAGCACAGGGTATGGCAAAGGTGGACAGGGTGAAGCGGCCCTGCTTTCCATGCTCAACTCCTGTGCCGCCGGGTTGACCGTGGTCAATATCGACAACGGGTTCGGCGCCGGCTACGCCGCCGCCCTGATCAACAGGAAGCCTGGGCGCTGACGACCGCTCCGGCGAGGCCGGTTCCTGGGCCTTCCTACCGTCCGCGGTGCCGGCGGCTGGGACTCCAGGCGATCTCCCGCCACAGCACCGTGGCAGGAGGTACAAGAATAATGCTATATAAGCATATTAAGAGCGGTAAACTGGAATATCTATAATTCCTTGACAAAACCGGAGAACCACCGTATATCCAGGGCGCGTTTTCGGGGGCTTCCAGGGCCGTTTCTTTGATATTTCGATCCCGCGATCTCCGAGGAAACATCCCGGAATGTTGACGAATTCCGCCCTGGAAGGTACAGTCGTCGTTTTGGATACGCTGTTTCGCCTACACAGGCGGACATTTCAGTCGGGTGATGAAAGCGGGGTGAGTGACCAACCGATGCCGCTGATCAAGGTACGCGAAGACGAAAGTCTCGAAAACGCCCTGAAGCGCTTCAAACGTAAGTGTGAAAAATCCGGAATCTTGACCGAAATCAAGAAACGGCAGCACTACGAAAAGCCGAGCGTGCGCAGAAAGCGCAAGGCGCTGGCAGCCAGGAAAAAGCTTCTGAAACGTCTGTCTCAGGAGCGGAAAATGAATATGTAGCGCTTGTTTTTACAATCACACCGGCCGGGAGCAACGCAACAGCGTTCTTCCGGCCGCTTTCAAGATGGGTGGCGGATTGGCCGGAGCGCTGACCCGAGACTTCGTTGAAACGGTCCGAAGCGCCGTGGATATCGTCCGTGTCGTTTCGGAATACGTTCCTCTCAAACACGCAGGCGCCCGGTTCAAAGGCCTTTGCCCCTTCCACCAGGAAAAGACACCCTCCTTCACCGTCGATCCCGAAAGAAAGCTTTTCTACTGTTTCGGGTGCCAGACCGGCGGCGACATGTTCAAGTTCGTGATGCTGTACGAGCAGATCGAATTTCCGGAAGCGGTCCGGATGCTGGCCGAGCGGAACGGCATCCCGATTCCCCAAACAGCCACCAAGGCCGGTCCCGCTCCTCCGGATTACAGGAAACGGGTGCTGGAGGCGAACCAGGCCGCCGAGCGCTTCTTCCGATCCAAACTGGCCGGTCCCGCCGGGCAAAAAGCCCGGGCGTACCTGGCCGAGCGGAACCTCACCGACGAGACCCTGGAAAAATTATCGGCAGGCTACGCTCCACCCGGTTGGGATCATCTCCGGAACCACCTGCTGGACCACCGGTTCACGCCGGCGGAACTGCTCAAGGCCGGCCTGGTTTCCCCCGGGAAAGAGAGCGGCGAATACGACCGGTTCCGGAACCGGATCATCTTCCCGATCCGGGATCTGTACGGGAAGGTGATCGCTTTCGGCGGAAGGGCGCTCCCGCCGGAAGAAGAGGGGGTGCCCAAGTACCTGAACTCCCCGGAAACCCCGGCCTACGTGAAAGGGGATCATCTCTACGGGCTGAACCTGGCCCGGGAGCCGATCCGGAAGGAAGGGTACGCCGTGGTGGTAGAGGGGTACATGGACCTGGCCGCCCTGGTGCAGGCCGGGATCGACCACGGTGTGGCGTCCCTCGGCACCGCGTTCACTCCTTCCCAGGCGAGACTGCTCGGTCGCTACACCCGCCGGGTGGTGGTTTCCTATGACGGCGACGCGGCCGGTTCCAAGGCGGCGGTCCGCTCCCTGGACCTGCTGTTGTCCCAGGGGTTCCAGGTCCGGGTGGTCGATCTTCCGGAAGGGATGGACCCGGACGACGTCATCCGCAGGCAGGGGGCCGAGGCGTATCTCGCCCTGCTCCGGGAAGCGCCCGAATATATCGAGTGGATGGTTCGCCGGGAAGCCCGGGGCAGGGCCCTCGGATCGATTCACGAGAAAATCGAGGCGGTTAATAACGTCCTTCCTCACATCGCCAGGATGTCCAACCCGATCGAGAGGGTTTCCTGGTCGTCCCGGCTGGCCGATGCCCTGGGGATCCAGGACGACCTGGTGCTGCAAGAGCTCAGCGCGGCGTTGAAACGGGCGAAACCGGACATCCGGTATCGCGGTATTAAGAGGAATAGGGAAGGAGCGATCGGCGAAGTGACGCCTGTGTTGCGGCAGGTGGAAACCCGTTTGCTGGCGATCCTTCTGGATTCCCACCAGGTTCGAGTCGAATTCCTGGAGAGGCAAAAAGGCGAAGAACTGGAAGGATCGAAAATTTCAGGTATCGTAGAAGTAATCCTTGGGTTGGAGGAAAGTGGAGCAAGCGTGGATTATCCGAGTGTCCTGGGCCGGCTGGAAGAACAAGGCCGGGTCGGGGAACAGAAACTCCTGGCGCGAATCGCGTTTAACGGCGAGCCGGGCGGCGGAATTGAAGAGGCGAACGAATGCCTGAAAACCTTACGCCGCGAGAAGCTCAAACGGAAACGGGTCGAACTCCAGGATGTGCTTCGAAACACTCAGGATCCGTCGGCGATCAATGCCTTGTTGCTGCAGACGCAGGAACTGGCGCGGCAGATTGACGCCTTGTCGTGAATACGGTCTGACGATTCACACCGGGCGGGAGGGCAGTCTTCCATGGGGAAAAGCACGAAAACTGCGGCCGGGCGCAAGTCGGCGGCCGGAGGCAAGAATATAGCGTCCGGAGGGCACGCGGGGGTGTCCGCGGAGATCGGGATCGAGAAAAAGGTCCGGGAAGTCGCCAAGCTGGTGAAGCTGGGGAAGGAGCGGGGGTATGTCTCCCTGGATGAGATCAACTCCAACCTCCCGGACACCGTGCTCGGCTCGGCGTCCGCCATCGAAGAGGTCTACGCCCTGTTCGATGCCAACAACATCGAACTGATCGACGCGGAAACACGGGACGACCTGATCCGCCGCCCCGAACAGGCCCGGGCGGCCCGGGCCAAGGCCGGCGAGAACAAGTCCGCTTCCGGTGTCCTCCTGGAAAAAACCAACGATCCGGTTCGCATGTATCTCCGGGAAATGGGTACGGTTCCCCTCTTGACCCGGGCCGGCGAGGTGAAGATCGCCCGCCGGATCGAATGCGGCGAGCGCACCGTGATGAACGCCCTGGCCGACAGCCCGTTCGTCCTGGAGGAGCTGAAGCTCCTGGGAGACCGGATCCGGAAGGGGCAGGTTTCCGCCAGCCTGTTCAGCTTCAGCGGTACCGGTGAGGAAGAGTCCTCGGAGATTCCGCTCCTCAAGCTGGCCAACGCCAAGCGGGTGATCACCCGGATCAAGCGGCTCACCACCGCGATCGAGCAGTCACCTGCTCCGAGCGGGCCCTGGAAATAGACCCCGATGATGCCACCACGCACACGAACCTGGGAGCTGCTCTCGACAAGCAGGGCAAGTACGAGGAAGCAGTCGCCCACCACGAGAAGGCACTGAGGCTAAACCCGCGCTTCATGAAGGCGCATTACAACCTCGCGATGGCCCATTCGCGCCGCGGCAATTACCGCGAGGCGATCCCCCACTTCGAGGCGGCGCGCGAGCTGCTGCCCGGCGACGTCGCGATATTGACGCGGCTGGGCGGTGCGGAGTGCGCGGTGGGGGTGGCCT
>CAZZIV010000232.1:0-5167 GCA_964654385.1 uncultured Acidobacteriota bacterium | reverse complement strand
GGGTGGATCGACCGGGCGCATATGGCCGTCCTGGTCTATCTCCATCAGCTCGCTGGTGGGGAGCCAGCCTTCTTCGTCGAAGGTCGCTTCGTCTTCCGGAGGATCCAGGTACCCGGCCATGACGTACGGCCCCCGGATCAGCAGCTCGCCGTCTTCGGCCAGCCGGATTTCCACGCCGGGAAGGGCGGTTCCCAGGGAGTCGTCTTTGTATTCCCCCGGCGGCGTCATCGTGATTCCGCCGGTCGCTTCGGTCATGCCGAAACCGCTCATCAGTTCGATACCGTTGGCCTGGAAAAACCGAAACAGTTCGGACGGCAGGTGTCCCGCCGCCGAGAGGCCCCATCGCAGGCGCCCGCCGGTCACCTTCCGGATCGCTTCCTGGCATTCGGACTCGTCCGCGCGGATCGGATCGAGGGAGGCCGTGATCGCGTCGTACAACTGGATCCACTTTTTAGGAACGCTGATGAAGACCGTCGGGAGGGACCTGCGCATCGCCCGGATCAGGGCTTCCACCGACGGGTTCAGAACGAAGTTATACGTTGCACCCCAGAACACCGAACCGAACATTTCCAGGAAACGGCCGAATGTGTGGAACAACGGCAGGTAACAGACGAAGACGTCGTTCTCGCCGATCTCCGGGAGGGCCAACGCCCGCGCGAACCGCTTGAAAACGATGTTCCTGTGGGTGAACTGGATCCCTTTCGGCTGCCCGGTAGTGCCCGAGGTGTACATGGTGGTGGCCAGGTCGTCGATCCGGACCGCTTCGGACCGTTCCAGGAGCAGGGCGGCCGGTGTTTTGTGGGCCCGGGCGCAAACTTGGTCCAGGGTCAGGACGTCCCGGGGGAGATCCCTGACCGGCTCCAGGATCACGATCCACTTCAGGGCCGGACAGGATGGCCGCTGGAAGGCCACCTTCGCCAGTTGCCGGTGCGTGGAGACCACCAAGGTTTCGACCTGGGAGTGGTTCAGCATGAACAGGATCGACTCGGGAGTGGAGTTGGCCGGGATCATCACGTTGAGCAAACCGGAGGTCAGGCAGGCCAGGTCGGCCAGCGCCATCTCCGGCCGGTTTTCCGACAGGATCCCCACCGGTCCGGGCCGCCGGTCCGGGTGAAGGGCGATCAAGCCCCGGGCGATGGTTTCCACCTGCGCCGCCGCCTGTCGCCAGTTCAGGGAGCGGACGTTTCCCTTCTCGTGGACCTGGAACAGGGTCTTGGATCCGTAGGCCGCCACCCGCCGGCGGAACAACGGACCTGCGGTGTAGTGAGACCGCTCCACCAGGCGGAGGAATCGGCCGGTCCAGGACTCGATCTCTTTCCGGGGAATCCGGCGCAGGGCGGCGGAACGGCGCAACACGTCCAGGAGGTTCCATGCCGGGGCCCGTTGTTCTCGTGGGGGGAGCGGTCCATCGCTTTCCAGCCGTTCGCAAAGCCGCTCCGCCAGTGCCGCCAGGTCCTGGAGGTCCAGCAATTCCAGAAGCGCATCCGGTTTCCGGTGATTCCCCAGGCCGCTGAGGATCCGGTCGTCCAGGCCCGCCCCCTGCCGGGGGTTCCGGGAGGCGGCCTTCATCGCCCGGCCCAGCGCCTGGGCGGCTTCCGTAGGAGAAGCTTCGAGGACCGTATCCAAGGCGGCGGTCAGTGCGTCGGTGGAGGAGGGCATGCGGTTTTCTCCTGGGGATCGGATCGATTATAGAACGAACCGGGCGGCGGCGGTGGAGTACAATGCTCTTCTCCGGTGGAGGCAGAGGTGTGGCGCATCTGAATGACAGGACACGCGATGTCATTGTGGCAATTCTCGGAGGGGGGCGCGGAACCCGGTTATCCCCTCTGACCGACCAGCGGAGCAAACCGGCCGTGCCGATCGCGGGCAAGTACCGGCTGATCGATATCCCGATCAGCAACGCGATCCATTCCCGGATGGAACGGATCCTGGTTTTGACCCAGTTCAATTCCACGTCCCTTCACCGGCATATCAACCTGACCTACAAGTTTGACCAGTTTTCGAGGGGATACGTGCAGATTCTCGCCGCCCAGCAGACACCGGACAGCCTGAACTGGTACATGGGCACCGCCGACGCGATCCGACAGAACCTGCAGCTGATTTCCGAGCTTCCCGGCGACCTGGTCCTGATCCTTTCCGGCGATCATATGTATCGGATGGATTACCGGCGGATGCTGCGGGAGCATCTCGAGACCGAGGCGGACATCACGATCGCCGTGCTGCCCTGCTCGGAGCGGGACATCGCCGGGTTCGGCGCGGCCCGCGTGGATGAAGAGGGCAGGATCAAGGAGTTCCGGGAGAAACCGGCAACGGCGGAAGCCCGGGATCGGATGGAGGTCGATCCGGAGCTTCTGGAGAAAATCGGTATCGGGCCGGATCGTCCCTATATCGCTTCCATGGGGATCTACTTGTTCCGGAAACAAGTGCTCGTGGAATGTCTGAAAAACAGCCTGGTCGATTTCGGCGGAGACATCATTCCCGCCTCCGTGGACCGGTACAAAGTGCAGGCGTATTTTTTTGACGGGTACTGGAGGGATATCGGGACGATCCGGTCCTTTTTCGAAACCCACATGGATCTGGTGAAGCCGGATCCGCCGTTTCGTTTTACCGACGCCGGGTGGCCGTTCTTCACCCGGCCCCGGTTCCTCCCCACCTCCCGTGTGGACGGATGTTCCTTCACCAGGAGCATGATCGCCGAAGGAACGGTCCTGGTGGACTGCCGGGCGGAGCACTCGGTACTCGGCGTCGGAACCCGCGCCAAGGGAGTTGTTTTCCGTCGGACCCTGATCATGGGCCGGGACCCGAACGCCTGGCAGGAGAAATCGGGGGGGGAGCAGGTGCCGGTCGGGATCGGCCCGGGAACGGTGATCGAGAACGCGATCATCGACAAAAACACCCGGATCGGGAAGAACGTGAAAATTTTGCAGGAAAACCGGCCCCAGGAAGCCGACGGCGAAGGTTGGGTGATCCGGGAAGGGATCCTGGTGACCCAGCGGGGAGCGGTTATTCCCGACGGAACGGTGCTCTGAGTCTTTTTTTACCGGATTGTTACGGGCGGCGCCGCCGGTTCAAGTTATCTTTATAAAGATAACCATTTCCTTGAAGATGGGAGGGAAGGCTGCCCTCCGCCCGGGAGATTCGAACCGATGCGGATTCTTGTCGTTGAGGATGAAGCCGCGCTCCGGGAAGGGTTGATCGACCTGTTGAGCGGAGCCGGCCACCAGGTCGCCCCTGCGGCGGACGGAGGGGAAGCGGTCCGCCTGGGCACCGAGGAATGCTTCGACCTGGTTCTCCTGGACAGGATGCTCCCCGGGTTGGACGGGATGGAGGTGCTCGCGCGCCTGCGGACGGTGCGCCCCGGCCTGCCGGTGATCATGCTGACCGCCCGGAGCGCCGAGGAAGACAGGGTCGCGGGCCTGGTCTCCGGCGCCGACGATTACGTTACCAAGCCGTTCAGCGCCAGGGAACTGCTGGCCCGGATCCAGGCCGTGGGGCGCAGACGGGGTTCCGGGAACGGCGGCGACGAGCAGATCGAATGGGGAGACAGCCGGATCGACCTGGGGCGGTGCCGGGTCCGGAGGAACGGATCGGAACAGTCCCTCACCCCCCGGGAAGTCGGCGTGATCCGCTGGTTGTACCGGCACCGGGACCGGGCGGTGAGCCGTAGCGAACTGCTGGAAAACGTCTGGGGGATCAAGGGCGACACCCGCACCCGGACGGTGGATATGACCGTCGCGAAGCTGCGAAGGAAGATTGAACCGGATCCTTCCCATCCCCAGGTCATCGTTACCGTCACCGGGGCCGGGTACGGCTGGGGGGGGCCGGGATGACCTTCACCCTTCGCAGGACGGCGGCGGCGTTCCTGTTGACCACGGCAGCGGTGGGACTTCCCTCCCTGGCCTGGTACCTGGCCGGAACCCACTCGGTGGAGAAAGAGATCCGCCTGATGGAGCAGGCGGCGGAAACGGAGGCGTTGGCCATGGCCCAGCGCCTGGCCGACAACGTGGCGACCCGCTTGAACGCCCTGCGGCGTACCGAGGACAACCGGCCTTTTTACCAGTACCAGAGCCTTTGTCATGACCCCAAAGGAGCGTATGACGGTCCGTCGATCGTTCCGTCCCCCCTGGCCGACGGGCCGTCGGATCCGCTGGTCTGGGCCCATTTCCAGATGAACCCCGGCGGGCGGTTGACGTTGCCGACGCTGAACGATGTGGATCCGGACATCACGCCGGAAGCGGTCCGGTCGTCCCAGCAGGCCGCGCTGAAATCCCTTTCCCGGTGTGAATCTTTTTGCGAGGCCAGCTTGAAGGAGATGGAGCATCCCGTTCGACATCGCCGGCCTTCCGAGGCCTCCCCGGGAGCGACCCCTCCTCAGGAGAAACGGACACTGCAGGCTTTGGGGGAATCGGGGCAGGAGAGGAAGCCCAGGGTGGTGGAGATGGACCGGGCCGCCTGGCTCCAGAACCAGCAGGCCGGCCGGTTGTACGCCGATCTGAAGGGGATCCCCGCCAAAGGAGGTTGTGCTCTGGCGGACCGGTCCCGGCTGGCGGAACTCGCCGCCCGGAAAGGAAAGGTGAAAATCATCGTCGGTCCGTTCCGGTGGCGGACCCTGCCGATCGACCGTTCCCCGGCCCTGGCCGCTCTCCGGATCGTGGAGGCGCCGGAGGGAGGGATCGTTCAAGGGTTCGTGGTTACCGGCGACGCGGTGGACGAATGGCTGAACAACCAGGAGATTCCCGCCCGTCTCGTCCCGGCCGGATCCACCGGCCGGATCGAGGCGCCGTTGCCGATCCAGGGAGCCGACTGGGCGATCGCCGTGGAAAGCGGGCCTCAAACGGCCGGCCGGGCAGGCAAGGCGGCCGCTCTGCGCTCCCGCTTCCAGCGGGAGTTCTGGCTGTTCTCCCTGGGCGCCTGGATCGTCGGCCTCAGCGTGGTCGGGCTGGTCTGGCAGGCGGGGGAGGGGTCCAATCAGCGCTCCCGGTTTGCCGCCTCCGCGGGCCCGGGCTCGGGGTCCCCGCTCTCCACAAGCGGTGCGACAGCGACCTAGTGGTGGCGACCGCGTTGCCAGGCGTGTGCGCGCGCTCGCAGACTGTGTATGACTCTCTGATATCTTGTTCTTTTGTTTTTTTTTTCAAGCAGAAGACGGCATACGAGATCGGTCTCGGCA
>CAZZIV010000231.1:0-5174 GCA_964654385.1 uncultured Acidobacteriota bacterium | reverse complement strand
CGGGGCAGCGCCCGACGAAGGAAGCCAGGGCCGCCTCCGGGACGGGCCCTCCGAGAACGACCCCGCCGATCGGGTTCGGCCGGTCCAGAACGATCACCGGGAGGCCGGCTTCACGGGCAGTTTCCATGACGAAACTCAACGTGGTGATATACGTGTAGTAGCGGGTTCCCACGTCCTGCAGGTCATAGACGACCGCATCCAACCCTTGAAATGATTCGATGTCCGGCCGGAGAGATTCCAGGTTCGAACCGTACAGGCTGATCACCGGGAGGCCGCTATCCACGTCCAGGGTTTCGTGGACCTGCTCCATGTCCTGGGCCTCGCCGCGCACACCGTGTTCCGGCGCGAAAAGTCGAACCGGGCGGATCCCGGCCGCTTCCCGGAACAGATCGACGGTATGGCGGAGGTCCCGGTCCACCGAGGCCGGGTGAACGATCAGACCGACCTTCGCCCCGGAGGGAAGGCCGGCCCGGCCGGATGTGCGATCGAGAAACACCTCGAGACCTGTACGGACCGTGCCCATGACCGGCTCCTTCCTTCGAAACGGCGTGCTATTGTAACGCCGTTATGACTTATTTTGCCCTGGATTGTGAAGCTTCCGGCCCGATGCCGCCTCTCTACAGCCTGCTCTCCATCGGTGTGACCGTGGTGCAGAGGGAGGGAGACCGGCATACTCTCGGCGATTCCTGGTACGTGGAACTGCAACCGGTTTTCCCCGGCTTCGAGAAAGAGGCCCTGGAGGTGTGCGGCCTGGACCTGGAACGTCTTCGGCAGGAGGGAGCCGACCCGGAACAGGCGATGCGGGATCTCCGGGATTGGGTCCTGGTCCGGAACCGCCCCTCCCGGGAGCGGCCGGTCTTCGTAGGCCACAACGCGGTCTTCGACTGGGCCTACATCAATTACTACTTCCGGCACTACGAGATCGAGAATCCGTTCGGCTACAAAGGGATCGATACGAAGAGCCTGGCCATGGGTAGGCTCGGCGTCTCCTGGAACGAAACCTCCAAGGAGAACCTGGAGCGTCTCCTGGACCTCCCTCCCCAGGATACCGCGCGGATTCACCGGGCCGATTACGATGCCGAATACCAGGCGTTGATCCTTCAGCGTCTCCTGGACCGAACCCCCCGTATTACTTGACATCCCAGGAACCGGGGGGTAGGTTAATCCGCTTCCTTCAGCGAGGTAACCGGATGGGCGTCGGGGAACGGAAATTTTTACGGAACCATCTCGAAATCGACCCGACCGCTTGGGTCGCGCCCAACGCCGTGTTGGTCGGGCAGGTGCGGCTCGGCCGTGAGGCTTCGGTCTGGTACGGCTGTGTCCTCCGAGGCGACATGGAGCCGATCGTCGTGGGCGATCGGACCAACATCCAGGATCTGACGCTGGTGCATGTGGATACGAATCTTCCCGCCGTGATCGGCGCCGATACCACCATCGGGCACCACTGCGTGATCCATGGCTGCCGAATCGGCGACAGGGCCCTGATCGGCATGGGAGCGGTGATCCTGAGCGGTGCCCGGGTCGGGGACGGCGCCCTCGTAGCGGCCGGCGCCGTGGTCCGGGAAGGGATGGAGGTCCCGCCGGGGACGGTTGCCGCAGGAGTGCCCGCGAGGATCCGGGGCGATGTGACCGACGCCCACAGGGCGAGAATCCTGGACGGCGTGGAAAATTATATCCAGTACGGGCGTCGTTACCTGGATGGAGAACTGGGAGGCGGACCGCATGGCGGCCGAACAGGCGGCGGAGGCGGTTCGCATGGTTGACGAACAGGGACATGCGCTGTTCCGGCAGGTGACCGGCTCTCTCCAGGAGGTTGTCCTCACGGCACATATGCATCCGGACGGAGACGCCCTGGGCGCCCAGTTGGGACTGGCCGGCTTCCTCCTGGCACGGGGGGTGGACGTCACCATCATCAACCCCGATCCTGTGGCGAAGTCGCTTCGTTTCATCGTTCATGAACGTCACGAGGTGCAAACCTGGGAGCCGGAGCGGCACGCCGGCATCCTGGAAGAGACGGGCCGGATCATCCTCCTGGACAACAGCGCGCCGGATCGCCTGGGGCGGATGGAACAGGTCATGATGAACCATGCCGGAAAGGTGCTCTGCATCGATCATCACCCGACCCGGCAGGTCCCCTGGGAACACCTGATCCTGGACCGGAGCTCTTCCGCGACGGCGGCGATGGTGTATGAACTGATGACGGGGGCCGGATGGACGCCGGACCTCCCGGCGGCGGCCGCGCTGTTCGCGGGGCTGGCGACGGATACCGGCTTTTTCCGGTTCAATTCCACCAACTCCGCCGCCCACCGAATCGCCGCCGACCTGCTGGATACCGGTGTGGACACCGCCGAGTGCTACCGGGAGGTCAGCGAAAACAACAGCCTCGAATATACCCGGCTGTTGGGAAGCGCCCTGGCCGGCCTGCGGCTCGACGGCGACGGCGGTGTGGCTTCGATGCGGATCGACCGCGCCATGCAGGACGGTCTGGGAGCCTGGAAGGTGGATACGTCGGAAATGACCACGCCGATGCTGGCGGTCCAGGGAGTGCGGATCGCGCTCCTGTTTCGGGACACGGGAGACGGGAACATCAAGGTCTCCCTCCGTTCCAAAGGGTCGATTAACGTCCACGGGCTGGCGCTGGAATACGGAGGCGGCGGGCATCCCAACGCCTCGGGGATCGTGACGCCGGGAGTCCTCGATACCGTTGCTGAATCCATCATCGCAGGCGCGGTCCGCCTGCTGCCTCGATGAGCCGATGGGGAAGGTCGCCGTCGTCCTCACCGGTTGCGGGCGCCTCGACGGCACCGATGTGCATGAAGCGGCCCTGGTCTACTCCGCCTTGGAGAGGGGGAAGCATACCTACATTTCCCTGGCTCCGGAGGGGGAGCAGCAAGTGGTCGCCGATCACGCCTCCGCTTCCTTCCAGGTGGACAGGGAGGCCCGAAACATGCTGCAGGAGGCGGCGAGGCTTGCCCCCGGCCCGGTCCGGCCGCTGAAGGAAGCGCCTGTGGCGATGTTGGACGGCGCGATCCTGCCTGGAGGGGCCGGGGCGTTTCGCGGGCTTTGCGAACCGGGCGGGCAGGGGATCGGTGGAGGCGATCTTCTCCCGGATGTCCGCCGGTTTCTCCAGTCGATCCTCGATCAGGGAGGACGAATCGGGGCGGTCGGGATGGCGTCGGTGGTGTTGGATCGGCTGCTGAACCGCGCCCTCGGCGAGGGAGGCGTTCTGGCGGAAGGGGGACGGCTGACCATCGACGAGGAGAAGGCGGTAGCCAGGTGTTCGGGGCTCGTCTGGTCCGGTTCCCTGGTGGAGGCGGAGGCAGGGATCGCTCGTCTAGTACACTGGGTAGCCTGCGGTGCTCTCCAGGAGGCTTGAAGGATGGAAGTGCGCGTTCGCTATTTCGCCTCGCTGGCCGAAAAAACCGGCACTCGATCGGAGGCGCTGGAGTTGGATGTCTTGGCCGACGTGGCGGCGCTGTGGACGGAAGCGGTAAAAAGGCATCCTCAATTGGAGGAGACCGGATTCCGGCCCAGAGTGGCGTGCGATCGGGAGTTTGCCTCGTGGGACACCCCGCTCCGGAACGTCGGGGAGGTGGCGTTCCTGCCGCCGGTCAGCGGAGGGTGAGGAAGATGATCCGGTTGGAGCGGGAACCGATCGATCTGGAGGCGATGATCCGGCAGGTTCAGCAGGACCACCACGGCGCGGTGGCGGTCTTCCTGGGCACGGTCCGGAACCACAACGCCGGCAGGAAGGTGCTTTCCCTGGAATACGAGGCGTATGAAGGGATGGCCGAGTCCGAGATGGAAAGGATCCGGGCCGAAGCCCTGGAACGGTTCGACCTGGACGCCATGGCGATCGTTCACCGGACCGGCCGCGTCGAAATCGGCGAGGCCTCGGTGGCGGTGGTGGCCGCCTCGGCGCACCGGGCGGCGGCGATGGACGCCTGCCGGTTCGCCATCGACGCTCTCAAGGAGTCGGTTCCGATCTGGAAAAAGGAGTTCTTCGAAGGCGGTGAGGCCTGGATCGAAGGAGCGGGAGGAACCGGCCGGCCTCTCTGAGACTACAGGAAACCGGCCTGTTCCAGATCCTCTTCTTCCATCCCAAGGTAGTGGCCGAGTTCATGGAAAAGGGTGACGGCGATCTGCCGTTCCAAGTCGTCCTCCCAGGCGGCGTACCGCTCCAGGTTTCTCTGGAACAACAGGATTCGTGGAGGCTCTTCCAACGGAGATTCGGAGGATCCTCTTTCGGCGGCGGGAGTGCCGGTGAACAACCCCAGGGTCTCCCCTGGTGAAAGGCCGTCTTCCAGCAATCCGTCGGGGACCAGGGTCTCCACCAGGACCGCGACTTCCCGGAGCCTGGATCGGAACGGGCCGGGGAGGTGATCCGCCGCCTGGTCCACCTGGGCATGGAACTCTTCTTCCGTGAATCGCCGGATCACCGGATATCGTTCAGGATCGATCGCGGCGGCCTTCTCAAAACACCGGTCCGCTTCCGGCATCGCGCCTTCCCGTTCGGCCAGAAGGCCACGGAGATAGTGACCCTCCGGCGCGTCCGGGTGTTTCTCCAGGAGTTGATCGGCGTACATCCGCGCCGGGTCGAAACGGCCGTCTTCGAAGAGGGCGATGCCGTACTCGGCAGAGAACTCAGGGTCATCCGGATCCAGTTTCCGGGCCTGTTCCAGGTGAGGGATCGCCCGCCCGGGATCGCCGAGTTCCATCCAGGCTTTGCCGGCGAAAAACTGGAGCACAGGATCCTGGTTCCCGGTCTCATCGATCCGCGCCAGACAGAGCCGGAGAGCCTCTTCCGGATTCCCCGCATCCAGCGCGTCGTAGATGCTGTCCAAGGATTCGAATTCCGGCCTTTCGTCCATGGCGTCCCTCACCGGCTTGGAAGGGATACAGTAGCCGGAACGCGCCGGGAAATCACCCTCGGATCCGGGCATTTCCTTCTCTTCGGCAGGTTGAGCAGGCTCGGGCGAGCGTGGTAAGGTTCGGATCGGCCCTGGAGGGAACGGTTGATGGCAGAGGAAACCAGGAACGATCTCAGGAATCTGGCGATTTTAGCCCACGTGGATCACGGGAAGACGACCTTGGTCGACGCTCTGCTCTCGCAGGCGGCTCTTCTTCGGGCGCATGCGGATCTCCCGGACGAACGACTGTTCGAGCGTCCAGGG
>CAZZIV010000230.1:0-5182 GCA_964654385.1 uncultured Acidobacteriota bacterium | reverse complement strand
GGCGGGAACGTGCACCGAGACAATGAAATGAGAGAGGAAACGGACCGGGAAGGGAAGAGCCTTCAAGGTCTGGATGGATCGCCTCCCCGGCGTTCCCGAGGAGCCGTTCCAGTTCCCGATGTTCGATATGTCCAGCGTGTTCGAACTGGTTCTGACCGAAGATCGACAGGCCCGCTACAAGCTGTTCACCGATTGGGATACCACCAGCGAGCGGTACCGGGATATTTTTTATCGAAGCTTCCTGGGGAAAGGCCGGGGAGCCTCGGCAAAGCTCGCGGAGCTGACCTCCGGAACGGCGGATGATCGGGCGAAAGCGGAAGCGATCTACCGTTTCGTCCGGGACGAGATCGCCACCCGGCGGGTGGCCGGCGTCAGTCTCACGGAAGACGCCAGCATCCAGAAAGTGCTGGAGGAGGGGGAAGGCGATTTCGCCGAGAAGGCCCTTCTCCTGCAGCATATGCTGGAGAAGGCCGGCCTGCACGCCCGGCTGGTCTGGGTTCGGACCCGCTACCTGGGGTTGCAGGATATGAGCGTGGCGATCCCTTCCTGGTTCGACCGGGCGGTGGTGCAGCTTCAAGTCGACGGGGAGACCTACTTTCTCGATCCATCGGAAAAAACTTACGGTTTCGGTGCCGGCCGGTACGGTGTGGAAGGGATGAAGGCGCTGCTGTTTCCCGGAAAGGGCGAAAAGGCGAAAGTGATCACGATGCCCTTTTCCTCGCCGGAGGAGAATCTCCGCCGCGCGGAGATGGATCTCACCGTCGACGACGACGGGATCGCCTCCGGCGCGGGCACGCTGCTTCTCACCGGGCACCCCGCCCGATTGAAAATGAAATGGAAGGAGACGCCGGAGGAGACCCAGGACGCATGGAGGAACTGGCTGCAGACCCGTCTTCCCGGCTATGAAGTCAGCGGCGTGGAAGTGGAGGAAAAGATCGAAGAAGGGGAGATTCACGTGGCCTGGAAGATGGCCCAGCCGGAAGAGGAGGTCCTGGGGGACGAGGTCAGCCTGGCCCCTTCCCGTCCCCTGGGGCCGGTCGACTCTCCGTTCACCTTGCTGACCTCCCAGCGGCAGACCCCGATTCTCTTTCGTTTCCTGGACAGGGACGAGGTGACGTGGACGATCCATTGGCCTGAAGGCTGGATCCTGGAGTCGCAGCCCGCGCCGCTGGAGCACGCCAACGCCGTCGGTTCGTTCTCCCTGGCGCTGGACACCGACCTGGAGGCGAGAACCCTCACCGTCCACCGTGTGATGGACCGGTTGAAGAGGGAGGTCTATCCCGGCCGGGAATACGGCCAGTTGAGATCCCACTACAAGAAGGCGGGGAAGAGCGATGCTCAGCAGATCGTCCTGGCGCTGGAGTAGGGTCGCCGCGCTCGGGACGGTTCTCCTGGCCTGCGCCGCGCCGGCCAGCCGGGCGAAGGTCCTTCTACGGCTGGTGACCCACACCGTCCAGGAAGACGGGAGCCTCCTGCAGGACGAACGGGTGAAAGTTCGCCTGGACACGGACGCGGAAGTCGAACGCTGGTCCTCGTATTCGGTGACGCTGGACGAGTATATCAAGCTGGAAAAATTGACCCTTCGGGCGACCCGGCCGGACGGCGAAACGGTGGAGGTTTCCGAGGAGGACCAGTCGGAGATCGCGCCGCTGGGAGAGATGGAACTGCACAGCTCCACCCTGTACCGGGTGGCGTCGTTCGACAAGACCCTTCCGGTCGGGACGATCGTAATCGCCGGGTCCCGGGTGCGTGTCGAGCCGCGTTATCCCTCCGGCCGGATCTACCTGCGAACCGACGCTCCTGTGGAAGAGTTGAAGGTTCTCGTGCAAGGGGCTTCCGAGGGATGGCGGTACCGGATCACCGGTCCGGCCGACGGCCTGGAACTCCAGGAAACCGGGGACGGAATCAAGATCACCGCCGAGGATCTGCCGGGCCTGAAGCCGCTCTCCCTGGCCCCTCCGGTCGGAGGCCGGGCCACGGTGCTCGATTATGCATGGGGAGGAGAGTACGACACCTGGAACAAGGTGGGAGAGTGGTACCAGGGTTACGTGGACAAGGTTCCCCGGAACGATCCCGAGGTGGCGGCCCTGGCGAAGCAGACGATTGCCGGGCTGGAGAACCCATGGGACCGGTTAAACGCCCTGGCGGCCGTCGCTCAGAAGGATGTCCGGTACGTGGCGGTGGAAGTGGGGGAAGGCGGGTTGCGGCCGTCGCCTCCGAAGGAAACCCTGGAACGAAGCTGGGGCGACTGCAAGGATAAGTCGCTCCTCCTGGTCGATCTGCTCCAGGAGGCGCAGATCGAGGCGTATCCGGCGTTGATCCACGGATCCACCGGGTACGAAACCTGGAAAGATTTCCCGACCGACAAGTTCAACCATCTGATCGTGGCGGTTCCCCGGCGGGACTGGATGCCCCGTTCGGCGCCGCTGCATGACGGGTACCTGTTCGTCGACGCGACCCAGACCCAGGGGCGGGCGGAATGGCTGGCTCCTTTCACGCAGGATCAGAACGCGCTGGTAGTACGCGGAGAGAAAAGCGAACTGGTCCGGACTCCTATCCTTCTGAACGACGAAACCCGGCGGATCGAAGTGGAACTAAGAGCTTCCGGCGCCGGGACTTCTTACGGGGACGTGAAGTATCGTCTTACCGGCGCCGGGGCGTCCGGATGGTTGACCCAGATGGAAGAGGAAGACGCCTCCGCCGTGGAGCAGGATGCCCGGGATCTCATCGACAGTATGCTTCCCGGCTGCACCACGAGGAAAGTAAGCTGGGAAGCGGAGCCGGGGGATCTTCCCTCCGTGACCCTCCGTGTGTCGGTCTCCCACAAAGGGTTGGTGGAGGGAACGCCCGACCGGCGGGCGATCCGCCTGGGAGGGTACACGCGGACCCCCGATCCCCGGATTCTCAAGGATCGCCGGGTGCCGGTGGTGATCGACCCGATTCACGTGGAGTCGACCTGGAAGATCCGGATCCCTCCGGATTGGTGTCTGCCGAAGAGCAAAACCGACCAGGTGGAGAACGAACTGGGCCGATTCTCGCAGCGGATTTTCGCCGAGCCGGGCCTGATCACCGTACGACGGGACGTGGAACTGCGGAACCGCTGGATCGAACCGGACCGGTTGGACGATCTCAAGGCGCTCAGCCTGGCGGAGCACCGGGCGTACAAGAGGCGGATCCGTCTCCGATGCCCCAAAGCCGATTAGGATCGATTCCGACTGGACAAACCGGCCGGTTTCGACGTAATTTTTAGGGAGCCCCACCTGCGGGCTCCGTGGTGCGACACCCTGGCCAGTGCGGGGGAGAGTGTATTTGAAGCAGAAATTTCAACCGGATCCGGACCTGGACAAGCTGATTCGTCGTTTGAATGAAGCGGCCCGGGGGACGGAACCGGACCTGGCATCCCCGTCGGAAAGCGCGGGAGCGCCGCTTGCGCCTGAAGAACGGGAGACGCCGGCGGTGACTCCCGCCGAGGCCCGGCAAAGCCCAACCGGCTGGGAGCTCCCGGCCGCCGGATTCGACGAACGGGACGAAATCGGGCGGCTGCTGGGGATCGCCCGGGTAGCCGGCGCCTCCGATCTCCTGATCGCCGCCGGGAATCCGCCGATGACCAGGGTCCACGGGAGCCTGGCCCCGATTGGCGATCGCCTCAGCGAAGCGGAGGCGCGAACCCTTTGCGGCGATCTCCTTCCCCGGGAACGGCGGCAGGCGCTTCGGGCCCATGGTTCGGTCGATTTCGCCCTGACCCGGCCCGGGCTGGGCCGGTTCCGATGCAACCTGCACAGGCAGCATGGGAGTTGGGCGATGGCGATCCGCCTCCTCCCGAAGGTGCCTCCCGGATTCGAGGAACTCAACCTGCCCAGGGTCCTGGAGAGGATCTGTACCGCTTCCCACGGCCTGGTCCTGGTGACCGGGCCGACCGGCTCGGGAAAGTCGACCACCCTGGCTTCCATGGTCCGCCGGATCCTGGAGCAGCGGCCGGTTCACGCCATCACCATCGAGGATCCGGTGGAGTATGAGCATTTCTCCGACACCTCGCTGGTGGAACACGTGGAGGTGGGGCGGGACGCCGTTTCCTTTCCCCTGGCCCTCCGGGACGCCTTGAGGCAGGACCCGGACCTGATCCTGGTAGGCGAGATGCGGGACACGGAATCGATCTCCATGGCGATCACGGCGGCGGAAACCGGCCACCTGGTGCTTTCCACCCTGCACACCGGCGACGTCGTCCAGTCGATCAACCGGATCCTGGATTCGTTCCCGGCGGGGCAGGGGGAGAGCGTTCGCTCCCAGCTTTCCATCTCCCTCACGGCGGTGATTTCCCAGCACCTGATCCTCAGGGCCGATGGAGAGGGCCGGGTTCCGGCGGTGGAGGTGATGTTCGCCACCGACGCGGTGCGGCACCTGATCCGCACGGGCCAGGTCCAGCAGCTCCGAAGCCAGGTCAGCATGGAGAAGCAGACCGGGAGCATCCCTCTGGACCACAGCCTGGCGGCCCTGGTAAAACGGGGGCTGATCGACCTGAAGGAAGCGAAGCTCCGGGCCCGGAACCCACGGGAGTTCAACGCGCTCCTGGAGGAGCGGCGCTAACCCTCTCCTGCGAACCGAACGACCCACCTGCGCGACGGCGTGCCGCTCGATCGCCTGCCGCCGATTCCTGTGACCGGTTCTCTCGCCTGGCGGCCCGGTGCCGGCTTCGCCGGAGTCAGCGGCACCGGCCGTCCTGCTCCAGTTCCAGCAGATATCCGCGGACCGCTTGGGCATCCTCTCCGGCGGGAGCCAGCTCCAGGTACTGCCGGAACTGGACGCAGGCGGTGGCGCCGTCTCCGGTTCGATAGGCCAGGATTCCCAGGGCCTTGTGCGGCTCCGGAAGATCCGGATTCAGTCGAATCGCTTCCCGGTACGCCCGAACCGCCCCGTCGAGCAGTTTGGCCTGTTCGGCCGGATCCTTTTCCGCCGTCCGCCGTTGCTCGTAGAGAGAGCCGAGCAGCCGGTGGGCCTCCGGATCGTTCGGCAGGATATCCACCGCCCGGAGAAGCTCATCTTCCGCCAGGTGCAGCCGGCCCAGTTCCAGGTTTTGCGCGGCGTCGTGGAGGAGAACCGGACGGATCCGCCGCCGGAACTCCCGGGGGTTCCGCTCCCGGGGCGGACCGGCCGGAGGTTCCGCCGCCAGCCGTTCCCGGGCGCT
>CAZZIV010000229.1:0-5206 GCA_964654385.1 uncultured Acidobacteriota bacterium | reverse complement strand
CCGCGGCTGCCCCGCCGGGGGGGGGGGAAGGACGCACGCGCTTCCCCGCCGGTATCCGGGATGGGCATCAGCCGGGCACTCTCTTCGGGAGCCGGTTCGGCGGGCGGATCATACTCGACCCCCTGTCCGCAGCTCGACAGGAACAAAACCAGGGCCACTGCCAGGCCACCGGCGAACTTCAGGTATCTTTTTTCATCTCTCACGCAAAATCCCCTTTTTCCATCCGTGTGCATTCTATCAGCCTGCGGCCGCGACTCTCACCGCCCGAACCGTTTCCCCCTCCGGTGGCGGCGGCGGAGTGTCCGGTCCGCCGTCCACCAACCAGTCGCACAACGCCTTCACACCATCCACGTCGGTGCGGCAGAGCCAGGCTTCCAGCTCGTCCGCCGGCGGCTCTCCCAGGGACCGGGGATCGTTCGCGTTCACCGCGTCCCTGCCCAGGCCTCTTCGATACCGGCCGAAGAAATCCTGGTGAAAGGTGAGGAACCTCCGGGTCCGCTTCCGCCCCCTTTCATCGTCGCCCAGCAGTTCGAAACAGAGTTCCACGTAACGGCGCAGCACCGCCAGCCGCCCGGCGGTATCCTGCGGGAGATCGGTCCGCTCGGCGAATTCCCGGAAGAGCCACGGTTTGGCCAGGGCCCACCGGCCGACCATCACCCCGCTGCAGCCGGTCTCCTTTCGACGGCTCTCGGCGCCGGCCCAGGTCATGACATCGCCGTTTCCGATCACCGGGACCGTCAGCGTTTCCGCCAGGGCCGCCACATGGGACCAGTCCGCGGGCCGCCGGTACCGCTGGGCCCGGCTGCGGGGGTGAAGGATCACCGCGTCGGCGCCGGCCTCCTCCGCCGCCTTGCCGATTTTCAGGTAGGTCGGTTTCTCCTCCGACCATCCCAGGCGCATTTTCACGGTCACCGGGATGCTCACCGCTTTTTTCACCGCCGCCACCAGCGCGGCCACCCGGGACGGACGTCGCAGCAGAGCCGCCCCGAATCCCCGCCGTACGGCATCCTGGATCGGGCAGCCCAGGTTGATGTCCAGGAAGTCGGCTCCTTCCCCCTCGGCGATGATCGCCGCTTCGGCCATCGTCTCCGGGTGTTTCCCCGCCAACTGGACTCCAAAGAATCGTTCGGACGGATGGCGCCGGACCAACGGCATTTCATTGCGGGAGCGCCGGGCGATCTTGTGGGCGTACGCCATTTCCCCTACGGCGACCTGGCAGCCCCACTCCGCGGCCAGCCTCCGGAACGGGAGATCGGTTCCACGGCTCATCGGCGCCAGGATCAGCCGGTTACGGAAGATCTCCATCGCCGTCCTCTCCGTTTTCCTTCTCCCGTTCCAGCCGTTCGGTGATCGTCTTCACCTTCATCCCGGCGTCCCGGATCTTCTCCCGGCAGGCGGTCACCAGGCCGGCCGCTTCCTCCACCAGGCCGGAGAGTTCGTCGATATCGACCTGCCCCTCCTCGATGACCCGGAGGATCTCGTCCAGCCGTTCCGCCGCCTTTCCGTAGCTGAGTTTCGGACTCTTACCCGTTTTCGCCATCACGGCTCCCGTCCTTTCTTCCGGTTCCCGCGGACCGGGCCGGTGGAACGCAGTCCCAGCCGGCCGCCCTTCAAGGTCGCTTCCACCACGGTTCCTTCCGGCGCATCCTTCGGATGCCGGAGAACCGGTCCGCCTGCAAGGCGCAGCACGGCAAATCCCCGCTCCACCACCCGGGCAGGATCGCACAACGCAAGCCTCCGCTGCCGGGCTTCCAACCGTTCCTCTTCCAGGACCACCGCCCGGATCGCCCGGGGCCCCAGGACGGCGGCCGCCCTGTTCAACGGCTCGTTCGCCTGCTGGATCCGGGCCATGGAGGCTCGGGTCAGCCGGGACTCGACCCGGTCCAGGTCGGTCCGGCCTGCCGCGAGGCGGACCATCACCGTTCGGGGAAGCGACACCATCACCGATTCCATCTCTCGTTCGGCCCTGGATAGCAGGTTCCGGGTGGCCAGGAGCAGCCGGCTCCCCTGGTGGCGGGTATCTTTCGCGGCGTGATCCAGCACTCCCCTGGAAGCCCGGACCAGCCTCGATTCCCGCTCCCGGCCCCGGCGTTCCTCGTCCCGGATCGCGGCGGCCGCCTGTTCCAGAACCAGGAACCCGGCCTGTTCCAGCACCTCCAGCGAACGGGCGACCTGCTCCGCCAGGAGTCCGGCGGCGGCGGTGGGCGTTTTGGCCGACCGGGCCAGGGCGTCAAGCACCGAGCTGTCCTGCTCGTGGCCGATGCCGATCACCACCGGCAACGGAAACCCCGCCACCGCCCGGCCCAGGGCTTCGTTGTCGAACCAGGCCAGGTCGGTCCTGGAACCGCCTCCCCGGCAGATCATCACCACGTCGAACTCTTCCCGGCGCTCTCGGAACCAGTCCAGGCCGTTCAGGACCGAAGGCTCGGTGGACCGGCCCTGCACACGGGCGCCGTGCACGGTGACCTGGAATCCGAAGCCCGATTCCTCCAGGCTGCGCACCACGTCGTTCTGGGCGTCGGAGCCGAGGCTGGTGATCAGGCCGACCCGGAGCGGCAGGGGAGGCAGGGGGAGGGAGAGGTTTTTCGCAAGCAGCCCCTCTTCCGCCAGCCGCCGAATGATCTCCTCCCTCCGCCGGGCCGCTTCCCCCAGGGTGTAGTTCAGATCCAGGTCATCGATCCGGACCCTGTACTGTCCCCACGCTTCGAAGATCTGCACTTCCACCTGGACCCGGACGGTGATTTCGTCTTCCAGGGCGAACGGGTCGCCGGCGGCCCGCAGCTTTTCCTGGAGAGCCGCTCGGGCCCCCTGGAACAGGATCGCGTTCACCTGGGCCGTTTCGGTCCCGTTCTCGTCCCGTTCCACCAGTTTGAATCCCACGTGCTTCCGGTGAGCCGACTTGTTGAAGCCGCTGATTTCCCCGGTGACCCAGACCGTGGACGGGAACGCCGCCCGGAGCGCCGCCGCCGCCGTCCGGTTCAACTCCGCCACCGTGAAATCTCCAGCCGGCGCCGGCTCATCCTGCAGGGGGCCGGGAGGATCCGTCAACAAGGCCGGGACGTCGGAGGAGTTCTCCGGCGGATCCGGAAACAGGCTCGGCGCGGCAGAGGCGATCGGGGCTTTGCCGCCTTGCTCCCGGTACAGTTTCGCCGTGGCACCGTCGCAGGAGAAGCCCCGGGGAACCAGCGTGTCCAGGACCGCTACCACGTCGCCTGCAGGCGCCGACCAGTATTTTTCCAGGGCGTGCCAGCGCCTCCGGGGCAAGGTTTTCACCAGGTCGACCAGGCTCCGGTCGAACGGAAAACGGATCCGGAGGTTTCCCCCCCCGTCGAGCTCGATAGTCGGTTTCATGGGCCCAGGCATGATCGACCTAGTCTACCTCAGCCCCGGACCCGAGCGCTCCCGCGGCGCCGGCGATCGCCTGGACCGCCGCCAGGATCTCCTCTTCGGTAGTCGGGGTGCCGACGCTGATCCGGATCGACCCCATGGCGACCCTGCCGGACGCCCCGATCTCCCGGAGCACGCCGGACGGTTCCCGGTTCCCGGCATGACAGGCGGAACCGGCGGAAATGGCGACCCGTTCCTGGAGATTTCGGATCAACGCCCGGGCGTCGACGCCTGGAACCGAGCAGAAGGTGGTGTTCGGGAGGCGGGGAGCCGACTCGCCGTGGATCACCAGGTCCGGGATCCGGCGCCGCAGCTCTGATTCCAGAAGGTCGCGGAGCCGGGAGAGGTGGAGAACCCGCTGGTCCAGCTCTTCCCGGGCCAGCCGGCAGGCCGCGCCCAGCCCGGCGATATCCGGCACGTTTTCCGTGCCGGCCCGGCGTCCGCCCTCGTGTCCGGCGCCGTGGTGGTAGATTCCGAAGATGCCGCCGTCCCGGACGTACAAGGCACCGACCCCTTTCGGGCCGTACAGTTTGTGTCCGGCCAGGGTCAGCATGTCCACGCCGAGAGCGCGAACGTCCACCGGAATTTTCCCTACGGTCTGTGCGGCGTCGGTATGAAAGAAAACGCCCCGCCGGCGCAACTCCGCCCCGATCTCCCCGATCGGTTGGATCACGCCGGTTTCGTTGTGGGCGTGCATCAGGCTGGCGATCACCGCGCCGTCGCCGCAGGCGGCCAGGAACCGTTCCGGGCTCACCCGGCCGTCCCGATCCACGCCGACCCGGGCAACCTCCCAGCCCTTTCGCTCCAGGTAGGCGCAAGGAGCCGCCACCGCCGGGTGCTCGATAGTGGAAGTGACGATCCGGCGCCCTTTTCCCGCCAGGGCCTCTGCGGTGCCGATCAAGGCGGTGTTGTCCGACTCGGTTCCCCCGGAGGTGAAGACGATTTCCCCAGGATCGCATCCTAAGAGCTGGGCCACCTCCTTCCGGGCCTGGTCCAGGATCGCCGCCGCTTCCCGGCCCCGGGGATGATCGGAGGACGGATTGCCCCAGCCCGCGAGAAGGGCATCGGAAATCGCCTGTACCACTTCCGGGGCGTGGGGGGTGGTTGCGTTGTAGTCCAGGTAGATCAGGCGGCTCATCAGGTCCTCGCGACGATTCCAGGTTCCTTTCCCGGAAACCCGGCCGGTTAGGGTATGATTTTACACAGGCGCGGGCCGGATCGGAGGTGAAAGTATGAGCGACGGGGAGATCCTCGGCAAAAGGGAAGTCTTCAACGGAAAAGTGGTTCGTTTGCACGTGGAGTCTGTGCGCCTTCCCAACCAGCATGTCGCCGAGATGGAGATCGTTCGCCATTCCGGCGCCGCGGCGGTCGTCCCGATTGACCAGTACGGCCGGGTCCTGATGATCCGGCAATATCGCCACGCCACCGGGGATTACCTCTTGGAGATTCCCGCCGGGAAACTCGACCCCGGGGAGGATCCGGCGGTTTGCGCGTGCAGAGAGATGGAAGAGGAAACCGGGTTTCGCCCTGAAACGCTTTCCCCGATGGGATGGATCTGGACGACCCCCGGATTCAGCGATGAGAAAATCTGGCTGTTCATCGCCACCGGGTTGACGGCGACCGAACAGGATCTGCAGGAAGACGAGATCCTGAGCATTGAGCGGGTTCCTCTGGAGAACGCCGTGGAGATGGCGATGCGGGAGGAGATCCGGGACGCCAAGACCATCTGCGCTCTTCTCAGGGCCTCCCACCGGTTCTGAGGTCGAAGGCCGGTCCGCCTCGCTGAGGGAGGATCTCCAAGGGGAGGAGATCGAAGATC
>CAZZIV010000228.1:0-5223 GCA_964654385.1 uncultured Acidobacteriota bacterium | reverse complement strand
CGAGAGGTCCCGCGTATCACACAGCGACCGGCCTGGGACCCTTCTCCACCGGGGCCTTGAGCGACCCGGTCGTTTCCCGGCTGGCCGTGGAGGTCCTGAACCCCTCTGCGGTGTCTTCTTCCCCCGCCTCCACCCTGGGGCCGGAAACGGCAGGCGGTTCCTCAATGATCCTGTCCGCCCCCAAGGATTCGGTGATGACCCCTCTCAAGATCCTGGTCCGGGAAAGCGGCATCCACAAGGTGACCTGGTCCGACCTGAACGGCGCCGGCGTGGACCCGACCGGGATCGATCCCGCAACCTTTGTTCTGACCTACCGGGATCAGGAAGTCCCGATCGAAATGGTGGACGGAGGGGATGCGAGCTTCGACCCGGGCGACTTCTTCCGTTTCTACGGTGAGGATATCGGCGGCGAGGAGACCTGGAACAACGTGTATCGCCTTACGGGAGGTGTTGCCGCCGGGATGCGCATGTCGTCCCGGAACGTCACGCCGAACACCCTCCTGCCCCTGGAAACCCGGTTTCTCAACTCCGCCCGGGACGAAACCAACATCCTTTACTTCGCCGCCCTCCCGAACGGTTCCGTCAGCCCCTGGTACTGGGACAAGCTTGCGGTGCTGACCCTGGGCGTTCCGAACTCGGTGGACCACACCGTTGTTTTGAGCAACGTGTCCACCGACGGCTCGGCCACCGCCCACCTGGACGTGCGCATGCAGAGCCGCCGGGAAACGCCGGGACCCAGCCCGAACCATCATGCCAAGATCTATTTGAACGGGAACCTGGTGGACGACCGGACCTGGACCGGCCTCCTGGGACAGACCCTGGGCGCCGACATCCCTCAATCCTGGGTGCTGGAAGGGACCAACACCGTCACCATCGAAAACCCGGCCGACCTGGGTTTGACCTCCCAGGAAGAATGGTCCGACTGGTTCCGACTGGACTATTACGACACCTTCGTCGCCGAATCGAACGTGCTGCGCTTCGACACCGGGAGCACGTTGGAATCCAGGATGAAGGTGACCGGGTTCACCTCCTCGAACCTGCTCGGGTACGACGTTTCCGACCCTCTCGTTCCTCTCACCCTGACCGGGATGGACATCCAGCCGGATGGGATGAACTGGTCGGCGGAACTGGGCAACGCGCCGGGAACCGCGGGAGGACCGTTTATCGTCATGGCCGACGGAACCGGGCTTTCCCCCTACGGCTTCGAGATCGACACCGCTTCCACTCTCCGGGACCAGGCGCCCACCGGCGCCGACATGCTGATCGTTTCCTACGACGGGTTTTACTCCACCGCGGAAACCCTCGCGAACCACCGCAGGGCCGAAGGGATGCGGGTCGTCCACGCGAAGCTGACCGACGTGTACGACGAATTCAACGGCGGTATCGCCGAGGTGCAGGGGATCAAGAACTTCGTGCAATGGGCCTTCGACAATTACGCTCCTCCGGCTCCTCTCTATCTGGTCCTGGTGGGAGACGCCACTTACGACCCGAAAGACTTCAAAGGGAACGGCGACAACTACGTTCCGACCCACATGTTCCATGAAACCGACTTCGGAATGATGCCGACCGACACATGGCTGGCGGCGGTGAACGGCAACGACGAAATCCCGGACCTCGCGGTCGGAAGAATCAGCGGCCGATCCGCCACCGATATCCAGAACTACATCAACAACCTTTTGGATTACGAGAACCTTCCGCCGGTGGCCGACGTCAATTCCGGCCTGCTCTACGTGGCGGACAATGACGATCCCGCCTTCGAGAGCGTGCTGGAGGACCTGATCGCCTCCTACCAGCCTCCAGCCATGGCCAGCCGCCGGGTCTACCTGAGCAGCTACCCTACGGGATCCGCCGGAACCGACATGGCCACCGACGACATCCGGACTTCCATCGACACCGGGTCCCTGGTCACCACCTATGTCGGCCACGGCACCCGGACCCTCTGGGCCGGCGAGGCGATGTGGACCAACAATGATATCCCGACCCTAGCCGGCGCCGGGAACCTGACTGTCGCCCTGGCGATGAACTGTGTCAACGGGTTGTTCACCAACCTGGACAGCGAGCCCTACTCCCTGGGTGAAGCCTGGACTCTCCACGCGGATCGAGGCGGAATCGGTTCCTGGTCCCCTTCCGCCACCGGGATTCTCTTCAACTATGACGTCCTCTCCGACGAGTACTTCCATCACCTGTTCGATCTGAAGGAGACCCGGGGCGGTCTGGTCGCCTGGAACGCTCTTACCGACGCTTACCTTCTGGACAACATCCCGGACCGGTACCTGCGCCAGATGATCTATTTCGGCGATCCGGCGGCGATCCTGCCGCTGGATTCGGACCGGGATTCGCTCCTCGACCAGGACGAACTGGCCGCAGGCACCGATCCGAACGACGCCGACGGCGATGACGACGGCATCACCGACGACCAGGAACCTTCCTGGAACCTGGATCCGGACGGCGACGGCGCGGTGAACGCCATCGACCACGATTCGGACAACGACGGGCTGCCCGACGGCCTGGAGACCGGCCTGACTTCGCCGGATCCGGCCACCGACACCACCGTGGGCCACTGGGTCGCCGACGCGGATCCGCTCACCACCACGGATATGCAGGACGCCGACACCGACGGCGGCGGCGCTCCGGACGGAGCCGAAGACCGAAGCGTCAACGGCCTGGTGGACGGAGCCGAGACCGACCCGAACAACCCGCTGGACGACCCGGTCTGCGCCGGCGTCCCACCGGTGGAGGTGACCGGGTTGGCCGTGGACAAAGACGGAGACGACCTGGTGATCACCTGGGACGACCAGATCGGCTCGGATCCTTGCCTGCTCTACCGGGTCTACATCGAGAGTGACGGAGGACCTCCGGACGACTTCGCCCGATTCGTCCTGGCAGGCATCGCCACCACCGCCGAGTTCCGGCACCATGGAGCCGGGATCGACGGGATCGACCATCACTACCTGGTGACCGCTACCGCCCCGGCCGGTGCCGGTGGCGAAGGGCCGCTGGGGCATTTCGGCCTTTGATCGGACCCGGTGCGCTCCGACTCTTTCCCGGATCCCGGCCCCATTGTATGATTCCGCTGCCGTAACCCGATCATCCACGTCCTCCGGCCGGGGATTCCCTGGCGCCCGGCGCCTGGGCGGGACCGGCCGGAAAGGAGTAGACAGAGCCATGCCATCCATCGAATGCCGACCGTCCGCCACCGACACCTACATGGGCCGCGACCTGGACGAGGAATACCTCTTCTTCGACCAGAAGGGAGACCAGGTTCACGTGCTGAACGGAACCGCCCGGGAGATATACCTGCTCTGTGACGGGAAACGGAACCCATCGGACATCGCAGGAAAAATCGTCGAGAAATACGATGTGGAGCCGGAGCAGGCCCTCAAGGATGTCCTGGAAGCGGTCGATCGACTGACCGAACTGGGGTTACTGAAGACCGACTAGGGTTAGCCCGGGAATCCGATCTCCCGGGCCGGGAGCAATTCGAAACCGGCGATGCCGGCCCGGCCTTCTACGATACGGCCCGGCTTCTCCCCGCCTCGTTCAGAAGACGCATCACCTCCAGCTTGAAGTGTTCCAGCTGCAGCGGCTTGATCAGGCAGAGGTCGGCCCCGGCGTCGTACATTTTCTTCACGTTGTCCTGCTCGGGGAACGCGGTAATCGCCAGCACCTTCACACCGGACGTCTCCGGGTTTTCCCGGATCGAGCGGCACAGCTGGAACCCGTCCACTTTCGGCATCATCAGGTCCATGATCACCAGGTCCGGCTGCAGGTTCCCGATCTTGATCCCCGCTTCGTAACCGTCCTTGGCCTCTTCGATCCGCAGATCCACGTCCAGTTCTTCCAGGAGCCGCCGGACGATATCCCGGATATCCCGCTCGTCGTCCACCACCAGGACGGTCCGCTCCTTCTTCTCACCGTGGAAAAACGTCTCGTCCACCGGCATGTCGTAGCGCTGCAGGAACTCCCGGAAGTCTTCGGCGCTGATCCGGTAGTGGCCGCCGGGTGTGGAGAACGCTCGAAGCTTGGAGGATTTGATCCATTTCAGGACGCCGTCGTTGGTTACCGCGCAGTAACGGGCCACCTCGGAGGTGGTAAAGAACCTTCTTCCGTCGCCGTTCTCGTGTCCCATGTTCGACCTCAAACCTCTCTTGGAATAACAGGGTTTCATGCTATTCCGTGTTTTCGTGTTCAAATATATGCCCGCCTGGAACGGGATGCAATTCGAACTTCATATCCATATCTATTCTTGTCAATATAAAAATGTATTATATTTATATTACATATTTGCAATCAGGCTCCCCGACTTCCCATCCCCCCTCTGGAAGGGCAAAACAGCTTGAAATAGATGGATTTTGCCCTCGTTGACACCTTTCGGGCCCGATGGTAGTATCCGGCTTTGTTGCAGGTTCTCATTTCGGCACAACCCGCTCCGGTAAGGCAGGCACCGTTCGGACCGTAGCTCAGCTGGATAGAGCGACTGGCTACGAACCAGTAGGTCGGGGGTTCGAGTCCCTCCGGTCCGACCATCTGTCCTGCGGGCGGTTCGTATGCCGACGGGCCTGCTTCGCTCTTTGGCATTCTGTGCTGGATCCGTTCGGTTCGTGCCGCCATTGCACGGACCGTCGCAGGCTTGTTGATGTCACAAACCGAGTGGAATGATTTTGATCTCCGAATGATGGCCGCCGCCCTGGAAGAAGCGGAACAGGCGGCCGAGGAAGGAGAGATCCCGATCGGTGCCGTCGTGGCGCTGGAGGGCGAGCCGGTCGGACGGGGGCGGAACGGCTCCATCCGGCTGCAAGATCCGACCGGGCACGCCGAGATCCTGGCCCTCCGGGACGCCGGTGCCCGGGTCGGGAACTATCGTCTGCCCGGCGCCGTGCTGTACTGTACCGTGGAGCCGTGTCTCATGTGCATGGGCGCCGTGCTCCACGCCCGGATCGACCGGCTGGTTTACGGCGCCGACGATCCGAAGGTCGGCGCCGCCGCCCTCCTCCGGAGGATCGAGGAAGACGGCGCCGGGTTCAACCACCGGTTCGTCATGGAAGGTGGACTGCTCGCCGGCCGTTCGAGCCGGTTGCTGGTGGATTTTTTTAAGGTACGCCGATGAAACGGTTTTGGAGAGGTACCGAAGTGGTCGTAACGGGGGCGCCTCGAAAGCGTCTTGTCTCCGTGAGGAGGCACGTGGCGTCGAATCCCACCCTCTACGCCACACAGATAAGCGTG
>CAZZIV010000227.1:0-5240 GCA_964654385.1 uncultured Acidobacteriota bacterium | reverse complement strand
TCCACGGAAGTCTTGGAACGGACGTTGTGTCCGTTCCTGCGACTTCCGAGGCCCCATACACGGGAAATGGGGGGAGACCCTTGCACCACCTCACATTAGACTTCTCGCGGAGATATCCATTGGCTCGACGATCGAACTTCAAACTCTATAAATAGAAGCCCTACCTGGAATCCCGAACGAAGGATTCTCCAGTATTGGGGAAATGGGGGGAGACCCTTGATCCACCTCACATTAGACTTCTCGCGGAGATATCCATTGGCTCGACAACCGAACTTCAGACTCTGTAAGCAGGAGCCCTACCTGGAATCCCGAACGAAGGGATCTTCCACCATGGGGGAAATGGGGGGGCCGTTCGATCACTATTGCTTGGACAGATCGTACCTTGAGAAAAAATGCTCCGCTCCACCTGCGAGCGTCACTCTCCACCTGGCGGAAGGTCCTTGATCGGATCTGGACAGGAGAACGAGAATGGCGCACCATACGTTTAGACGGATAGAGAACGGACGTGCGGGGTGCGATCGAGAGATCACCAGGTTCCGCACGATGGTAGTCAGATCCGTGTTTGGAGGGAACCCACATGGCGAAGCCGGAGAGATGTTCTCGGTGCGATGGCGAATTGGTGGAAGGGTACATCGTCGATACAATCATAGGAGCCGATGCCCGCTCGGCGACCTGGGCACAGGGGCGGCCGAAAAAGGCGCTACTTTCCGGGGTTATGCCATCGAGCGGCCTGGATCCCGTTCCGATTACAACCTACCGTTGCAAGGAATGCGGACTCCTTGAATCTTATGTCGAAGCCTCGTCGGAATAGGGTCGGCCGGGCCTACACCCCATAGCCGGATTCCCGGGCGCACCAGGGGATGCCGGGCAACGCTTCAGCACCCCTGAAACCTGCTCATGAAAAGCTCCGATAATGTCACCAGCCAAGGAAAAGACGGACCTGAAGAACGGCGACAGATGCGGCGTCACCGGCGACCAGTTCGGCGAGCGTCTTGTCGCCGACCCGTGCCTCGAGCGCGACTTTGGCCTTGAATTCAGCAGCGAATTTCCTTCGTTTGGTCATGGTTCCGTTCCCTTTCAAAAAAGGCTCGGCGCACCTTAAAAGGCGCACCTTAAAACCCTGTCCGAATTTCTAGGACCATCTCTTCTATCAAGCATTTTATCTTGTTGCAAATATTGGAATACCATCATAAGCGGACTATGATAAAAACATGAAACGTGAAGTCAAAACCTATTTAGCCGAGATCGGTCGTCGTGGAGGTCGAAAAAGCCGCAGGACTCTGGATCCTGAGACAGCCAGGGCGATGGTGCGGGTGAGGGAAGCACGTCGGTTGTATCGAAGATTCCACGCGGAGTGCTTCTGGTCGTTCGACCCGGATTACCGGGTCGGATTTTCCGATGTCCCCTGGGTCGTGGAGCAACTCCGCAAGCACGGCGGGCGATCCGCCTGGGAAGCTGCGGGGAAGCTATGCCGTTAACCGAATACCAGGAGAAGCTGGCGCGCTTGCTTTCCGGGAACCGGAGTTTCGATTCCTATCTTGCGGGAGGGGCGGCGATCCTCATCGAACCGAATTCGACCCGGTTCAGTGGAGATCTGGATTATTTCCACGATTCCGAAGCCCGCGTGGCGGAGGCGTTCGTGGATCCACGGAGTGTATCGGATGCGGTTCCTCACTTCGGTCAGCCTGGTGGGATACTTCCCCGGGTCCTGTAAGGCCTGGATCTGCCGCTCCTCTGCTTGCGAGGCACTTCTGCGCGGCCTTACCTCCTAAACCCCCAGCAGACTCGAGTAGTCTTGTAGCACTCGGTGACGAATCGAGTGAATCCGGCCAACAGGTCCGGCACACCGACGCCGCTTCGCTCGACCTCGCTGCAGATCTCGGAAAGTACCGTTTTGGCTTCAAACGGTCCGTCGGTGATCAACTTTCGCCGGCCTGTTCCTTCCAGCGAGCGGCCTCGGCATCGTTGCCGAGTTTTTCATAGATCGTCGCCAGCTTCCCGGCCAGCCGGGAAGCGGACTTCTCATCCTTGAACCGGACGGCGTCTTTATGGGCTTCCAGCGCCGGCTTCTCCGCATCGGCGTACCGTTCCTGTCGAATCATCATGCCGACCAGGAAATTGCGCAGGCCGAGGATCGATTTTCCGTCTTCCTTCAGAACATCCCTGCGAAGCACGAGAGCCTCGTCGGCGACCTTTTCCGCCTCGGCCCATTTTTCCCCGTAGAACAGTTCGTTGGCCAGGGTCATGAGGGATTGGGCGACCTCGGAACTCTGCTCGCCGTATACCTTGCGCCGGATCCGGACCACCTCGCGCATATTCTTCGCGGCGTCCTCGAAGGCGCCTTGCTTGCGCTGAATGGCGGCCAGGTTTTCCAGGGCGTTGGCCACATCGAAGTGATCGTCGCCGAGCGCCTTCCGCTGAATCGCCACCGCCTCTTCCACCAGGACCCGGGCGGCGTCCAGGTCGCCTTTGTTCTTCAGCACCACGGCCAGGTTCCCCCGGGTTCGCAGGCTGGCCGGATGCTCCGGTCCTAGAACCCGGTCCCGGGCCTCCATGACCCGGCGCACCAGCGCCTCGGATTCATCCAGGTCTCCCTGCCGGTAGCGGATGTTGCCGAGATTTTCGACGCTGATCAGCGTATCGGGATGGTCCGGTCCCAACACCCGGGTGGAGCGCTCGATCAGTTCCCGGTAGCGCTTTTCGGCTTCATCCAGGTCGCCCTGGAACATGTAATTGATGGCGACGTTGCTGGCGGCCATCATGGTTTCCGGGTGATCCTTCCCCAGGATCTCTTCGTACCGTTTCAAAACGCGGAGCAGAAGCTTCCCGGCCTCAACCATGCGGTTCTGCCTCTGGTAAACCACCGCCAGGTTCATCATCGACCGAAGAGTGTCCGGATGATCCGGCCCGAGGAGCTCCCGCTGGGTCGCCAGAATGTCGTCGCAGATCGTTTCGGCTTCGTCGAAATGGCCCTGGAGAAGCTTCAGGGTGACCAGGTTGTTCCGCGCCAGCAGGGTCTCCTGGTGCCGGGGGCCGAGGATACGGGTCTGGGCGTCCACAACCTCGTTGTACAGCTTTTCACTCTTGTCGTACAACCCTTGGTACTGGTAGATCAGGGCGAGGTTGTTGATGTTTCGAAGCGTTTCCGGATGATCCGGCCCCAACTGCTCCTTCTCGCCGGCAAGTACTTCCAGTTGCAGTTTTTCGGCCTTCTCCATGCGGCCGGTATCGTTGTAGAGGGAGGCCAGGTCGCTGATCATGCTCAGGGTGTCGGAATCCTGGGAGCCGAGATGCTCCCGGGCGGCCGCCACCACTTCGGTGAAACCGGCTTCCGCCTCTTCCATTTTGCCCTGGTCCTGGTACACGCCGGCCCGCTGGGCCTGGATGTTCAGGGTCCTCCGATCGTCGGGGCCGGCCAGGCGGATCGACCGTTCCAGGGCGTCATCCAGGAGCCGTTCCGCTTCGTCAAACCGCCCCTGGTCTTCGTAGAGTTGGGCGAGGGACTGGACCGCTTCCAGGGTGTCCGGATCGTCTTCGCCCAGGAGAGCGCGACGCTGTTCCAGCGCTTGTGTCAGCAGCTTTTCCGACTCTCCGTACAGACCGAGGTTGTAGTACACCGTTCCCATGGTTCCCATCAGTGTCGCCTGCACTACCGGTTGATCGGCCAGGTCCAGGCCGATCCGCCGGGCGCCGGCGTCCAGAACCTCCCGGGCGGTGACCAGGTTCCCCCTGGCTTCGCTGGGGTCGGATACTTCGAACATGTTGGTCATGAACTCCAGGGAACGTGTGGCGGTTTCCGCCTGCCGGGAGGCGTCTGCTTCGGCGCGCACCGCTCGGACATACAGGACGCTCATGCCGATCACGAATCCGACCAGCGCCAGGAGCATGACGCCGGCCATGGCGGCCGGGATCCTGTGCCGGGACACCAGTTTCTTCATTTGGTAAGCAGCCGAGGGCGGCCGGGCCAGGATCGGCTGGGAGGTCAGGAAACGGCCGATGTCGCCGGCGAACTCCGCCGCGCTGCCGTAGCGCCGGTCCGTCTCTTTTTCCAGGGCCTTTCCGACGATCGTTTCGATATCGGGGTCGATCACCCGGCCGGCCGAACTGACCTGCCGGAGCGAAGCAGGTTTCTCCTCGCAGATCACACGCACCGCTTCGATCAGCGCCCGGCGGGTCACGTCGTAAGGCCTGCGGCCGCTGAGCATCTCGTACAGGATGACGCCCAGCGCATAGACGTCGGCCCGGACATCGATCTCCGCCGAGTCTCCCCGGGCCTGCTCCGGCGCCATGTACGGCAAAGTACCTTTGATCACGCCGATCTCGGTGGTCATGGTCGCCGCCGCCACGTCCCCTTCGGTGATGCGGGCCAGGCCGAAGTCCAGGATCTTGACTCCAGGCAGACCGGCTCCGGCCAGGCTGCTGCCGGAGTCGGTGGCCGTCGCCTCGACGTCGGTTTCTTCGGTGATGATGATGTTGGCCGGTTTCAGATCCCGGTGGATCACGCCGCGCTGGTGGGCGTAATTCACCGCCCGGGCTATCTTGCGCAGCAGCGCCAGCCGAAACCGGACTTCCGTTGCGCTGGTGGGAGCCGGCCGCTTCTCCAGGTACCGGTCCAGGGTTTCGCCTCGTACCAGCTCCATGGCGAAGAAGTGCCGGCCGTCCGGCGTGCGGCCCGACTCGTAGATGGCGCCGATATCCGGGTGCTTCAGCCGGGCCAGGGTTTCCGCTTCCCGCTGGAACATGCGGACCCGTGTTTCGTCCACGAACTCGCCGCCGCGGACCACCTTGACCGCCACTTTCCGCTTCGGGCTGGCCTGCTCCGCTTCGTAGACCACCCCCATTCCGCCTTCGCCCAGGACGCCCAGGATCCGGTATCCCCCGATCTTTTCGGGGACCTTGCCGGTTCGTTCCGGTCCTTCGCTGCCGTCATGAGTGCGGGTATAGTCGTCCCTGGTGTTGTCGTCCGTCATCGCTTCCCCTCTCGCTTCGTCCCGAATCCAGGCGGGAGTATACCCTACCTCCTTGACATCCTTCGCCGGTTCGTGAATGAATAGGGGCTCGCGAAGCAAGGGAAGACGGTGTGAATCCGTCACGGGCCCGCCGCTGTGACCGGGGACGAAAGGCGGTAGATCCACTGCCCGCACGAAGCGGGACAGGGCGGGCCGGGAGGAGATGCGGCGGGTGGTAGGTTAATGCATCTGCCCGCGCAACTCATCCAGCAACGCGGCCACTTCGTACTC
>CAZZIV010000226.1:0-5299 GCA_964654385.1 uncultured Acidobacteriota bacterium | reverse complement strand
TGCTGGCGCGCGGCCGTTTTCGTACTGGGAGTGGTGCCGGTCCATGTCCCGTCTGTAGGCGATCATCAGGTCACGGCGGCTGAACACGCCCAGCACCTTGCCGTTCTCCGAAGCGCTGGCCACCACCACCGCGCCGCTCTGCCGGGCGGCCAGCAGCCGGGCGGCGGTGCCCAGGTCGTCGTCCATCAGCAACGGGCCGATCGGCGCCCGGCTCAGGTCCCGGGCGATGACCAGTTCCTTGGGAGCGTCGGAGAGAATCGCCCGCCGGATATCGTTCAAGGTCAGCTCGCCGATGAGCGCCCCGTCTTTCGAGACCACCGGGAACAGGTCCTGTTCCGAGTCCGAGGCCATGCGCACCAGGTTGGCCAGGGTTTCATCTTCGCGGATCACCTCGATGCCGTCCGGCTGGGGCTCCCAGAAATCCTGGACCCGGAGGTGCTGAAGGATATCCACCGCGAACGATCCCAGGTGGGCGGGGGAATCGTTCCGGGCCGGCACCTGGTTTTCATAGAGGCGCACGGTGAGGGGGACGAACATGTAGGCGATGGTCGCCACCAGGAGCGAGGGCACGAGCAGGCCGTAGGAACCGGTCAATTCCATCACCATGATCACCGAGGCGAACGGAACCTTCGCCACCCCGGCGAAGAATCCGCACATGCCGACCATGACGCAGGCGACCGGCAGGGGAGCGGTGCCCGGGAGAACCTGAAGGGCCGCCTGGCCGAAGGCGGCGCCCAGGGCGCCTCCGATCACCAGGGAGGGGCCGAAAACGCCGCCGCTTCCTCCGCTGCTGATGGTCAGGGATGTGGCGATCATCTTGACCGCGGCGAAAGTCAGGAGGAACGAAATGGACTGGGCGCCGCTGAAGGTCTGCTGGAGGTAGCCGTATCCCATGCCGAGAGCCTGGGGGAAAACCATGGCGATCAGGCCGAGGAGCAGCCCGCCCAGGGCCGGCTTGGTCCAGTTGGGAATGCCGAGAGGGTGAAAGAGCTTATCCCGGATGCCGTAGAAGACTTTCGGGTAAATCGTGCCGACCAGGGCGCAGAACACGCCGAGCACCGCGTACATCAGGAGTTGGCTGGGATGGGTGAACTCAATGTGGGGGACGTCGAACAGGAACCCCCACCCGGCATAGGACGAGTAGATCGAGTATCCGGTGATGGAGGAGATCAGGCCGGGGAGGAGGACCTCGTACTCGAATTCCGGTTTGCTGTAGAGGATTTCGGCAGCGAAAAACGCCGCCCCGAGCGGCGCCCGGAAGATCGACCCGATCCCCCCGGCGGTGCCCGCCATCACCATGATCCTCCGGTCATGGTTGGTCAGTTTCAGGGTGTCGGCCAGGAAAGAGCCGAAGCCGGCGCCGATCTGGGCGATCGGTCCCTCCCGGCCGGCGGAGCCTCCGGACCCGATGGTGACCGCCGAGGCCAGGGTTTTGATCACCGGCACCCGTTTCCGGATCCGCCCTTTCAGATGATGGAATGCGTGAAGAACCGAATCGGTGCCGTGTCCTTCCGCTTCCGGGGCGAAGGTGTAGACCAGGGCGCCGGAGATGATCCCTCCGATGACCAGGGAGATCGGGAGGAGCCAGGGGGTTTCCGGGCCGAACCCGACCCCCCCTTCCATCCCGGCGCCCGGCGGCTGAAACCGGCCGATCCCGCCGAGGATGTATTTTTCCGACAGGCGGTAGAGGATGTCGAAGATGATGGCGCCCAGGCCGGAAACGGCCCCGATCAGCGCGCTGAAAACGATCCACCGGCCCCGGCGCTTAAGGCGCAGGTCCCGGACGGCGTCGATCGGCCGGTGGGCCCAGTCGAGTTTGACGTTCATTCCACCGTTACGCTCTTCGCCAGGTTGCGCGGCTGATCCACGTCGCACCCGCGCAACAGGGCGATGTGATAGGCCAGGAGCTGCAGGGGAAGCACCATCAGCAGCGGGGTGAGGAGATCATGAGTCCTGGGAACCTGGATGACCGCGTCGGCCGTGTTCCTGAGATCCTCGTCTTCCTGGTCGGTGACCGCGATGACGATGCCGGAACGGGCTTTCACCTCGGCGATGTTGGCGAGCATTTTTTCGAACACCGCGTCGTGGGGGATGATGGCGACCACCGGCAGTTCTTCGTCGATCAGGGCGATCGGGCCGTGTTTCATTTCACCGGCTGGATATCCTTCGGCGTGAATGTAGGAGATTTCCTTCAGCTTCAGCGCCCCTTCCAGGGCGATCGGGTAGTTGACCCCCCGTCCCAGGTAGAGGAAATCGTTGTGGTGCTGGAAGGTGCGGGCCAACTCCTGGATCTGGGAATCGTCTCCCAGGTACCGTTCCATCTGGGCCGGGATGTGATAGAGATGCCGTACGATCTCCAGGAACCGGTCTTTTCCCAGAACCCCGCGGACCTGGCCGAGCTTCAGCGCCAGCAGAGTGAGGGCGATCAACTGGCTGGTAAACGCCTTGGTGGAGGCGACTCCGATTTCCGGGCCGGCGTGGGTGTAGACCGTGCCGGTCGCCTCCCGGGTGAGCATGGCGCCGATGACGTTGCAGATGCCGATCGATTTGGCGCCCTTCCTCCCGGCTTCCCGCAGAGCCGCCAGGGTATCCGCAGTCTCTCCCGACTGGCTGATCAGCACAGGGATCGTCTTGTCGTTCACCAGGGGGCTTCGGTACCGGTATTCGGAGGCGTAGTCCACCTCCACCGGGATCCCGGCCAGGCGTTCCAGCAGGAATTTTCCGACCTGCCCCGCGTGCCAGGAGGTGCCGCAGGCGACGATCGCCATCCGCTCCGCCGCCTCTAGGTCGTGGTCGGTCAGACCGTGTTTCGTCAATTCCAGAAAAATCTTTTCGGATTCCAGAGAGACCCTGCCCAGCAGCGTATCCCGCACCGCCCGGGGCTGTTCGTGAATCTCCTTCAGCATGAAGTGCTTGTAGCCGCCCTTCTCCGCCATGATCGGGTCCCAGGGGATCCGGGTCGGGGACTTCTCCACCGGTTTCCCGGCGGCGGTCTTGATCTCGAGGCCTTCCGGGGTCAAAACCACCACTTCATGATCGTCCACGAAGATGACATCCTTGGTATGCCGGAGAATCGCCGGGATATCCGAGGCGACGAAGTACTCTCCATCGCCGATGCCGATCACCAGCGGCGGCCCGACCCGGGTCGCCACCAGGGTGTCGGGCATGTCGGTGTGCAGAGCGACCAGCACGTAGATCCCCCGAAGCCGGGACAGGATCGCCGCGAACGCCTCCGGAAGGCCGGCTTCGCCGGATTTCATTTCCTCTTCCAGCAGGTGGGCGACGATCTCGGTGTCGGTCTCGGTGGCGAAGGTGTGCCCCTTTTGCGCCAGATCCCGCTTCAGCTCCAGGTAATTTTCGATGATGCCGTTGTGGATGACGACGATCTTGCCGGAGCAGTCCTTGTGCGGGTGGGCGTTCTCTTCGGTGGGGCGGCCATGGGTGGCCCAGCGGGTGTGTCCCAGCCCGTAACTTCCGTTCACCGGGGATCCCTTGAGCACCTTCTCCAGGTTGTTCAGCTTGCCGGCGGCCCTGCGGATCTCCAGGCCTCCTTCCGGGTTGACCACGGCGATGCCGGCGGAATCGTACCCTCGGTATTCCAGTTGCCGCAGGCCTTCCAGCAGGACCTGGGTGGTCTCTTTGGGGCCGATGTATCCGACAATTCCACACATTGAATTTCACCCTCCCGAAGACGAGGCTCAAGAGGTAAAGCTATGACTTTTGAGACTTTTTGCCACTTTTGGAGGCGGACCGTCTTTTCCTGGACTGCCGGGCCACCCAGCCTTCCTTGTTGACCTGCCGCCCTCTCCCGATCGCCAGGGCCCCGGGGGGGACATCCTCGGTGATGGTGGAGCCGGCGGCCACGTAGGCCGAATCGCCCAGGGAGACCGGGGCGACCAACTGGCTGTCGCTCCCGATGAAGACCTTCTTTCCCATAACGGTCCGGTGCTTGTTGACGCCGTCGTAGTTGCAGGTAATGGTGCCGGCGCCGATGTTCGACTCTTCGCCGATATCGGCGTCGCCCAGGTAACTGAGATGGGACGCTTTCACGCCCGCTCTCAGCCGGGTTTTTTTCAGTTCCACGAAGTTCCCGACCTTCGAGTCGGCGTCCAACCGGCTCCCCGGGCGGAGATGAGCGAACGGTCCGACCTGAACGCCGTCGCCGATCCGGCTTTCGGTGATGACCGAGTGATCCTTGATCTCGACCCGGGATCCGATATTGCTGAAGGCGATCCGGCTTCCCGACCGGACGACGCAACCTTCTCCGAGAACCACGGGGCCTTCCAAGAGGACGTCCGGGTACAGGAGCGAGTCTTTTCCGATCCGGGCCCGGGAATCGACCCAGGTCCGTTCCGGCGCCAGGACGGTGACGCCGTTGTCCAGGAGCTGTTCGGCCTTGCGGAGGTAGAGGGTCCTGGAGGCCCGGGCCAGCTCCGCCCTGGTGTTCACCCCCAGCACCTCTTCCGAATCGTTGTGGCAGACCGCGACCACCTTCTCTCCCGCCCGGATCAACCGGTGAACGGCATCGGTCAGGTAGTATTCGCCCTGGGTGTTGTTCGGGCGGATTTTCGTCAGCACCGGGATCAGTTTCGCAGGGTCGGCGCAGTAGATCCCCACGTTGATCTCCCGGAGGGCGAGCTGCTCCTTGGTGGCGTCCCGGTCCTCCACGATCCCCTGGATTCTTCCCCGGGTTCCCCGGAGGATCCGGCCGTACCCGGAGGCGTCCTGCAACCGGGCGGTCAGGACCGTCAGGGCCGCGCCGGATCGCTTGTGCCGGCTGAGTAAAGAGCGCAGGGTGGCCGGGCGGAGGGTCGGGAGATCGCCGTTGAGGATCAACATCTGACCCCGGCGTTTCGATTTCATGGCGGCCACGGCCTGGATCACCGCGTGGCCGGTGCCCCGCTGATTCTTCTGAAGAACGGTTTCGACCTCGTAGTCCGACAGGCTCGCTCTCATCTCTTCGGCCTGGTGCCCGATCACCGTGATCAGCTGCCGGGGGCGCAAGGCGAGGGCGGCATCCAGCACGTGGGCCACCATCGGGCGGCCTGCGACCTGGTGGAGCAGCTTGATCCGCCTGGAGCGCATTCGAGTACCCATCCCCGCGGCCAGGACGATCGCCGTGACAGGCTCCCGGGCCTGCGCCACCGCCTCAGCCCTCCACGGGAGTCGGCTCGACCAGGTCGATGAACCCTGCGTCGTCCCGGATCGGCTCCGAAACCCTATTCTTTACCGCCTGGGAGCGTACGGGAGGGTCTGCGCAGACCGCCCTGCGCCTCGCGGTGACCGTCTCCCCTCTCCC
>CAZZIV010000225.1:0-5331 GCA_964654385.1 uncultured Acidobacteriota bacterium | reverse complement strand
TTGGGATCGACGGCGGCGCGGTCGCAGAGCCATTGGCCGAAGACCTCGGTGTAGCTGGGCCCGGCGGCCTTGGACGACCGGAGCTCACCGCTCTCGCTGTTGAACGAGGAGACCCCGTGGTATTCGCAGGGGTCGTCTTCGGCCGGCGCGTAGCCCTTACCCTTGCGGGTCACGACATGCAGGAATTGAGGCCCTTTGAGCGTATGCAGATTGCGCATGGTCTCGACCAGGGTGTCGATGTCGTGGCCATCCACTGGACCGATGTAATTAAAGCCGAGCTCCTCGAAGAAGGTGCCGGGGACGACCATGCCCTTGACGTGCTCCTCGGCGCGCCTGGCCAGCTCCCAGACCGATGGGACCGTGCTCAGGACCTTTTTGCCGCCTTCGCGCATGGTCGAATAAAAACGACCCGAGAGCAGCTTGGCCAGATAGTTCGAGAGACCGCCGACGTTCGGCGAGATCGACATCTCGTTGTCGTTCAGGATGACCAGCATGTCGGCGCCGACGTGACCGGCGTGCAGCAGGGCCTCGTAAGCCATGCCGGCCGTCATGGCCCCGTCGCCGATAATCGCGGTGACGCGGCGGTTCGTGACGCCTTGCTGCTGCAGGGCGATCGCCATGCCCAGCGCGGCGCTGGTCGGGGGGCTCGAAGGCGCCCGCGCGGGGCTCGACGTGCTCCGACTAGACCGAGGCACCCGCCGGCCCCAGGATGGCGTCGCCCATCCTGGAGAGGGCCCGTTCGGCGGCGGTAAAGAGGTAGGAATTCTCGTCGGACAGCCAGCACAGGATCTCCGGGATCGACTGGACCGACCGGGTTTCACCCAGGGTCTCCAGGGCGACCACCTTGGGGAAGAACGGTCCCTGGGCTTGCAGCATCCGATGGCACCACTCCCGGGCCAGGGAGGTTTTCGCTTCGTCCCCCCGGCAGGCGGCGGCGACGGCGGCCGGCAGGTCCTGGACCAAAAAGGCGGTCTCCAGTTCCGCGAGAACCAGAAGCGCCTCCAGGTCGCCCCGGGCGGCCTCGAGCTCCAGGTCCATGTTTCGATAACGAGCCACGGCGAAGGCGGCGGAGAGATGAAAGCCCAGCAGCCAGCGCTGGTACTGCACACCGAAACGGTGTCCGGAATCTTTCAGACGGGAAGCGCCCAGGGCGGCCACCACGGCGGACAGGCGCCGGGGTAAGGGGTCGTCCGGCCCTGCGGGCACCTTCTCCAGGGCTTCCAGGGTCCAGGCCGAAAGAGCCTGGACGATTTCCGCCGGATCCCCCGCCCGGAACTTCCGGGCGATCTTCTTGATGGTCGCTTCGCCCATCGCCTTCAAGATATCGCAGTCGTACCCGGCGTCCACCGCCTTGATCGTTTTGCGGAACTCCAAGGCGCCGGAAGGCCCGGTGCGGAAGCACCAGGTGGCGTCGTCGATCCGGAGGGAATCCATGATCGTCCGGAATCCCTCCGCCGCCTTATGGGTTCCCTTCCAGTGCATCGCCGCCAGAAACCGGTCGATCACCCCCGGGAGTTCCTCCGGCGAGGCGACCTTCAGAACGGCATGGAGCGCGGCGGGCTCCGCCAGCAATTCCCCCCGCTCCTCCACGTACCGTAGAATCATCGCCGCCGCTTCGGAACTTCCGAGATCGGCGATGGAATCCACGATCAGGGCCAGGACCGAATCGTCCAGTTCCCCCCTGGCCAGGGCCGATTCCGCAAGTTCCAGAACGCCGGGATACCCGAGTTGGACGAGGGACCGGATACAGTGCCCGGGAACCATCCCCCGGAGCAGGCGGAAACTTTTCACCAGGGCGGTGTGATGCGCTTCCCCGCCGTACTTCCCCAGGTGCCTCGCAACGATGGTCGGCGTGGCCGGATGATCATCCATAAGGAATCCGCATACTACGTCGCAGCATTCCCGGGGATACAGACGGATGAGCCGATCCACCGCCCAGAACCGCACCTCCGGATCCCGCCACCCTGTATACCGGACCAGGTCGTCGTAGGACCAGATCGCATCGTCGCCTCTTTCCTGCATTTTCATCGTCTCCGCCGGTCATTCTAGCCCCGATCCAGCTTTCGTCCACCGGCCTGGAGCGCCGGAAGCTTCGCCCGGGCGCCCGCTTCCGATTTCGATCTTGAAAGACAAATATCGTCCACGAGGGTGAAACGACATGTCGATCGGTCCCGTGAATCGACGAAGCTATGTCGGAATCCATAAAACATCAATACAACCATAAAACACAGAGGCTTCTAAACTATTGTCAACAAACTATTTGCTAATTCTTTCACCAACTTGTGGAATTACATTCTTTCCGGCCCGGATCCTGCATGACCTACGACCGAGGTGATCGTATGGCCGGGAACTGCAAGGGGATGACACTGGTGGAACTGCTGGGAACCTTGGCGATCCTGGGGCTTGCCCTGGGTATGGCGGCCATGAACCTGGCGCCGATGGAGGGGGCCCTCGCCGGAGGCGCTTCTCTGACCGAAGGGTTCCTCCGGGAAGCCCGCTCCTCGGCCATGGCGTCCACTTCCGCCTACCGGGTCGAACCGTCTTCGTCGAACACACTGGTGGCGAGGACGGCGAACCGGTGCGACGCCGCCACCTGGGTCCTGGACCCGGACCTGGCGTTGGAACTTCCCGAGGACGTGGTGTTCACCGACACCTCGTGGTCGGTCTGCTTCAGCAGCCGGGGCGTCGCCGACGCCAACGTGACCGTTCCGATCTGGCATCCCACCGGCGGCGCCCTGCAGGTGGAGGTTCTGCTCGGCGGCGCCACGAGGGTCCTGCCATGACCCGGCGCGCCGGAGTCCGACGATCCATGGACGGGATGTCTCTCGTGGAGGCGACCGTCGCCATGGGGCTGCTGGGCATGGTCCTGGTCGGCGTGCTGCCGGCATTCGTGGAGCACAGCGCCGTCAACACGAAAAACGAGATCCGCTCCGGCGCCGTCGCCGCCGCCCAGGTGACCATGGAGGGCCTGCGGCTGGTCGATCCGGCCGCCATGCCGACCGGCGGAAGTTCCCCTCCGCAGACCGTCCAGGTCGGTTCCTGGACCTACGAGGTCACCACTCGATACTGCACGGTGCCGGCGTTTTGCGACTCCGGCTCCAGGCATCTCCTGGTGGAGGTTCGTTATGGGAACGAACTGCTGTACAGCGTGGAAAATGTGTATACCCAGCTGCGCTAGAAGCCGGGCCGGCCTGACCTTGGTGGAGTTGCTGGTGGCGATGGCGGTGACCCTGGTCATGATGGGGGCCGCCCTTTCCATCACCCTCTCCTCCAAGCGGATCTACGCCACCGACCGGACCCGTACCGACCTGAACCAGAACCTTCGAAACGGCCTGGACCTGGTCGGTCTGGATGTCCGGCAGGCAGGCGAGCGGCTTCCCCTGGACATTCCGGTGATCCAGATTCTGGACGGCGCCTCCGGAGGATCGGACACGCTGATCCTGCGCCGGAACCTGCTGGACCCGGTCCTGCCGCTCTGCAAAGACATCAATGCGAACACCAACGCCGATTCGATCTTCGTGGCCAAGAAGAACGGGAACGTTCCTCCCGGTTGCGCGCCGGTGCCCGATGACGACGGCGACGGCTGGCCGGAAAACCTGCAGGCGTGGAAAGATTACCGGGTCGGCGGCGGCGGGGAGGTCTGGGCCTATATCTACGATCCGGTCCGGGGAGCCGGCGAGTTTTTCCTGTACGACGCCGAGGACAATTCCACCTTCCACCTGCACAAGAGCAACGCCGTCAAGTGGCAGAACAATTACGACACGGCGAACCTCTCTCGGATCTACATCCTGGAGCAGCGGACCTACAGCCGGAACGGGGACCTGCTCGAGTACCTGGAGAACGGAGACACACTCACACCGGTGAACCTGGTCCCCCGTGTGAACGATTTCCAGGCCCGGGCGTTTCTCCAGGATGGAACGGTGCGGAACAGCTTCGGCGGCGGCGACGACTGGTCCGCCCTTCAATCGGTGGAGATCACCCTCTCCTGCCGGTCCACCGTGGACGGGCGGACGATGACCCGGGCGATGACCACCCGGTACTTTCCCCGGAACGTACTGTCCCGCTGACGGAGGGAGACGAGCGATGGGATCGAATGGAACGAATCAGAGGGAAAAGGGAACCGCCCTGGTGACGGTCCTGCTTCTGATGATGCTGATGATGGCTCTCCTGGGCGGGTACTACACACTCACCGCCATCGAGATGTCCTCCACCCGCTCGTCCATGCAAAGCACCCGTGGGTTCTACGCCGCCGAGGCCGGCCTCAACCTTCGCGCAGAATCGATCCGGCAGAATTTTCTCGGCTACAACCGCCCCACCGGAACCAGCCCGGACAACGTCGTCCAGGAGCCCTGCACCTCCGGAAACATGGGATCCGGTGATTTCCAGTGCGTCGACTACGAACTGCAGCAGCGCCCGGTATCGACCTACGTGAAAGAACCGGCGGGCAACCCGACCTCCATCGTGGTTCCCAAGGGAGAGGCCTACCAGGATCTCAGCGCCCAGGAATACCTGTACGAGGTGTATTCCCAGGCGGTCAACGCCGACGGCAAGCTGGAAGCATTGCTGGAAATGCAGGTGAAGAGCCGCCTGGTTCCGATGTTCCAGTTCGCCGCCTTTTACAACAAGGACCTGGAGATCCTCCCCGGCCCCGCCATGACCCTGGCCGGTCCGGTCCATTCCAACGGCGACCTGTACCTGGGCGCCAATTCCGGCCTGACCATCAACGGGCAGATCACCACCGCCGGCGACCTGTATCGCGGCCGAAAAAATTCCAACACCTGCTCCAGCGGCGCCGTCCTGGTCCCGAATCCGGGCGTCCTCGCCGACCTGCCGACCTGTTCCGGAGGGAGGCGGCTGATCACGGAGAACGACGTCGTTCCCTGGAATGGGATGGTCCGGCTTCACCTGGACCCGGTCACCGTACCGGGACCGGAAGCGCTGGCTCCGGCGCCGGGGAATATTTACTGGGACAAGGCGGAGATCCGGGTCATGCTGAACATGAACAACAACCCGGCCACTATCGAAGTGTACGACCCGGACGGCTCCATGGATTCCGCGGCCGGCGCCGCCCTGGCCGGTTGCGGCGCCGCCGCCCACAACACCGGTTTCTTCAACAATCGGGAAGGGGCGGCCATCGACATGCTCGACGTGGATATGACCGGCCTGCTGGATTGCGCCTATACCCAGAACCTGCTGGTGAGCGGCCGGCAGTTGGACGACACCAGCGAAGGCGGCCTGGTCTTCTATCTGGGCGTGCTCGGCCCGGACCAGGGCACGGTGAACAATTACGGCGTTCGGGTCCGGAACGGCGCCGAGATCCGCGCCGCCTCC
>CAZZIV010000224.1:0-5342 GCA_964654385.1 uncultured Acidobacteriota bacterium | reverse complement strand
CGAGGGGTCCTTGAGGGGAGCCGGCTGTATCCGCCCTCCCAGCGCCCGTTTTTTCTCAATTTTTTTATGGTACCCCCTGGGTGTGGTCGAGCCGATACACTGCACCTCTCCCCGGGACAACGCCGGTTTCAGGATATTCGCCGCGTCCAGGGACCCTTCCGCCGAACCCGCTCCCACCAGGGAATGGATCTCGTCGATGAAAACGATGATATCCTCCGCGCCGGTCAGCTCACTGATGATCCCTTTGAGCCGCTCCTCGAACTGCCCCCGGTACTTGGTGCCCGCCACCACCAGGGAAAGATCCAGGGCCAGGATCCGCCGCCCGAGAAGGGAGGGAGGAACTTCCCCGTCATGGATCCGGGTGGCCATCCCTTCCACAATCGCGGTCTTCCCGACTCCCGGCTCCCCCAGGAGCACCGGGTTGTTTTTCCGCCTCCGGGACAGGACCTGGATCACACGTTCCAGTTCCATCTCCCGGCCGATCAGAGGATCGAACACCTGGCGTTCGGCCATCTCGGACAGATCCCTGGAAAATTCGCTGAGAAACGGCGTTTCCTTTTTCTTTTTCGGCAGGGCCCGGCGTTTGTAGATATTGACGGCGTCTTCCCGAACCGCCTCGATCCTCATCCCCTGCTCCCGGAGCAGGCTGCCCGCTGCCGACTCTTCCAGGCGGAGGAGCCCCAGCAGGATATGCTCGGTGCCGATGTATGGATGCATGAGCCGTTCCGCTTCGGTCTCCGCGTTCTTGAGAGCCATCTTGGTTTCGTCGCTGAACGGAATTTCCACCGAGGTGGACAGCTTCTCCTGGGCCGGTCCGTCCGAATCCAGCCGGGACTGGATCATCTGGATCGAGACGTTCGCCCGGGCGAACAGCTCGCGGACGGTCTCTTCGCCTTCTTTCAGGAGCCCGAGCAGAAGGTGTTCGGTGCCGATCACCTTGCTGCCCTGCTGGCTCGCCTCGTAGCGGGCCAGGAAAAGGATCCGTTTCGCCTTCTCAGTGAATTTCTCGAACATGTACAACCCTGCGAAAAAACCTTAAAACCTTGCCGGATCAGGCGTTTAGCCTTCGCCGTGACTATACCACATCAGGTTCCGGCGCCGGACCGGTCCGAGGCCTGCCCGGACAAGGGCTCTCCGGCGAAAAACGCCTTCATCTCCTCTTCCGGAACGGCGTGCAATCGCCCCTTTTTCAACCGCAGGACCCGGTCGCACCTCCCTGCCAAGCGGCTGCTGTGGGTGGCCAGGACCAGCCCGAACTCCGCCTCCCGCCGGACCTGCATCAACAGGTCGAAGACGACCCTCCCGGTCCCCGGATCCAGGTTTCCGGTCGGTTCGTCGGTGAGTACCACCGCCGGTTCCCGGGCGACGGCCCGGGCGATGGCGACCCGCTGCTGCTCTCCCCCGGAGAGCTCCCCGGGGTAATGATGGAGGCGTTCGGCCAGGCCCAGGCGGGAGAGAATCTTCCGGGCGATGGTTTCTCCGTTTTTATCACCGCTGATCCGGAACGGGATCGTCACGTTTTCGAGAGCAGTGAACTCCGGGAGCAGGTAGTGGAACTGGAACACGAACCCGACGTCCCGGTTCCGAAACCGGGCGAGCCGGGCCGCGTCGAAATCCAGCACGCTCTCGCCCCGATAGGACAGCCGGCCGCCGTCGGGCCGGTCGATTCCGCCCAAGATGTGTAGCAGCGTCGATTTGCCCACTCCCGAGTCGCCGATCACCGCCACCGACTCACCGGCCCGCACGGAAAGGTCGAGGCCTTGAAGGACTTCGATCCGGCCTCGGACCGTTCCGTAGCCGCGGCTCAACCCGTTCGCCTCCAGGATTGGACCCTCCAGGCTATTCATAGCGGAGAGCCTCCACCGGATCCAGCCTTGCGGCGCTCCAGGCCGGGTAGAGGGTGGCGGCCAGGGAAACCAGCATGGCGACCAGGCCGACCTTCAGAACATCCAACCCGTCCAGGACGAACGGCACATGGTCCATCCAGTACACGTCCTGGTTCAGGGGGATGATCCGGTAGGTTCCCAGCCACCAGGACAATCCGGCGCCCAGGGAAAGACCCAGGATCGTTCCGACCAGGCCGATGATCAATCCCTGGTACAAGAACACTTTCGCCACGTTGCCGGGGAGCGTACCCATGGAGGACAAGGTGCCGATATCCCGGACCTTGTCCGAAACCATCAGGATCAACGTGGAGACGATGTTCAGGGCGGCGACCACTACGATCAGGCCGATCGCCAGGAACAGGATCAACTTCTCGGTCCGGAGGGCGCGGAGCAGTTCCCGGTTCTGTTCGAACAGGTCGGAAACCACCCAGGGATAGGCCAGGTCCGCCCGGAGCGATTTCTTGATCCTGGGGAGAGAGCGGAGATCGTCCACCCGAACTTCCAGCCAGGAGGCCCGGCCGGGCGCGGCCAGCAGGGAGCGGGCGTCCGCGAGGGACAGGTACGCCCGGGTGGTGTCCTGGTCGAAGTGTTCGCTCTTGAACGTCGCCGCCACCTTGAAGGTCCTGCTCCGGGGGATCGGCGTGAACGGGCTGAGAGTCACCCTGGGAACCATCACGCGGATCGTGTCCCCTGGGACGACATCCAGGTTCGCGGCCAGGTTCTCCCCCAGGACGATCGGAGGCCGGCCCCCTTCCACCCTGTCCTCCAGGGCGGCCAGGGATGCCCGGGTCGCTGGACCGGCGCCGATCACGTCCGCTTGGCCGATCGGATCCACTCCCCAGATTTCCGCGTAAGCCGGCTGGCCGTGTCCCGGGATCATCATCGCCGGAGAATGGAGCACCTGCGAAGCGACCGCGACCCCCTCATGAGCCCGCACCTGCTCTTCGACCGCGTCCATCCCTTCCGCCAGGGCCTGTTCGGCGTCCAGGATCTGGAGATGGGCGCTGCCGCTCAGGATCCGGTCCCGGATGTCCTCCGCGAACCCGTTATTCAGTGCCAGGGCGATCACCAGGGCGGCGGAACCGACGGTGACGCCGGCGATGGAAATGACCGTGATCAGCGACAGGAACGTCTTACCCCGGTGGAATCGAAGGTATCGCACCGCCATATACAGTTCGAACGGCAGATTCACTTCTCCGACTCGCTCCGTGCCGCCTTCCATTGACCCTCGGCTCCGCCCTGGCCTCCGAGGTCGTAATTAAGCCAGACCCCCTGGATCCGGTCCCCGTCCGGAGACAGCCCCCCCTCGAACTCCATCGAGCGTCCCAGCTTGGAGTCGATCCGAACCAGGTAGACCTTCCGATTGACCAGGGTGCCCTGCAGCGACCCGCTCCATCCCCCTGCCAGGCTGTAGGTTCCGCTGACCAGCGTGCCGGTCTGGATCAGGTTGAACGTACCGTGCTGCTCCTTGGGAAGAAGCACGACATCCCAGGTCCCGGTCAGGATCCCGGCTTCCGCTTTCGCCGCTACGCCTTCCGTCCCCAGCTTTTCTTCGATCAGCTCCAGCTTCCGCTTCCGGTCCACGATCCGGTCGATCAGGTTCTTCTGGGAGGCGAACACCTGCCTCCGCCTGGCCTCCACTTCCTGGATCTGCTTGAAAGTGATTTCGGCCTGTTCCGCCCCGCCGTCCAGGATGTTCCCCAGGATTCCATCGAGGGTAAGGTAGAGGCTTCTCAACTGAAAATTCGCCTGTTTCATTTCAGCGGAGAGGGCTCCCATCTTCTGGAGATCCTCCTGGATCAGGGTCCGCTCGACCTCCCGCTCCGCCTGGAGCGCGGAAGGCGCCGGCGCCGCCGGGAGAACACTCCCGCCCAGCAGGGTGACGACGGATAGCAACATCGCCCACTGTTTCCATTTTCGATGCATGATCACCTCGTCGGCCTGAAACGATACCATTCTTCCGGCCCTCCAGGCCCTGTCAGAGTACGCCGAACCTGCGGGCCAGCCGGATCGCCTGCACCGCCGCCCGGGTGTCCGCGTCATCGGCTGCGGCCCACAACCAGAATTCCCGCCGGTGGTTCCCCGCCCGCCGAATCAGGCTCACACTGGTCCCCCCCCGCCCGTTGACCTCCATCGGCGTGCATCCGCCGTCTCCGGAAGAGGCCTGGATCCCCTCCTGCGCGTCCAGGATCTCGTAGAGCCGGTCCACGGCGGCGTCCCGATCCGTGCGGATCCGTATCATCGCGCCATGGCCGTAAAACATGGGCAGCACAGCCATTTCCAGGTAGAGCCTCCCTGGATCGATCCGGGTCAGCACCGCCGTCTCCCGGACGATCCGCCGATGGCGGTCCTCTCCGCCCCCGGCCGGAACATACCGGTCCGGGACGGCGTTGAACGCCAGCTGCCGATGGAAGCATTCGGTGGGGGGAGAACCGAAATTCAGCAGTTGCACGGTCTGCTTCCGCAACTCTTCCACGGCGGAATCGCCGAAATCGGCCGCCGGACGCAGCACGAACGCCGTCACTTCCTCCAGGCCGGCGTCCTCGACCAGCGGCTGCAGGATTTCCGCGAGAAGAAGAGAGAGCGAATCGGGAACGCACCAGAGACCGCCGGCGGCCGCTGGAGCCGGCGGACGGAAACGATCGTGGGCCAGATCCAGGCCGCCCCGTCGATAGCCGGTACCGGTCAGATCCAGGGCGACCGTGTCTTTCTCCGGATCGGCCAGGTAGCGTTCGGTGAAACTGTCCGGCTCGCAGAGAAAAATCAGGCCGTGCCGCTCGATAGCGGCTCGATCCGCTTCCTGGATCACACGGGCTTCGCCGTTATAGTCGGAGAGGGACTGCTCTCCGTCGCAGGACCCGAACAGGTCGACACGGCTGCCGTCGACCTGCATCGCCTCGAGAACCTTCTTGATCCGTACGCCCTCGGATGCCTGGGCTCCCACCAGGGCGATCCTGGTGTCCCCGCGGACGGGGGATCGCCCGGACCGGATCACGAGCCCTCTCGACGAGGAGCGCTTCGAAACAGGTCCAGGAAACAGGGCGGCCGGTTTCTCCGCCACCTCCGGTCATTCGGCATCGTCAGCCTTTCCTCTTACCTTAACCCGCTTTTTGCATGAAGCACCTACTAGCGGGTTATGACACGGAAAAACTATACCGGAATACCGCGGCGGAGACCATGCCGACACGCCTTGAGGATCAGGCGGAGATTAACCCTGATCGAACAATCATTCACGGCGAAAACCGCTGAAGCTCGTGTCATAGCACACCATTCCTGGCCGTACTCACCTTCATCAATGCTCCCATACGATTGGGTATGCTGCGCTTGCTGAAGGCTGCGTTCGGCCGGGCCTGGCGCACTCTGACACGTTTTCACTCGCGAATTATTGTTCGATCAGGGCTAACTCCCGGCGGATCTGCTCCATCTCATCCTTGAGAGCAAGCTTTTCTTTCTTCA
>CAZZIV010000223.1:0-5382 GCA_964654385.1 uncultured Acidobacteriota bacterium | reverse complement strand
CGGGACGACCGTACCTCCAGACCAGTCTGCCTCCTACACATAAACAAGCGTCTGCGGGTTGAGATCTCTCCACCCGACCGGACACAAACATCGTGCCCCACCAAGGACACACCAAGGCCCCGCACTCGTTGCGCCTGCGGCGTCGAGTCCCGGGAACCCATGGAGTGGTATCCGTCAGGGCAGGGTCGACCCCGCCGCGCAGCTCACCACCCCCCCCTTCTGTCTGCCGCTGATGAGCCCCGCCTTTTTGGCGTCGTTCATCCGATCGGTCACGCCGCTGACGAACCTGCCGTGGTTGGCGGCGCCGGCCGCTATCCCGAGGATGTCGTCGGAGAACGTGCAGCCGCCGGCGCCCAGCAGGTTGGGCGTCGCCGAGTCACAGCCGTCGATCACCACCGTCGGCGCCAGGTCCGAAAAGTCGCAGGCGTCTCTGTCGTCGGGCACGCCGTCGTTGTCGTCGTCCGGGTCGCAGGCGTCGCCGTCGCCGTCACCGTCGAAGTCCGCCTGGCCGGCATTGGGGATCAGGGGGCAGTTGTCCCTGCGGTCCGGAACGCCGTCTCCGTCTTCGTCCGGCGGTAACACGATGGCGATCCTGTTGACGTTGAACCCGCCGCCGTCGATGGCGAGACGCATGGTCTGCACGCCGGCGCCCAGGGTCACGTCCAGGGTTCCGGCGGTGATCCAGTTCTGCCAGCCCCCGGTGCCCTCAAAAGAAATCGGCCCGGTGCGGTCGACCCCGTCGAACTCCAGGTGCAGCGTGCCCCCGTCAACATCCGAGGCCACCCGCACCTGGACGTCGTAGGTCCCGGCGGTCACGTCCACCGCGTACTCCATCCACTCGCCGGGCTCGATCCAGCCGACGTTGAGCCCTCCGCCGGCATCGGACGAGCCCTCGATATCGACCCCTTCTGCAGGCCGGTAGGCGCCACCGTTGTTGTTGGCGTTGGCGTCGTTGTAGGCGACTTCCTGGCCGCCCAGGTCGTAGTCTTCCGCTTCCAGCGTCCCGGGAATGGCGGCGGGAGTCATGCGGTAGGGCGCCTGGGGGCAGCCGGCGCCGACCTGGATACCGACCTGAGCGGACTTCTCCCACTGGCCGCGATCGTCCTGGGCCTGTGCGCTCAGGCTGTAGCAGCCGGCCGCCACGTTCGGCACCGTCCATTCATACGGTGGTGTGTCGTCCTCGCCGAGAACCGCTTTGCCCTGCAGGAACTGGACGCGTTGGATCGTGCTGCTGTCTTCGATGGCGGCGGTGATGGCCAGGTCGTCGCCGGGAGCGATGGCGTCACCGGCGGCCGGGCTGGTGATCGCTATCGAAGGCGGCAACTGGTAGACCCGTACGTAGTCCACCACCAGCTCCTGGGGGAACTCGGTGGACGGGTCCGGCGGGCCGGGCAGGTTGCCTCCCACCGCCAGGTTCAGCAGAAGGTGGAAGTCGGCGTCGAACGGCGCCGGATACCTTCCGCCGGTGGAGTACCAGCTGGTGCGGGTCGCGTAATGAACGTCGTCCACGTACCAGCGGATCTGGCCCAGCTCCCACTCGATGGCGAACACGTGAAAATCGTCATGGAACGTGCCGCTGGGGAGGAAGTAGTTGCTCGTGGAGTAGGTGTTGCGGGGCCAGGGGCCTCCGTAGTGCAGCGTGCCCAGGATCCGGTCGGGCTGGCCGCCGATATGCTCGACGATGTCGATCTCGCCGCTGGCGGCCCAGGTGCCGTAAATCGAATCCGAGGGCAGCATCCAGAACGCCTGCCACAGACCCCGGCCGGTCGGCATTTTGGCGCGCATCTCCATCCGTCCATAGGTCCAGTCGCCCTTGCCCAGGGTCCGCATCCGGGCCGAGGTGTAGTCGCGGCCGCCTGCCGATTCTTCCCGGGCGGTGATGGTCAGGAAGCCGTCGGCCACCGTCGCGTTTTCAGCCAGGTAGTACTGCAGCTCGTTGTTGCCCCAGCCGGCCGGCAGGCCGAATTCGGTGCCGTCACCCAATTGGAAGCTCCACCTGGACAGGTCCACTTCCGTGCCGTCGAACTCGTCCGACCACACCAGAACGCAACCCGGCAGTTCGGCGCACTGGGCCGCAACCGGCCGCCCCGAGCCGAAGGTCAGGGCCAGCAGGATGAGAACCGGCAACAGGCCGGAACCGCGCAGGATCTTGAACCACGCCATGGAACACCTCCCGAACCCCTGTATATACGATGAAACCGCCCCTGTGGCATGGCCATGTAGTATGAGAAATATTCTTCAGGGACCTGTTGAGCAGATAATGAATTGCGAGGATGTCCGGGTTGTCCCGATTCTCGTCGGCCTTTCTCTTGTGTCCAGGAACCCCTTACGACTTCCGTGCTCGTATTGGATTGTTTGGAGTCTGTTTCCTACTGCTGTTACGATGGATCACCGGATGTGTGAACTACGAGATTGGAGTATGTGATGACCGAACATTCCGTGAGTCCCTCGGGAGAACGATTTGACCTGCCCGGGAAAGATGACTACGCAGCCGAATTCCAGCGGCTGGAGAAACTGGCCGCTGCCGCCCGTGATGAAGGGAAGGAGATCGTGGTCGTCATGGGTGTGGGGTTCGTGGGCGCCGTTATGGGCGCCATCGTGGCGGACACCACCGACGATTCCGGGAAGCCGTCCAAGTTCGTCATCGGTTGCCAGCGGCCCAGCACCCGCAGTTACTGGAAGATCCCGTTGCTCAACCGGGGGATATCCCCGGTGAAGGCGGAGGACCCGGAGGTCGATCCGATGATCGAGCGCTGCGTGCTGGACAAGAAGACGTTGACCGCCACGTTCAACAGCGACTGCCTGAAGCTGGCCGATTGCGTGGTGGTGGACGTGCAGTGCGATTACAGCAAACAGGATCTGGGCAACATGCGCACCGGAACCGTGGAGATGGCCGCCCTGGAGGCGACCCTGCGAACCATCGGCGAGAAGGTGGAGCCCCGCTGCCTGACCCTCATCGAAACCACCGTGGCCCCCGGGACCACGGAGTTCGTGGCCTGGCCGATCCTGCGCAAGGCGTTCGCGAAGCGGGGCCTGCAGGATACACCCTTGCTGGCCCACAGTTACGAGCGGGTCATGCCGGGGAAAGATTACGTGGCCAGCATCCGGGACTTCTGGCGGGTCTGCAGCGGATGCAATCCGGAAGCCCGCAAGCGGGTCGAGAAGTTCCTGTCGGAAGTGCTCAACACCGAAAAGTTCCCCCTGACCGTCATGGACCGGCCGATCGAGTCCGAAACCGCCAAGATCGTCGAGAACTCCTACCGGGCCACCACGCTGGCGTTCCTCAACGAGTGGAGCCTGTTCGCCGAACGCAACGGTGTGGACCTGATCAAGGTGATCGAAGCGATCAAGGTCCGTCCCACCCACAGCAACATGATCTTTCCCGGTCCGGGGATCGGAGGGTACTGCCTGCCCAAGGACGGCGGCCTGGGCTACTGGGCCTACAAGCATATCCTGGGCTTCGACGACGGCGACGAAGTGTTCAAGATGAGCACGCAGGCCATCGACATCAACGACAGGCGCGGCCTCCATGTCGCCATCCTGACCCGGGACGCCCTGCGCAACATGGACCGTTACATCGCCAGCGCGGAAGTCCTGATCTGCGGCGCCAGCTACCGGCAGGATGTGGGTGATACGCGCTACAGCGGCTCCGAGGTCGTGGTGCGAAGGCTCAAGGAGATGGGCGCAGACATCCGGGTCCACGATCCGTACGTCGAGCACTGGTACGAATTCGAATCCCAGGGCACCTACCCGGCTCCCGGCCATTCCCTGGCCCGGTTTTTCCGGAACCAGGGCGACCTGACGGAGCTTCGCGTTTCCGACGATCTGACGGCGGCGCTCAAGAATGTGGACGCCCTGGTGCTGGCCGTGCCCCACGCCCCCTATCTCGAACTGTCGCCGGACCGTGTGGTGGAGATGGCCGGCGGACCGATCGCCGTCATCGATTGCTTCGGGATCCTGGACGACACCGCGATCCGGCGATACTTCGAACTGGGCTGCGAGGTGAAAGGCCTGGGTCGTGGCCATATCCAGAGGTTGAAGAAAGAATTCCGCAATCCATGACGACAGGCGGCATCATCGGCCGGGCGTTGGCCGGTTTGATCGTCATCCTCGCCCTGGCAGCCGGCATCCGGGCTCTCTACCCGGAGTCGAACCCCGCCCCGGCGGAATCCCCCTCGATGGAATTCACCATCACCCATCCGAACCCTGAGACCACCCATGGGTTCCTTTACGGCCGCATCACCACCATCACCGGCACGGTCTACGAGGGGCGGTTGCGTTTCGGACGGGGCGAAGAAGCGTTCTGGTCCGACTACTTCAACGGCTGGAAGGACGTGAACCCCTGGCTCGCCCACCTTCCTCCGGAACGAATGAAGGTGAAGCGCCCGGTGGAGATTTTCGGCGTGAAAATCGCCCAGCGGGAGCGGGAGATCGAAGCCGGCCGTCCGTTCATGATGCGATTCGGCGACATCGCCGCCATCGAAGCCCGGGGTGGTGACGTCCGGGTAACCCTCAAGAGCGGCGCCGTGTTCGACCTCGATCGCTTCGCCGCCAGCGATTTCGACGACGGAGTGCGTGTGTGGGACGTCGACCGCGGCGTGGTCGACCTGGACAGCCTCCGGATCCGGAAGATCGAGTTTCTTCCGACCCCCTCGCTTAAGGCGGCTCCTTACCGGCTGCATGGCACGGTGGACACGCAGCAGGGAGCATTCACCGGATTCATCCAGTGGAACCGGGAAGAGTGCGTCGGCTCCGATGAATTCGACGGCCTGCGTTTCGGCGCCATCCGCTCCATCCAGAGGTCGTCGTCCGGCCGCTACCTGGTGACCTTGCTCGACGATCGCCAGGTCCCGCGGGCCGGCCGGCTCAACCGGGGGATCTACGTCGACGACCCGCGCTTCGGCAGGGTGCTGGTCTCCCGGGACGCCTTCCGGCGGGTCGATTTCAGCCCCGGCGGCAGCGGCCCGGCGTACGACGACTATCCGGCCGGCAGCCTGCTGGCCGGGACCGTTACCACCCGGGAAGGGGATCGCCTGACCGGCCGGCTGGTATTCGACCTGGACGAGAGCGCTACCACCGAGACGCTGGACGCACCGTTCCAGGGGGTGGACTACACCATCCCGTTCGGTCTGATCGAATCGATCACGCCGAGCGGCGTATTCCTTCGTAACGGCGAAGCATTGCAACTGGAGCCTGCCGGCGACCTGGGTGAGAACAACGCCGGCCTGTTGATCTTCATCGGGGATCATCCAGGCCCCGAGTACGTCCCCTGGAGCGACGTGGAGAAGGTGGAATTCCGCCGCCGCTACTGAAAACTAAGTATGGTCAGCCCTGATCGAACAATCATTCGCGAGTGAAAACGTGTCAGAGTGCGCCAGGCCT
>CAZZIV010000222.1:0-5385 GCA_964654385.1 uncultured Acidobacteriota bacterium | reverse complement strand
CCCCGCCAAGCACCACCGGGTGAATGAGGGGCACTTCGCCGTGGGGGCGCCGCTGTATTGCCATTTCACCTCGCCGATCCGCCGCTACCCGGACCTGGTGGTGCATCGGCTGCTGCGGGCCTGCCGGCGGGATAAGGCGGAGCCTCCGGCCTGGGCGGACGGCCTGGGGTCGACGGCGGCGGACTGCTCGGAGTTGGAGCGGAACGCCGAGGCGGCGGAGCGGGATTTCCTGCTGCGGAAGAAGCTCGCCTTCGTCAAGGACCACGTCGGCGACACCTTCGACGGAATCATCACCGGCGTCACCTCCTTCGGCGTGTTCGTCCAACTGGTGGAGAGCACGGTGGAAGGGTTGCTCCGGGTCAGCCAGGAGACCGACGAGCCCTACCGGTTCGACCCCGGCCGCATGGAACTCCTGGGCGAGCGGACCGGCCGCCGCTTCCGCCTGGGCGACCGCCTCCAGGTCACCATCGCCGCCGTCGACATGATCCTCCAGCGCGCCGACTTCACCCTCCCCGCACATATCGAACATCGACGTTTTAAATAGGGTCAGATTTATTTTTGCGAAAATAAATCTGACCCTATTTAAAACACTGGTTTTGGCTATGCGTTTTCAGTGGATGCCGCCCATCATGCGGCGGATCGGGCGGGCCAGGAGGGCGAGGAGGAGGCCTGCGAGGAGAGTGGTGAGCATGAAGAGGCCGAAGAGCCGCCACAGGGGCCAGGTTTCGTAGAGGCCGGCGGTGCGCCCGCCGATGTAATTCCCCACCGACGCCGCCAGGAACCATACGCCCATCATCAGGCTGGTCACCCGCCGGGGTGCCAGCTTGGTCATGGTGCTGAGCCCCACCGGGCTGAGGCACATCTCCCCGAGCACGTGCAGGAAGTAGGTGCCGATCAACCACCAGGCGCTGATCTTCACCCCGCCGGCGGACGCCCCCGCCGCCCCCATCATCACCACGAAACCGAGACTCACCAGGATCAGCCCCAGGGCGAACTTGGCCGGGCTGGAAGGCTGCCGCTTCCCCAGCCACACCCACAGCCACGCGAACACCGGGGCCAGAATCACGCAAAACAACGCCGGGAACTGCTGGAACCAACTGGCCGGATACGACATGCCGAACGCCGTCCTGTCCACGCTGTCCCGGGCGAACAAAGTCAACGAAGAGCCCGCCTGCTCATACGCCGCCCAGAAGAACGCCGCCGCCAGGAACAGGATCGCGATGGTCGCCAATCGCCCCTTCTCCTGCGGCGTCCACTTCTCCGCCAGGAACAGCCCGGCGAAAAATACGATCGGGATCGCCGCCAGAACCACCCCGAACGAATCGGCCACCCCTTCCACGGTGAACCGCACCACCCCGCCGAAATGCAGCGCCGCCGCGGACGCCGCCGACATCGCCGCGATCCCTATCCCGCCCCGCAGCAGCTTCCGATGCCGGGCCGCCTCCGCCGGGTTGGCGAATTTCGCCGGGCGCATTCCGGCGTCTCCCATGAACTTTCCGCCACGCACATACTGGATCAGCCCCAGCAGCATCCCCAGCCCGGCGATACTGAATCCCAGGTGCCAGTCGACCTGCTCCCCCAGGTAACCGCAGACCAGCGGCCCTCCCAACGCCCCGAAATTGATCCCCATGTAAAACAGCGAGAACCCGGCGTCCCGCCGGTCGTCGTTCTCGTGATACAACTGCCCGACGATGGCGCTGATATTCGGCTTCAGCAGGCCGGTCCCCAGGACAATCAGCGCCAATCCTGCGAAAAACGTGCCGTCGTTCGGAATCGCCAGGGCGAAATGCCCGCACATGATCAGGACGCCGCCGTACAACACCGCCTTCCGCTGCCCCAGGAACCGGTCCGCCAGCCAGCCGCCCGGCAGGCCGAGCAGGTAGACCATCGACGTGTACAGCGCGTAGATCGCCGTCCCCCGGGCGGCATCGAACGCCAGCCCGCCCTCCTCCACCGACGCGGTCAGGTACAGCAGCAGGAACGCCCGCATCCCGTAATAGCTGAACCGCTCCCACCACTCGGTGAAAAACAGGGTGGACAGCCCCCGAGGATGCCCGAAGAATCCCCGGTCATACCGCGCGGGAACCCCCACTGCGTTACTTATCGGCCTCGGTGATCCCCATGCCGCTCCGGTCCGGGTAGGCCGGCCGCTTCGGCGGGTGGTAGCCGTCGGTCTTGATCTCCTTGAGCATCTCGTCGATCGCCGCGTTCAGCTGCGGATCGTTCCCATCCCGCATCTCCGCCGGATCGTCCATGACTTCGAGATCCGGCGCGACCCCGTACCCCTCGATCCCCCAGGTACCGTTTTTCTCGTAGTACGCGAACTGGGGCACGGTGACGCCGGAGCCGTCCACCATCGGCCGGGCGCCCATGATCCCGACCAGGCCGCCCCAGGTCCGCCTGCCGATCAGCGGTCCCAGGCCCGCCTGCCGGAAGTACGACGGGAACGCGTCGCCGCCGGAACCGGCCCAGCCGTTGATCAGCATGCATTTCGGCCCCTGGTGGCCGTCAAACGGCACCGGGAACTCGAAGTCTCCCGCGATGGAGAAATAATGAATGATCGGCCGGTTCAGCAGCTCGATGAAACGGTTCGGAAGCTGGCCTCCGCCGTTCCACCGCTCGTCGATGATCAGGGCTTCTTTCTTCACCTGGCCGAAGTACTGGCGGAACAGCTCGTTCTGGCCGTTGACCCCGGTATCCGGCACGTGGATGTAGCCGACCTTCCCGCCGGACTTCTCCTCCACGTATCTCCGGTTCATTTCGATCCAGTTCCGGTACCGGAGGCCGCGCTCGCTCCCCGCGGTTTTCACCAGGACGGTCCTGGCGTCGTCATCCAGTTCCGGCTTGGCGCTGACGGTCAGCTCCACGGTGCTCCCGGCCTTCCCCAGGAACGCCGCCCAGACCGCCTTGGACGGATCCGGTTCGACGCCGTTCACCTGCAGCAGGTAATCCCCTTCCTTCACGTCCACGCCGGGCCGTCCCAGCGGCCCCCGGGCGTCCAGGTCCCACTGGGCGCCGCCGTAGATCTTCGCGAACCGGAACCGGCCGTGATCCAGTTCGAAATCGGCTCCCAGCATCCCGACCGGCCGCCTCGGCCCCTGGTTCTCTTCCGGCGCCGACCGGTAGTACGCGTGGCCGATGTTCAGCTCGGAGATCATTTCCCGGACGAGGAACCCGACATCGTTCCGGGTGGTGCAGTCCTTCAGCATGGAAGCGTAATGCTTGTAAACATTTTCCCAATCCACGCCGTGCATGTTCGGATCGTAGAAATAATCCCGCTCGTACCGGTACGCCTCCCGGAGCACCTCGGCCCACTCTTCCCTCGGGTCGATCTCCGCCGTCATGCCGGAGGTCGGGACCGGTTTCGGTTTCCCGTTGGGCGCCGCTTTCCGGATGAACCCCTTTCTCTTCTGGAGGTACAACATGGTTTCACCATCGGCGGCCAGCTCGTACGCGCCCGCCCCCTTCACCAATGTCTTCTCCTCGTGTTTCTCGTCTTTCGGGTCCAGCAGCAGGATCGACGGCTTGGCGCCGGGCCCCACCGGCGTGCGAACGTACAGCAGGTGCCCTTTCTTGGTCACGGAGATGTTGTTCAGGCGGCCGGCGGGAACCGGAACCTGCACGACCCGGGAAGCCAGCCCTTCGAAGTCGATTTCAACCTTCACTTCTTTCTTTTTCTTGTCCTTACCGCCGCCGTTCTCCGCGTTTTCACCGCCGTGGTTTCCCTTATCCTTGTCGCTCTTCTTTCCCTTTTTCTCCTTCGCCTTGTCCGTCTTCCCGTCTCCATCTTCGCCCGCGTCTTCCTTGAACTCGGCTTCATCGTTTTTCGGGGCGAACGGCGAATCGATGTCCGCCTTCAACGGAGCGACCGCCAGAACATTGGAGCCGACATACACGAAGGTGGAGTCCACGTCGCTGTAGGTCGGGCGGAAGCTCCGGGCGGTGGGGAAGAACAGGTACTTCCCTTCGGGACCGAATACCGGCCTCCCCTCCCCGAACATGTCCGCCGTCACCTGCCGGCTCTTCCCGTCCAGGAACGAATAGATGAACAGGGCGTTGGTGGTGAAATTCCCGGTACTCCTGGCATAGGCGAAAAACCGGCTGTCCGGCGCCCAGCCCACATTGAAGTCGCCGCCCAGAGGATCCCGGTCGATCTCCGTGGTCTTTCCTGTATCCAGATCGTGGAGCATCAGGACATACCCGGTCTTGTCGCCGAAAACGATTTTCCTGCTGTCCGGGGACCAGGACGGATTCACCTTGATGACCTTGCCGCCCCGGGTCAACTGCTTGGTCTCCCCTTTCCCGTCAGACTGGGTGATGTAAAGCTCGTACTCCCCGGTGGCGTCGGAGAGGTAGGCGATCCACCGGCCGTCAGGGCTCCAGGCCGGGTCTTTCTCCGCCGTCCCGGCGGTCCGGGTCAGGTTCCGGGGGAATCCGTCTTTCGCCGGAAGCGTCCAGATGTCTCCCCGGGCGGCCACCGCCACCCGCTTCCCTTTCGGCGAAATGCTCCAACCTGAGATCGACCCGGACACGTCCACCAGCCGGGGAGCCAGGGTCGGCCGGTCGCCGGGGATTTGCACCTTCACCACCTTCGCTGCTTCGGTGGCCAGGTCCAGCAGGTACAGGTCGGCGCCGTTCTGGAAAACGATTTCCCCCCGGCCGTCCGGGCCGGGCCCGATCGCCGGCCACCTCACGTCGTCGTCTTCGAATTTCGTTACCTGCCGGTGGTTCCCGCCGGCGGCCTCGTATTTCCAGATGTTCAGACGATGGTTCGGTCCGGCGTCGGACAGGTAATAAACGTCGTTTCCGTGCCACATCGGCTGGGTATCGGTTCCGTCCCACTCGGTCAGCCGCTTCGACGCCCCGGTGCGCAGGTTGTAGGTCCAGAGGTCCGACGCCAAGCCGCCCTTGTACCGTTTCCAGGTCCGGCTGTCCCGGTTCCTGGGAGTGTAGAGCAACCGTTTCCCGTCGTCGGAAAGGGTGCCCGCCGATCCGTAGGGCACCGGCAGCGCCTCCGGCATCCCGCCGGTCGCCGCCACGGTGAACAGCTTCGGCGCACGGGCGATCCCCGAACTCATGTTCGAGGAAAAGATCAACCGCCCGTCGGGGGTCCAGTCGGTGAGCTGCTCGAACCCAGGGTGATAGGTCACACGGAACGGCACGCCTCCCACCGTCGGGAGGGTGTAGAGGTCGAAGTTCCCTTCGTAGTTGCCGATGAAGGCGATGGTCTTCCCGTCGGGGCTGCACCGGGGGAACAGCTCGCGCCTCTCCAACTCGGCGGCCCCTGGGGAGGGTCTGCCCTCCCGGGGGAGCGCCAGGTTCGCGCGCGGGGCGGTAGGGAGGGTTCATTCTGGGGGCGTTACCAGCGAGCCACGCTTGACCTCT
>CAZZIV010000221.1:0-5425 GCA_964654385.1 uncultured Acidobacteriota bacterium | reverse complement strand
ACGTTCATCACCGGCGAACAGGAACCGACGGTGCTGGAGTTCGCCCCGGGCGGGGGGATTTTGCCTCCATCCACCGATCCGGCGCCTACGGACGAAGTGAACTTGAGCGTGGAGGAGGCCTACATCGAGTGGGTCGGCCTGCCGCTCCATGCCAAGGTGCGGGTCGGCAAATTCCGCCAGCAGTTCGGGACCCTGAACCGATGGCACAGTCATGCCTTGCCCAGCACCGACCGGCCGCTGGCCCTTCGGAACGTCTTCGGCGACGAAGGACTGATCGGGCTCGGAGCCGGTGTGGACTTCAAGCTACCCCCCCTGTGGGCCGACAGCAACAGCCTGACCGTGGAAATCACCAATGGCGATAACACCAGTGTTTTCGCCGGCGCCCAGTTCTCCGATCCGTCGATCCTGTTGCGTCATACCGGCTTCTTCGACCTGGGAGACTGGTCCTACGTGGAAATCGGCCTCACCGGCCTTACCGGCCCCAATAACGCGGACGGGAGCCGGGACACGAAGGTCGGCGGCATCGATTTCAACTACCTGTGGCAGCCGAAAGGGAAAGGTCGCCATAAGGGCCTGGTGGTGCGCGGTGAATTCATTCGCAGCCTGTTCGAAGAACCGGACGGATCGAAAGTTGGCGCCGACTCCTGGTATGTCTACGCCACCTGGCAGGCGATCCGGAACCTGTACTTCGGAGTTCGTGTTGATGACGCCGACCTTGTTTCCGACCGGGCGGAGATCGATCCGGCCGCCTTGTTCGAGCCGGGGATGAACCAGCGGGCGCTCACCGCGTACGTCACCTATTGGGAGAGCGAATTCGTCCGGCTCCGGTTCCAGGTACAGCGGGCCGAACGGGACGTCGCCATGGCGTCCGGGCCGATGGACGACAACAGGGCCTGGTTCCAGGTGACCTTCGCCGCCGGGCCGCACAAACACGAAAGCTATTAGGAGTCCCTCATGCGCATGTTTCCTTCGGTACGCTCCCTGTTGATTTCTTCTATCCTGTTAATCCTCACGCTCGGCACCCCGGCCTTCGCCGGTGAAACCGGATCGAAACTCCTGGTGGTGACCACCCTCCCCGACTACGCCTGGGCCGCGAGAGAGATCGGCGGAGACCGGGTGGATGTCCACTCCCTCGCCGCAGGCAACCAGGATCCTCACTTCATCCGGCCTCGACCGTCCTACAGCGCCCTGATGCGGCGGGCCGACCTGTTCGTCACCACCGGCCTGGATCTGGAACTCTGGGTGCCGGGATTGCTGGATACCGCCGGGAACCGGAAAATCCTGGAAGGAGGGCCCGGTTTCGTGGCCGCCTGGAGCGGTGTGCCGCTGAAGGAAATCCCCACATCCCTGTCCAGGAGCGAAGGAGATGTACACGTCTACGGGAACCCTCACATTCACACCAGCCCTCTGAACATGGTCGAGATCTCCGAAAACATCCTGGCAGGATTCCTGCGGATCGACCCGGCTCATTCGGAGGAATACAGGAAGAACACCGATCTCCTCGTGGACCATCTCTACCGGTGGACGTTCGGCGATGAACTGGTGGATCTCCTGGGTGGAAAGACGTTGGCGAAGCTCGCCCGAAACGGGAAGCTTCACGACTTCCTGGCCGGAAAGGAATATCCCCGGGGAAGCGGGCGCATGCTCCTGGACCGAATGGGCGGGTGGCTGGGAAAAGCGGCTCCCCTGCGCGGCAAAAAAATCATTACCTATCACAAGAACTGGGTCTACTTCACCGACCTCCTGGGCTTGCAGGTCCGGGGGTTCATCGAACCGAAACCAGGCATCCCGCCGACGCCCCGGCACGTGGAACACATTCTGAAACTGATCGAGGACGAGGAGATCCGGGTGATCCTCACGGCCAACTATTTCAATCCGGCCAAACCGGCGACCATCTCCCGGAAGACCGGAGCCGACGCGGTCCTTGTGCCGATCTCCACCGGCGGATCCCCGGAAGCGCCGACTTATGACAAGCTTATTGATCTGTGGATCGACAAGCTGCTGGAAAGCATTCGAAAGGAACGGAACGAATCATGAACGACATGATTGCGCTCATGGCGGCCCCGTTCGCCGCGTGCGTCGTCCTGGTCGGCATCCACGCTTACCTGGGGCTGCACGTCATCCAGCGACGAGTGATCTTCGTCGATCTGGCCCTGGCCCAACTGGCGGCCCTGGGGGCCACCTTCGGTTTTCTCCTGGGCGCAGGCCACGAAGGATCGGACGTCTACCTGTTCTCCCTCGGGTTCGCCCTGGTCGGGGCGGCGATCTTTTCGCTGACCCGGATGCGCCATGAACGAATTCCCCAGGAGGCGATCATCGGAATCGTCTACGCCGTCGCCCTGGCCACGGCGATCCTGGTGGCGGACCGGGCCCCGGAAGGGGCGGAACACATCAAGGAATCCCTGGTCGGCGCCATCCTGTGGGTCCGCTGGCCGACCGTGGCCAAAACCGCCGCGATCTACGCGGTGGTAGGAACGTTGCACTTCCTCCTTCGAAAACGGTTCTTCCAGATCTCGTTCCAGCCGAAGGAGGCGTTCGCCGAAGGAAGAAAGGTCCGGCTTTGGGATTTTATCTTCTACATGACCTTCGCTTTCGTGATCACCTCCTCGGTGGCGATCGCCGGCGTTCTGCTGGTCTTCTCGTTCCTGGTGATCCCTGCGGTGATCGCCAGCCTGTTCGCGGAGAAAATCAGTTCCCGCCTTGCGATCGGCTGGATCGCCGGGATCGCCGCCTGCGTGATCGGACTGGCCGGCTCTTACCGGATGGACCTTCCCTCGGGTCCGGCGGTGGTCGCCTCCCTGGGCGGCGCGCTGATCCTCTCCGGTTTGCTGTACTACATCGTGAACGCGCCGAAGAAACGGTACGCCATTCTGAAGCTGGTCGCGGCGGCCGGAATCGTCCTGGCGATCCTCTCGGGAATCGTCATGATGACCGACCGGGCAACCAAAGCTCTGGAGATCGAACACACGCATCCTCGGGAACTGTCTCCGGAAGCAGGCGCCCCGCCGGCCGAAACGGCAGGAGAGCCGGAAGACGCAGAATCCGACCCACTGGACAGGCTGGACCAGGCGACGAAGTTGATCGACGCCGGGGACAGGAGAGGCGCGGTGCTGGCCCTGGGACTCCTGGGGCCGGAAACCCCTGCCCTGGTCCGGGACGAGGCGTATCAGTTGATCGTCCGGTTCACCGGGAAGGAATTCTCTTACGACCCGTTCGCCGATGGAGAGCGGAACGTCGACGGTGAGCTGCAAATGAAAAAAGAGATCGGTATGTGAAATAATTATAATTTAGCGAGTTTATCTGCCATGTTACGATGGCGCGGCTGCTCGAATTTGGGTCCTTATGGGTGGGGAGACGAGTATAGATCAAGCCGACAGGGACGGGGACGGCATCGGAGATGCCTGCGACCGGTCGTAAACACCGGGAACCGGTTTCCTCAGCCGCCCAGGATCTTCCGGGCCACGCGCAGGTGAAGGGATTCGACCATCTCGCCGTCCACCACGATCACGCCCCGGGCCTCCCCGTCCAGTTCTTCCCAGGCGGACAGCACTTTCTCGGCCCAGGCCGTCTCTTCCGGCGCGGCGGAGAACACCTGGTGGACCGGGGCGAGCTGGGACGGATGGATGCACGACTTCCCGTCAAACCCGAGCCCCCGGGCGATCTCCGCGTCCCGGACCAGTCCTTCCCGGTCCCGGAATCGGAAGTACACCGCGTCGATGGCGGTCCTGCCGTGCATCCGGGCCGCCAGGAGAATTTCCCCCATGGCGTGCCTCTCCCAGGATCGCTCCCGATCGGGACGGGCGCCCAGGGAAAGCCGGAGATCGGCGGAGCCGTAGATCAGCATCGCCACTCCAGGAACCGCCGCCAACTCCCTCACCCGCCCCAGGCCGGCGGCGGTTTCGATCATCAGCCCGGCGTCGGCGTCGAAGCTCCCGCACCGTTCACAGAACCGGGCCGCCTCTCCCGGCTCCTCCGCCTTGGGCAGCACAACCCGGGGCGGCCGGATCTCCTCCGCCAGGCGCAAATCGTTCTCGTAGTCTTCCCCGCCGGCAAGACCGGAACCGTTCACCCGTATCCCCCAGTTCCGGTGGGCGGGAAGCAGGCCCTCCCCGGCGGCGGCGGCCAACGCTTCCCGGGCGGCGCCTTTCGCCCCGGGGGCCACGCCGTCTTCCAGATCCAGGAGCAGAAAATCGGCCGGCAGGGAAGCGAACTTAGCCAGCATCCTCGGGCGGGAGGCCGGGACGTACAGGACTGACCGGGGCATCGCCGTTCAGCTCTTCCGGAACCGTTCCGCCGCCTGGTCCCGATTCAACGAGCCGATGACGCGCTGCATCTCTTCAATGGAAGACGGCCGATCGGTCTCCTTCCCCGCCTGGGCGTTTACCTCATCGAGCTTCGCCTGCCACCGGGTGAAGGCGATCAGAATGTCGTGCCGATGGATCTTGCCCACCAGTTCTTCTCCGTCCAGAACCGGGAGACAGGAGAAGTTCGTTTCCAGGAACTTCCCGGCCACCGTCAGGAGGTCCATTCCCGGGGAAATCCTCGCCCGGGCGGGCGACATGTAGTTCCGGACGGCGCCCCCTGCGACCCCTTCGTAGATCCACCGGGAAATCGCCCTCAGGCAGTCCTTCTCGCTGAGAATACCGACCATGCGGCGGTTGTCGTCGACGACGGGAATCGCGGCAAATCTTTCTCCGGAAAGAAGTTCGACCGCTTTTGCCATTTCTTCGTCCGGACCGATGGTTTTCCACGGCTCGCTCATCCAATCTTTCACCAGAGGTATGTCCGGCTTCATCACTCGATCCTCCATCACGACAGATTCCGGGCGGTTCTCCTCCCTTGTCCCTAATGGTACCACCCCGCCCCTTTATTCTTCTCTTGTGTCTGCTATCCTTTCCCTTCAAATCGGGGGATCCCGTTCCCCCATTCGACACGACAACCGTCCTTGAGGGAGAGTACATGGCTGTGCATGTGATCAAGCGCGGCTTGAGACTGCCGGTCACCGGCGACCCGGAACAGCGGGTCGATACGGCGCCGAAGGTCTCCCGCGTGGCCGTCATGGCCGAGGATTACCCGTTCATGAAGGCCCGGATGCACGTCCGGGTCGGCGACGACGTGAAACTGGGACAATTGCTGTTCGAAGATCGGAAATCCGAGGGAGTCCGTTTCACCTCCCCCGGCGCCGGTAAGGTGGAAGCGATCCACCGGGGCGAGCGCCGGGCGCTGATCTCGGTGGTGGTCCGCCTGGATTCGAGTGGGGACCAGGTTTCCCTGGACCACTTCACCGGCGACCCGCCGGCCGGTCTGGACGGGGAATCGGTCCGGGCGCTCCTGGTGGAGTCCGGCCTCTGGACCGCTCTCCGGAGCCGGCCGTTCAGCCGGGTACCTTCTCCGGGGAGGTCCTGCCGTTCGCTGTTCGCGGCTC
>CAZZIV010000220.1:0-5434 GCA_964654385.1 uncultured Acidobacteriota bacterium | reverse complement strand
AACGTGCGCTCCTACGCGATGCTGCAGCTGCTGCTCGGCAACATCGGGATTGCCGGCGGCGGCGTGAACGCCCTGCGCGGTGAGTCGAACGTGCAGGGCTCGACGGACCAGGGGCTGCTGTTCCACCTGCTGCCCGGCTACCTGCAGGTGCCCGTGCAGTCCGACGACGGCCTGGCCGGGTACCTGGACCCGCCGGAAGCCGAAGCGCCCTTCGACGAAGAAGGCTGGTTCCCCACCGGCGACCTGATGGAGATGGACCAGGACGGCCATATCCGCCTGGTGGACAGAAAGAAGGAAATCTACAAAAACATCAAAGGAGAAACCATCGCTCCCCAGAGGGTGGAGAACCCGTTCCGTGACTTCGAATCGGTGGGGCGGGTCTTCCTGGTCGGCGACCACCGGGAATACAACACCGCGTTGATTTACCCCGATCCCTCCTACCGGGCCGCCAACCTGGAGGGGCTGTCCGCGGAAGAGATCAAGACTCACTTCCGTTCGGTGGTGGTCTCGGTGAACCGCTTCCTGGCTCCGTTCGAGCGGATCGTGGACTTCAGCATCATCGACCGGGACCTGGATCCGGAAAAAGGTGAACTGACCCCCAAGGGGACCCCCCGCAGAAGAACGGTCGAAAACAACTTCCGGGAAGTGATCGAACGGCTCTACCGCCGGACGATCCTCCATATCGGCGGGCGGGAACTGGAGTTCCCCAACTGGCTTTTCCAGGCCCTCGGCCTGGTCGCCCAGGACCTGGTGATCCGGAAGGACCGGATCGGGCTCCCTTCCTCGGAAAAAATGCTGATGGTCCGGAAAGTGGAGGACGGATGCACCCAGGTCGGATCCTGTCTCTACCGCCACAAACCAGGCGTCCTGAAGCTCGGTTCGCTGTTGACCGCCCCCTCGATGTGGCTCGGAAACCGGGAGTTGGTCGAGTTCATTCAACTGGACCTGGCGCCGTTCGAACGGCCGGGACGGAGCCAGGAGAACCTGGAATGGGGCGGCTACATCTCGCCGGAGACCCTGAGCGACGAACAGGAGAAGGCGGCCGGCCTACTCGCGGACCATCCCCACCCGGACCTGGACGACCTGCACCTGGCGGCCATGGCCGTCGCCTCCCTGCAGGAGTCGGCCGCGCTGGCCGCCCTGGATTTCCTGGAGAAGGTGGTGAGCAGGAAAGGGGGCGCCGTGGTCGAACCGGCCCTCCTGCTCCTGCGGCGGACCACCGCCTGTCCCCTGCCGCAGGTGCGGAGCCGGGCGTTCCAGATCCTGGTTCCGGCGGAGAAAGAGTCGGTCTTCCCGACGACCCTGGACAACTTCCTGGCCTTTTCGCCGGAGGTTCTGGACGGCCCGGCCCGGGACCCTCTCTGCGAGAGCACCCTCTCCACCGACAAGCTGCGCACGTTTTTCAGAGCCGCCGCCGAGGTTTGTGAACGGCCGACCGAACCGGGCGGGGACCGGCTGCGGGCCGGCGGCTCGATTCTCCGGTTCCTGGCCGATTACGGCACCTGCCATCCGACCCGTTACCGGGAGGTACGGATGTTTCTGGCACGGGAGATCGCCTTCGGCACCGATCCCCGGATCCGGGAACACGCCCGGGAGGCGATCCGGACCCTGCAGGACGGGTTCCGCCAGTGGCTCGGGGTCCCGTCTCGAATCGCCGTGGATCCGGAAACCGGTGAAGAGTACCGGTGGTCGGACGTGGTGGTCTTCGACGAGTCGGCCCCGGAAGAGGACCGGCGGCGCCTCCTGGATGCCGTCATCTCCACCCCGTTCCTTCGGGAAGCGGTCTTCCTGTTCTCCCGGGGAGTCACGATCCGCCTCAACGACATTCCCCCTGGCGGGGTGTTCATCCGCCTGCTCGGTTCGAATCACGGCAAATCGGTCTATCGGGTCACGGTCCAGACGCGCCTGAAGGGCTCGTTCGACATCGCCGCCAACGTGAACCACGATCTGCCCTCTGAAGAGGTCCAGGACGAAATCTTCTGGCTTCTTCTCTGCGGCGAATCTCCCGAGCAACCCCCTTTGGCCGAGGAGTTCGGCGGGTTCTGGGAGAACCAGGATCTCTGGAGCGAGGAGTTCATCGCCGGGGAGACCCTGGACCGGGCGTTGCGCCGCCTTTCCCGGAAAGGTTCCGGAGACGACCGGTTCGAAAAGATCTGGCCGTTCCTGGCCCGGACGACCCTGAACGCCTACGTGGACTTCTGGAACCGGACCGGCCGGCGATGGGAGATCTTCGAACCGGAACCTTCCAACATCGTGGCGCCGACCCACGACTACCATACCGGCGCCCGGCTGGTCTCCGTGACGATGCGGGGCCGGCATAAAAACCTTCGCGAAATGCTGGAGAAGTTTTGCTCCCATTTCATCCTCAAGGTGGAAAAGGAGTATCCGAAGCTCCAGGGGCTGGTCGGCAGGGAAACGGTCTACGCTTCCTTCCTGGACGTGCTGGGGGAACAGGAAGGGATCGACGTTCTGCGATCGATCCCTGCGGAATTGGAACCGGACCTCCCCCGATTCCTGGAACAGGTGGAAGCCGGGGGATTTCGGCCGATGAAGCTCCACTTCGCCGTGGAGCGGTATTGCCGCTGGGCCGAACTGGGAACCGATCCGACCTCCCAGGCTCGCGCGCGCACCGTTCGGGAGCTGTTTGAAACCTACCACCTGGCGTCGCTGGTTCCTACCTACCCGGAAACCCGGGTTCGTTTTTTCCGGGACACGGTGTTCCGGAACGCCCCGGCGCCTCTCGCCCGAGGGCTGGAAAAGGTTGTGGACGACCTGCGGCAGAGGGAGCTGACGCCGGAGGAAGTCGCCGACGCCATCGCCGACCTTCGGAGCCGGCTGGACTTGAGCGCGGACGACGACTATTTCCTGACCCGTCTCTCCTTCCCCCACCTCCGGCCGGAGGACAGCGCCGCGTTCGTGGAAGCCGACTTCGGCGGCCGGCAGCAAAGTGAAGTCGTCGTGTTCCAGGAAGACCGGGATGGGAACCCGTTCCGGATCCGCCACGCCATGAACCCGAGGGAAGTCGGCCGGCTGCACCGGCTGTTCCTGGCGGCCAATATGGACGTCCGTTTCCGTATGGAGCACCAGTACCTGGTCGCGCTGAACCAGCGGAACCAGGTGATCGGCGGCATTTTCTACGAGATCGGAGACCAGGAAGAAGCCGCCCACCTGGAGAAAATCGTGGTGGCGGAGCCGTACAGGAGAATCGGCGTCGCCGACGCCCTGATGCATGAGTTCTGCAACCGGCTGCGTGCCGCAGGGGTCAAGACGGTCACCACCGGCTTCTTCCGGCCGGAGTATTTCTACGCCTACGGTTTCACCATCGAAAAACAGTACGCCGGGTTGATGAAGTCCTTGGTAACGCCTCCGGAAGAGGGAAACTGACTTGGCCGACCACGAAGCCACCGCCCTTCTCTCCCAGTGGAGACAGGGAAACGACAAGGCGCTGGAGCGGCTCATGCCGCTGGTCCACGCCGAACTGCACCGGCTGGCCGCCGGCTACATGAGAAACGAGCGGAAAGACCACACCCTGCAGGCGACGGCGTTGATCCATGAAGCCTATCTCCGTCTGATCGATCAGCGGGATGTGGAATGGCAAAGCTCGGTCCACTTCATCGCCCTGGCCGCCAACACCATGCGCCGGATCCTGGTCGATCACGCCCGGGCCAGGAGCGGCGCCAAACGGGGCGGCGGAGCCCGGAACATCCCCCTGGAAAACGTGGCGGAGATCGCATCCGGCCAGGATCCGGAAGTGGTCGCCGTGGACGAGGCCCTGACGGAATTGAGCCGGCTCGATCCGGTACTGGGGAGAATCGTCGAGCTCCGGTACTTCGGGGGAATGAAGAACGAAGAGATCGCCGAAATCATGCAGGTGTCGCCGCCGACGGTGACCCGGCGGATGCGAATGGCGAAGGCGTGGCTGCACCGGTACATGACCGACGGGGAGGAACCGGATGAACGGTGACCGGTTCGCCCGGATCGAGTCGATTTTCCAGGAGGCGCTGCAGCGGAGCGGCGAAGAGCGGGAGGCGTTCCTGGCCGAATCCTGCGGAGACGACGACGCCCTGAAGCAAGAGGTTCTGTCCCTCCTGGCCTCCCACGACGACGCGAACGATTTCCTGGAACGTCCGGCGGCGCAGCAGGTCTCCGACCTTCCTCCCCTCCGTTCCGGACCCGATCCCGGACGGCTGGCGGACACGACCATCGGGAGCTACAGGCTCCTTCGCAAGATCGGCGAAGGAGGGATGAGCGAAGTCTACCTGGCCGTTCGCGCCGATGACGAGTATCAGAAACGGGTGGCGCTGAAGATCATCCGTCATGACCAGGACCGGGAAGAGATGCTGCGTCGCTTCCGGATCGAGCGCCAGATCCTGGCCGGCCTGAACCATCCGAACATCGCTGTCCTGTTCGACGGAGGCACCACCGGCGACGGGCTCCCGTTCTTCGTGATGGAGTACATCGACGGGACGCCGATCGACGAGTATTGCGAACAGAACGACCTGTCTCTCCGAGAGCGGCTGGAACTGTTCCGGCAGGTCTGCGGGGCGGTGCAGTTCGCCCACCAGAACCTGGTCATTCACCGGGACATCAAGGCGTCGAACATTCTGGTCACCGCGGACGGGACGCCCAAACTTCTGGATTTCGGAATCGCCAAGCTGGTCAACCCGGATCACCTGGCGGGAGATATGGAGTTCACGGTCAGCGGGATCCGGCCGATGACCCCCCGGTACGCCAGCCCGGAACAGATCGAAGGGAGGCAGGTCGGCACTCCCAGCGACATCTATTCCCTCGGTGTCCTCCTCTACATCCTGCTCACCGGCCTGCGCCCCCACCGGTTGAAGGGGCGGCCGGCCACCGAACTAGGACGGATCATCCTGGAAGAGGAGGTGGAACGGCCCAGCACCGTGGTCACCGGAGCCGCCGGCAAAACCGGCGGAGGGGGCGATCCGATCCAGTTGCAACGGCAACTGACCGGGGACCTGGACAACATCGTCCTGATGGCCCTCCGCAAACAGCCGCAACGCCGTTACCCCTCGGTGGCCCACTTCTCCGAGGACATCCGGCGTCACCTGGCCGGCCTGCCGGTCACCGCCCGGAAGGACACTTTCGGGTACCGGGCGAACAAATTCATCCGCCGGAACCGGATCGGCGTCGGCGCCGCGGCGCTGATCCTGCTGCTTCTCATGGTCTCCGGCGTCCTGCTGGCGGTGCAGGCGAACCGGATCCGGAAGGAGCGGGACCAGGCCCAACTGGAACGGGACCGGGCGGAACAGGTCGTCCAATTCATGGCGGAGATTTTCGGCGTGACCGATCCGTACGAAGCGAACGGCGAGGAACTGACCGCCTCGGAAATCCTGGAACGGGGCGCCGCCCGCGTCAGCACCACGCCGAATGAGCAGTCGCTCATACATGCTCACACCACGCAGTATCGGGA
>CAZZIV010000219.1:0-5440 GCA_964654385.1 uncultured Acidobacteriota bacterium | reverse complement strand
GGCCCGGGCCTCGGAAGGTGAAACGCAGTCCTGACCGTTGCGGAGCGGGAGCTGGCCGCCCCGATGTCCCCCCCGGTTCGCTCCGCCCTGGCGCGGGCCGCCCGGCTCTACGGGCTGTCGGCGCGGGGCTGTCATCGAATTCTCCGCGTCGCGAGAACTTTGGCCGATTTAGCGGGAAAAAAGCGAATTTCTCCGGAAGAAGTCATGGAGGCGGTGATGCTCCGCCGGAGCGGGCGACCAACGCCGGAATCGTCCTGATCCAGGAAAACTGGTGCCCGGGCGTGTTTAGCCGTATATGAAAAGCGGGGTTAGGTAACATTTTCCGCGATACCGCCTGCTGTCGGCGGTCTGCGGAGAGGGAGGGGTTCTCATGACGGACCATGCGTGCCGGCCCGGGATTCTGGGCACCGGGTCTTTCCTGCCGGAAACTGTCCTCCGCAATCGAGAGTTGGCGGAGCGTTACGGCTGCTCGGAAGACTGGATCCTGAGCCGTACCGGCATCAAGGAACGGCGTTTCGCCGAGCCGGGGACCGGCGCTTCGGACCTGGGGACGCCGGCGGCCCTGAAAGCGCTCGAAAGCGCCGGGGTCGCCCCGGAAGAGGTCGATCTGCTGATTTGTGCCACCTATACGCCGGATATGTCTTTCCCATCGACGGCATGCATCATCCAGGAGCGGATCGGCGCCGATCCGGCCGCCGCGTTCGACCTGCAGGCGGCCTGCTCCGGGTTCGTCTACGCTCTGGTGGTCGCCTCCCAGTTCGTTCAAACCGGGGCTGCCCGGCGCGCCCTGGTGATCGGAGCCGATATCAATTCCAGCATCGTGGACCCCGAAGACAGGAAGGTTACGGCCTTGTTCGGAGACGGCGCAGGCGCCGTGGTGGTCGGTTCGGTGAACAGCGGCGGCGGAATTCTCGGACACCACCTGGGAGCGGATGGAAGCGGCGGGAAGTTGTTTTACAAGCCTGCAGGCGGATCCAGGCGTCCCGCGTCCGAGGCGACCGTGCAGGCCCGGGAGCACTTCATCCACATGGACGGGAGAACGCTCTTCCGATTCGGCGTCAGGGCGATGATCGATGCGTCCACGAAGGCCATGGAAGCGGCGGGGGTGAGCAGCGATGAAATCGATCTGTTCATTCCCCACCAGGCGAACCTGCGGATCATCGACGCCGGACTGGCGCGGATGGCGATTCCGAAAGAGAAAACCTTGATCACGCTCGACCGGTACGCGAACACGGCTTCGGCGACGATTCCGATCGCCATGGACGGCGCCGTGCGGGAAGGGCGCCTGCGGCCGGGGATGAACGTGCTGATGACCGGGTTCGGAGCAGGCCTGACCTGGGCTTCCACGGTGATCCGGTGGTCCTGAGCCTACACTTGCTATTCTGACGAATACCGGTAAAATTCCTTTCGTCGAACTCCGAGATTCCCGGGTGCTTCCGGAAGGATATGAATACGCAGACCCATGTCAAAATCGTGATTCCGAGCCGGGTTCAGCTTGTGGACCTGGTGCATGTCGCGGCGGAAAAGATGGCCGAATTGGCCGGGTTCAACGAAGATGAGAGACTGAATCTTGGGTTGGCGGTCAGGGAAACGACGATCAACGCGATCAAGCACGGAAACCAGGGAGACGCATCCAAGGAGGTGGCGATACTGCTGGAAGCGACGGACCGGGGGGTCCGTGTCCAGGTCCAGGACTCCGGAGCGGGATTCGATCCGGCGGAAGCGGCGGATCCCAGGGATGAAGATCATTTGATGCGGACCACGGGACGTGGGTTGCTGTTGATCCGGGCGTTCGTGGATGACGTCCGCTTTGATTTCAGGAACGGCCGGGGGATGCGAGTGACCCTGGAAAAAGACTTGAAGGCCGGTTGATACCGGCGGGGAGGCAGATCCATGAAAGCGAACGTGAGACAGATCGGACATGTGAGCGTGATCGACCTTTCGGGAAAGATCACCATCGGAGAAGGGGATGTGGCACTCCGGAATGCGGTGCAGGGGCTTTTGGACGCAGGCAATCATCACATTCTGCTCAACCTGGAAAAGGTTTCGTACATGGATTCGGCCGGCATCGGCGAACTGGTGGCTTGCTACAAGCGATCCAAGGAGAAGGGCGGGAACGTGAAACTGCTGAACCCTTCCGGGAAAGTCTATGACCTCCTCTCCCTGACCAAGCTCGAGGAAGTGTTCGAAACGTTCAAGGACGAAAAAGAGGCGCTGGTCTCCTTCTGACCCGCATAAAGCGGGTTAACCCTGGCCGCTCAATCCGTCTCCTTCAGTTTCTCGGTGATCTCCGACAGTAGCTGCAGAGCCTGGATCGGCGTCGTGCGGTCCGGATCCAGGGCTCTCAGGATGGTCAGGACCTCCTTGACCGCCGGGTCTTGCGATTCCGGCGGCGGTTCCGAGGCTGCCGGCTGCATCATCGGGAAAAGAGTCGGCTGGGCCTTGGAGCCTCGCGGTTTCGCTGTAAGAGATCGGGACAGCCTGGGGAGCCCGTCTCTCCCGTAGGCGTCGTTCTCCAGGTTGGCCAGGATCTCTTTCGCCCTTCGGATGACCGCCGCCGGTACGCCGGCCAACTTCGCCACCTGGATCCCGTACGAACGATCCGAAGCGCCCTCCTCCACCCTGTGGGTGAAGATCACCCCGTCTCCGCCTCCCCGAACCGCGAGCCGATAGTTCGCGATCGAATCGTACTGGACCGCCAACTCGGTTAGCTCGTGGTAATGGGTCGCGAAGAGGGTTCTCGGGGCGCCGCCCCGTAACCCATGCAGGTATTCCACGGCGGCCCATGCGATGGAAAGCCCGTCGAACGTGGAGGTCCCGCGGCCGATCTCGTCCAACAGAACCAGGCTTCTCCCGGTTGCATGATGAAGGATATTTGCCGTCTCCGTCATCTCGACCATGAAAGTGCTTTGTCCCTCGGCCAGGTTGTCCGAGGCGCCGACCCGGCAGAAGATTCTGTCGACGATCCCGATTTCCGCCTCGTCCGCCGGGACGAACGATCCGGACTGGGCAAGGAGGGTGATCAGAGCGACCTGCCGGAGGTAGGTGGACTTGCCTCCCATGTTGGGACCGGTCAGGATCACGATCCCCCTCCCGTCGGTGTGAATCTCCGTATCGTTGGGCGTAAACCGGTGGCCGACCAGATTCTTTTCCACCACCGGGTGGCGGCCGTTCCGGATGGTCAGTCCGGTCCCGGCGACGACCGCCGGTTTCCGGTAGTCCCGGCGGTAGGCGGTTTCGGCCAGCCCGGAAAGAACGTCCAGCACGGCGGTTCCCCGGGCCGCGCTCTTCAGCCTGGAAGCCGAGCCGGCCAAGGTCGACCGAAGGTCCCGGAACAGTTCCGCCTCCAGGGATTCGATCCGTTCCTGGGCGTTCAGGATCTTGGCCTCGTACTCCTTGAGCTGAGGCGTGACGAATCTCTCGCCGTTGGCGATTGTCTGTTTACGGTGATAGTGCTCCGGGACTTTCTCCAGGTTCGAACGGGTCACTTCGATGAAGTAGCCGAACACCTTGTTGAATCGAACCTTCAACGAACCGATCCCGGTCGCCTCCCGTTCGGATTGTTCCAGCGAGGCGATGAAAGACCGGCCGTCCTGCCGAATCAGGTTCAATTCATCCAGTTCCGGATGGAACCCTTTCCGAATCACGCCGCCGTCCTTGATCGACACCGGCGGTTCGTCCACCAGGGCGGAGGCGAGCAGATCCACCAGGTCGGAGCAGGGGTCCAGGCGGTCCAGGGTGTCCCGGGCCAGTCGGGACCGTAGCGGGGAGAGGGAATCCAGAAGCCCCGGGAGCCCTTGCAGCGAAGATCGCAGGGCGGCCAGGTCCCGGGGCCCGGCGGTTCCGGCGACGATCCGGCCGGTCAGCCTCTCGATGTCCAGGACGCCGGCCAGCCCGTCCTTTGCCGCGGCCCTTAATTCGGGATGCAGGAGCAATTCTTCCACGCCGTCGAGTCGATCCTGGATCGCTTCCTGGTCGATGAGCGGTTCCAGAAGCCACCTGCGCAGGAGCCGGCCTCCGGCCGGCGTGCAGGTGGAATCGACGGCGTGAAACAGGGAGTTCTTCCGCCCTCCGTCCCGGAGGCCCCGGTCGATTTCCAGGTTCCGGCGGGTGGCTCCATCCAAGAGAAGATGCCGGGACGGTTCGTGGAGCATCAGGCCGTCGATATGTTCCAGGCCGCATTTCTGGGTGTCCTGCAGGTAGAGCAGCAGCCCTCCTGCCGCCGCGGCGGCGGCCGGTTTGTCCCGCAGGCCGAACCCGTCCAGGGAAGCGACCTGGAAATGTCGGCGCAACAAGGCTTCCGCGGCGTCAAAGGTGAAAGGGTAGGGGTCGACCGGAGTCAGCAACGCTTCCCGGGAGACCGCCGAGCGACAGGGGGCGGGCCAGGGAATGGAATCGGGATGGACGATCTCCCTGGGGGCGAAGGTGCGGATTCTCTCCGTAAACTCTTCCCATGGGTCCCTGTTTTCCGGAGACTGCCAGGCCAGGAATTCACCGGTTCCCGCGTCCAGAAAGGCGGCGCCGGCCACCCCGTCGATCCAGGCGGCGGCCGCCGCCCAACGGTTCTCGTCGGGACGAAGTTCGGCGCCGTCGGCCAGAGTGCCGGGAGTGAGGATCCGCACGACTTCTCTTCGAACCAGCCCCTTCGCCGCTTTCGGATCTTCCACCTGCTCGCAGATCGCCGCGCGGAACCCGGCCAGCACCAGCCTGGGACCGTAGCTTTCCAACTGGTGATGGGGAAATCCGCACATCGGAACCTCGTGCCGGGTCCCTTTCCCCCGTGAGGTCAGGGTCAGCTCCAGGGTCCGGCTGGCCTGGACGGCGTCTTCATAAAACATTTCGTAGAAGTCGCCCATCCGGAACAGGAGGATCGCGTCCGGGTGATCCTGTTTGATCGCCTGGTATTGACGGAACATTGGAGTGAGCTTGGCCGATCTGGGCATAGGGTCATAGTGGAGCGTAGAACCGCTCCGGTTGCAAGCCCTTTGCCGGAGGAGGCGTGGAACGCCGGCGGACCGAACGAAGGTTCCCGGAACGTCCGGCACCGAGCGCCGGGAGATCGAGGCGGAACCGTCGGGGCGAAGACCCCGGTTGACGGGCGGACGGCGGACGGATATAAAGGCGCTGGATGGAACAGGAACACTTGACGGTTGAGCTGACGGACCAGGACCGGCTTTTGCTGGTGTTTGGGTACCTGGGTCCTCTGGCGATTTTCTCGCTGATCGCCACCCGGAGGGAGTTCGTGAAATGGCACGCGCGGCAGGGGCTGGTCCTCTTTGCGACCTTGCTGGCGCTCTACCTGGTGTTACGGCCGATCCACCGGATCATTCTCCATTACCAACTCTGGTACTGGGTCGGGGGACTGTTCTGGTGCGCCGCGTCGCTGATCGCTCTGGGCGCGGCTCTGGCCACACTGCTCTGCACTATGCGCTCCGGGCTG